>NZ_CP118267.1:317074-634148 GCF_030062155.1 Pantoea sp. Lij88 | reverse complement strand
CTTCACCTCCGGTTACTGTTTTTCCAGCCAGGCACCATAGAGTGCCGGACGGCCTACCGCTTCAAAACTGACCCCTTTCAGCGAGGGCGCGCCCGCATAAACCTGCGGTTCTTCGAAGATCGGAATCACATAGGCCTGGTCCAGCAGATAGCGCTGAACATCACCGGTCAGCTGCAGCCGTTTTGCCGGGTCAACTTCGGAAGAGACAGCCACCAGCAGCGCATTCAGTTTGTCGTCGCGGAAGTTTTTCACTTTGTCGCTGGAACCTCCTTTCTGCAGCAGGTTGTCGCGGTTGGCCGGGTAGAAGCTGCTCTTAATGACATCGGGATCGGCGCGGCCCACTTCGGTCACGTTCAGCGGCGTTTTGAGGGGATCAAGGTTATCCAGCGTTTTGCTGCCCGCATCACCCGCTTTGACGGTAAGCGCAACGCCCGCCTGTCGCCACTGCTGGGCGACCAGTTGCAGCACCTCTTTATTCTGCGGTTGCGGCAGGGATTCATAGACGGTTAATGCCAGGCGCTGACCCGCTTTCTCGCGGATGCCGTCTGCGCCCGGTTTCCATCCCGCCTGGTCCAGCAATGCCTTCGATTTCGCCAGATCAAATGTGAGTTTGTCCGCCAGATTGACGTAACCGGCAGCGGTGGTTGCGACGACGGAGGTTGCCTGCGGATAATTGGGTGAGAAGAGCGTCTCCACCACCTGCTTCGCATTGGTGGCATGCAGCAGCGCCTGACGCACCCGGATATCGCTGACCAGCGGATTATCCGGTCGGAAGCTCAGACTGTCGTTGACGCCCCGGGTCGGTGCGGCATAGACCGGGAAGTTTTGATCTTTAGCCTGCTTCTCATCGTAGGCCTGCACCTGACGGATCAGGCCTGCCTGGCCCGCCAGCAGTGCACCGATGCGCACGCTGTCCTCCGGCGTCACAATCACTTTAATCGCGTCGAGATTAGCCGGGCCCTGCTGCCGGATGTTTTTCGGCCCCCACTGATAATCTTTGCGCGCGACCAGATCCACTTCGCGACCGAGCTTCTCATCACTGACCACAAATGGCCCGGAGCCGATGATATGACGCGCATCGCCCAGCTGATCGAAACTGCGCGCCAGCGTGCTCAGCGAGACCAGCCCAGAGCCAATCGTGGCGGTGCCCTGTAAAAATCCGGGCGACGGTTTTTTGAAAATGAACTTCACCGTCAGCGGATCGATTACTTCGCTGTGGTCGTAGTTATTAATCACTTCCGAAACCGGCAGGCGCAGCGCTTTATTTCCCAGCCCGTAGGTATCAAAGTTTTTCGCTACCGCGTTCGCATCTAATGGCGTGCCATCAGAAAAGGTCACGCCCGGACGTAATTTAAAGGTGTATTCGGTTTTGTCTGCGTTAGTCGTCCAGCTTTCTGCAATCCAGGGTTCAACCTGCAGCGTTTCGGGATTCTGCCAGGTTAATTTATCGGTGATCTGATTAAGAATGCCGCCATTAGGGTAAAAGCCGCCGGCGGGCGGATAGAGGTTGGTATGTGCCTGCTGTTCCAGATAAATCAGCGTCCCGCCTTTGACCGGCGCGGCCACGGCGTTAAAGGTGAGCGTCCCGGCAAGTAAGGTAAAAACCAGCGTCCGTGTACGCGGTTTAATGGCAAATAACGTCTTCATGGTGAATTCCTTTGTTATCAATTGCCTCAGCAGGCGGAATCATCATCGAATGACGCAACACACAGATAAAGTAACGATTTGGTCAAAGCTTATCTGAAAATAATAAATGCGGGAGTGGGTGGGATTAAATCGGTGTTGTGCGTTTGCGGAATGGCAAATAAGGTTCTGCCATTCCACGATTTATTTTATTAATTACTTACCGCAGGTTAATTATGATTCCGTGCATAATCTCCGCTGACCCGCGCGCAGGAAAGCGCTGACCAGCCCCAGCCACAGCAGACCGCAGATCAGGTTCACCATGCTGAAGCCACCGGTGCCGTAACTGAAATAGGCGGTTTTAGCGGCTTCATTGCCCAGCGCAATAATCAGAATACTCACCATCCCCAGCATCGCCGCCACGCTGCCTTTGCCGGCACTGCTGGAAAAAAGTGTCATGCGATAGAGTCCGGCGTTAACCAGCCCGGTGCCAAAGCCATAGAGACTCATTCCGGCGGTCAGCCACAGATAGCTTTGCGGGTTCAGCAGGGTGGCGGTCACCGCGATGGCCAGTCCACACGCCACCGGCCAGGCACCCAGTCTAATCGGCTGTTCAATCGGCAGACGGCTGGATAATCGCCCCAGCGTCAGGTTGCCCGCGATCATGGCGGCAAAGACCGGCAGCTGCAGCAGCGCATAGTCAATGCGGCTGAACTGCGCGCCGTGGATCAAGATGACGGGTGACAGCGCGACCCAGGCGATGCAGGGCACGGTGACCAGCCCGATGGCCAGCGAACCGCGCATCACCTGACGATCTTTCAGCAATGCCGCGTAACCGCTGATTATCGATCGCAGCGACAGCGGTTTCTGACGATCGCCCGCCGTTTCAGGCATGGCATACCATAATCCGGCCAGTGACAGCGCCGCGACAGCACCAATCAGCCAGAACAGGGTGCGCCACTCACCTACGGTCAGAAAAGCCGCGCCCGCCAGCGGACCGGCCAGTGGGGCCAGCAGGGCGACGTTAGCCATCAGCGCCATCATTTTGATACTGAGCGACTCCGTGAACGCCTCCTGCACTGCCGCGTAACCTACTGCACCGATAAAGCAGAGGCTGATCCCCTGCAGGAACCGCAGCAGGACAAACTGCTCAATGCTTTGCACCCAGTGGGTCGCGATGCAGGAAAGCATAAAAAACGCCACGCCGCTGAGCAGCACCGGACGCCGACCGATACGATCCGAGAGCGGACCCAGCAGCCACTGCAGCAGAATCCCCCCGGCCAGATAGGCGGTCAGCGAGGTGGACACCCATTCCGGGCCCACCTTAAATTCCTGCGTCACCAGCAGCATGCCCGGCTGGATCATGTCATGGGCGATATAGGTGGCGAACTCAAATAACACCAGCGACAGCGGGAAGATAAGATGTCGGCGGGTCAGTTGCGCCACCGGTAAAAAAGAAGCCATTACGAATTCCTGCAATAAAACCATGAAAAAAGCGGCCACCCGAGTGACCGCATTCTATGAGTGACAGTGTAACGATTAGCGCCAGCGGGCAATCGGGTTGATCAGCGTGCCAGCAAACTTAAGGTTCTCGGCAGGATCAGAGAGGTTAATCATCTGCTGATTGTTCGCCAGCTGCAGGCGGTTCAGGCAGGAGCGGGTAAACTCCGGCGCGAACATGTCATAGCGCGCGAACTTAGTGGCATGCTCCGGGTGCGCATTCTGGTAATCCTTCACGCACTGCGCCACCGCCTGCCAGAACGCCTCTTCCGGCAGCGTTCCTGACTGATGCAGGATCGCGCTGATAAAGCGGAAGATGCAGTCAAACACATCGGTGAAGATCGACAGTAATTTGAGGTTCTCCGGCACATCGACCGCCAGACGCTGTACCCCTTCCGGCAGCACCGCGTCCGGGTTCATGACGGCGATCTCTTCGCCGATATCCTTCATATACGCACTGACCGGCACGTTGTTTTCCAGCAGCATGATCAGGTTTTCGCCGTGGGGCATAAACACCAGGTCATGCTGATAGAAGCAGTGCAGCAGCGGACTGAGATAGCAGGTCAGATAGCGCGCTATCCACTGATCCGCGGGCAAACCGGAGTCTGCGATCAGTGCGGGCAGCAGAGCCTGCTGGTGGTGATCGACGTGCAGGAATGAGGCCATGGTCATCAGACGCTGACCGGATTGCAGGCTGGCGGCAGGATTATCCCGCCACAGCGCAGCAAACATCTTTTTGTAGGCGGAATCGCCTTTGATCGCCTGCTCGTAGTAGCGGTTGTGATAGCCGACGGAGGCGACTTCGCGCAGGACGCGGAAATCACAGCGTTGCAGCCAGGCATCATTTGCTACCAGCTGTTCCAGCCAGCCATTAATGGCCGGCGTTGTCGCCATATAGTAGGGCGACAGACCGCGCATAAAGCCCATGTTCAGCACCGACAACGCGGTTTTCACATAACGTTTTGAGGGCTGGCTGCGGTTAAAGAAAGTGCGGATAGACTGCTGGGCCTGGTAAGCATCGTCGCCGGTGCCAAGATAAACGATATCGTGACTGGCGATGTCCGCTGCAAACACGGTCAGCAGTTTGTTCTGCCACTGCCATGGATGCACCGGCATCAGGATGTAGTCTTCAACCGCCAGCCCTTTGTCCACCAGTTGAGCATTGAACTGTTTCACGGTGGTGTCGCCCAGCTCATCACGCATCAGCTGCTCATAGCTCAGCTCACTGAGGCTGGAGAAATGGGCGTTGCGGCGGTGAACGGCGACCCAGATGAGGTGAACGGGCGCGGCGGCTTCCGGCGCATAGGCCAGATAATCCTGCGCATCAAAGCCAATACGGCCATTGTTGGCGACAAAGCAGGGATGGCCTTCCGTCATCGCCGCTTCCACAGTCTGGAAGTCGGCTGCGACCAGCGCCTGGCTGTCGGGATTATTCTTCTGCAGCTTATAGACGCTGCTGCACAGGGTGCTGCTGATCTCTTCCATGTAAGTCGCGAGCAGCGACTGCGGAATCCCGATCTCTCCATTGAACTCCACGATAAACTTCAGGGCATTCAGGGGCAGATCGTGGCCGTTCTCCTGCTTACGCAGCGAATCCACGTCGATTTCCCAGTGATCCAGCGCCAGCCGTGCCGCCCGGAAATGGTAGGTCGCTTCACCGCCCGGCACGGCCAGCTGATAGCCGCCATCACCTGACGCCTGCGGGGTAATGATTTTCTCATGCGCGAATTCGGCAATCGCTTTGCGAATCAGCATGCGGTTTGCCTGCGTCCAGTTGTCGCCCGTCAGATGCGTGCCGTCGGTCAGTGAAGAGGGGGTGTTCATAGTCTGCGACTCCTGCTGTAACGCGTGTTGATAATCTTCCCGCTGGCAAAAGGCCAGCCAGGCAGTTTTATGGCCCATATCGATGGTGTGCTGATAGCGGAATCCGGCGCGTTTATTCAACACGTGAATTTTTTCATTGCGCACGTCCGGCTCCACCACAACGCGCTTCACCTCGGGGCGGCTGAACATGTAGTCCATCACCAGCGTGAAGACCTGCCAGCTGAAGGCTTTAATCGGCTGGCTGGCCGGGGCGATCAGAATGTGCATGCCGTAATCATCGGGCGCGGCCGGATAGAACCTGCCGACCTCATCGTCGCAGGCGCGATAGCATTCAATCAGGCAGACGGGCTCGTCGTTGCAGCAGCCAATCAGCGCGGCATGGGGATCGGATGCGGTCAGCGTCTGATAGAACTCCGCAACCTGGTTCAGGCTCTGCTGCTGCATCCCCCAGAAGCGGGCGTAATCGCGGGTCACCCAACTGTGGATCAGCGGCGCATCGCTCTCCAGCATGGGTCTCAAGGTAAACTGGCCTGCGGGACGGGCCGCACTGAACAGTATTGATTTCATCTCAGTGCTCCGATTTAGCCGGGAAAGTCTGGAAGGCGATCTGACGCTCGATCGGATAGACCTCGCGTCCGGTCAGTTCACGCAGCAGCACCGAGTTGCGGTAGCAGGCCATGCCGAGATCCGGCGTGACAAAGCCGTGGGTATGCAGCTCGGCATTCTGCACGAAGATCTGATTGTTATGGTCGATGCTGTAGTTGCGCTGCACGTCATAACGCCCTTTGTCGTCCCAGCGCAGGCGGGCGTGGATGCCTTCTAAAAACATCGGTGGCTGGTAGTGATAGCCGGTCGCCATCACCAGTCCTTCGGTCCGGCGGGTGAAGGTGCAATCCTGCTCCTCCTGATGCAGCGTCAGCTCGAACTCTCCCTGCGGCAGCCAGCGCATCGCGGTCAGCGCCGAGTGGGTAAAGAGGTTGACGTTGAGATCCCCGTCGAGCTGTTTGACATACATCAGGTCGTAAATGTCATTGATTAAGCTGCTGTTAATCCCCTTATAGAGGTTTTTATGCCGCGCATTCAGTTCATCGCGTTTACTGGCGGGCAGGGCGTGGAAATAGTCGACCCACTCTGGCGACGTCATCTCCAGCGTCAGCTTGGTGTACTCCAGCGGATAGAAGCGTGGCGCGCGGGTGATCCAGTTGAGCTGATAGCCAAAGCGGTCGATATCGGTCAGCAGGTCGTAGTAGATTTCCGCCGCGCTCTGGCCGCTGCCCAGCACGGTGATCGAACGCTTCTGCTGCAGTTCCGCTTTGTTGACCAGATAGTGGCTGGAGTGAGTCAGGCGCTGACGGTGCGGCTGGCTGCACGCCGGCATCCAGGCCTTAGGCCCGGTACCGAGGACCAGATGACGTGCCTGATAGCGCTGCTTCTCACCGCTGCGAGTATCGGTCACCTGGAGGTGATAGATCCCGGCCGCCTCATCGTAGCTGACATATTCGACGTGGCTGTTCCAGCGCAGATTGGAGAGCCGTGAGCTGGCCCACTGGCAGTACTGGTTATACTCTTTGCGCATCAGGAAGAAGTCTTCACGGATATAAAAAGAGTATAACTTTCCCTTTTCCTTCATGTAGTTGAGCAAACTGTAAGGACTGGTCGGATCGGCGAGCGTCACCAGGTCGGCCATGAACGGCGTCTGCAGATGCGCGCTTTCCAGCATCATGCCGGTGTGCCAGTCAAAACCCGGATTCTCATCCAGGAAAATACCGTTCAGCCCCTCAACCGGCTCACTGAGACAGGCCAGGCTCAGGTTGAAGGGGCCAATGCCGATACCAATAAAATCGTAAACAGGATTATTCATTTCAGATCGCTCCCTGATTCGCCGCGTTCAGCGCAGAGGCACGAACCTGCTCGCGGCCATAATGCGCAATCAGGCTCAACACATCTTCGATGTCGGCGATGGTGGTGGTGGGATTCAACAGGGTGAATTTCAGGTACTGACGTCCATCGACTTTGGTTCCGGCGATCACCGCATTACCGGAGCGGAACAGCGCTTTACGGATTGCGGCGTTGATCTCGTCGATCTGCGCATCGCTGGCATGTTTGCCGGGAACGTAGCGGAAAATCTGGGTAGTCAGCTCAGGCGCATGCAGCACTTCGATGGCAGGATGCGCAGTTAACAACTGGTGCGCGGCCTGCGTCAGATCGATCAGAGTATCGAAGGCATCACCCAGCGCCGCCGGGCCCATCACACGCAGCGTCAGCCACATTTTCAGCGCATCAAAACGGCGGGTGGTCTGAATACTTTTGTTGACCAGATTGGGTGTGCCTTCCTGCTGCGCGCTGAGCGGATTCAGGTAATCCGCATGATGCGTGACATGCTTCAGATTCTGGCTGTCACGCACAAAAAACGCGCCGCAGCTAACGGTCTGGAAGAACGATTTGTGATAATCGACGGTCACGGAATCTGCACGTTCGATGCCATTCAGGCGTGAACGGTGATTTTCAGAGACCAGCAGGCCGCAGCCATAGGCGGCATCAACGTGCATCCATAAACCGTAATCGTCACAGAGACGGCCAATTGCTGGCAGCGGATCGATGCTGCCAAAATCGGTGGTGCCACTAGTGGCAACCACGGCAATCGGGATCAGCCCTTCACTGAGGCAGCGCTCGATTTCCTGCGCCAGACATTCTGCGTCCATGCGGTAATGGTCATCGTGATCAACGGCGATAACCGCGTCATAACCCAGCCCCAGAATCGCCATCGATTTCTGAATGCTGAAGTGGCTGAGTTTTGAGGTAAACACCCGCCATCTGGATGCGGTCTCAGGCAGGCCACGGTGTTTAATCAGGTGGCCCGGATGATGTGCCGCACACCAGCTGTCACGGGCCAGCAGCATGGCCATCAGGTTGGATTGGGTGCCGCCGCTGGTGAAGATTCCATCCGAACCGGCTGGCAGACCAATACGGCCCAGCGTCCAGTCGATCACTTTCTGCTCAATCAGCGTACCGCCTGCGCTCTGATCCCAGGTATCGACCGAGCTGTTCACCGCCGCCATAATCTGCTCTGCCATTAGCGAGGGCAGGACGACCGGGCAGTTCAGGTGCGCCAGGTATTTAGGGTGATGGAACCAGACCGCGTCACGAAGATAGAGCTGGCTCAGCTCTGCCAGCGCATCATCGTTGTTGCCCAGCGGACGATCGAGATCGACCTCGCTGAACTCCGCGGCCAGTTCGTGGGGCAGAATACCGCTGAAGGGTTTCTCTACGCCGGTGACGGTGCGGGTCATCAGCGCCAGCACCTCCTGAGTCTGCTGAGACCAGGCCGCCAGTTGCTGATCGTTAAAAATGGCCGTTTCGGCACCGCTGGCATTCGAGGCTGGTGCGAGATCCCGTGCCGCCTGAGTGGATGAGCGTAAAAGCATGTTCAGTTCCTGTGCGTTAATACCAGTGACCCTGCCGGCTTTAAGCCAGCAGCGTTGGATGTCCGCTCAACAACTCCAGTAAACATAAAACTAACTAACCAGATAAAATCCCTGACAACCTTGTGGATCAGGGTTTTCACCTTAAAAAAAGAAAATACCGCATATTATTTGTGGATTTGGCAGCGTTAAACGCTTTGTTATATGCGGATGAGAGTGTAAATGTTAATCATTATCATTCAAATGTTTTGTTGTTAAATTTTATTTATTAGCGCACCTAATGTAGAAACTGTGACGCAGATCACTTTTATCGATCGGAATAGTCCTTTTTTAGAGGTGATGAGCGCCAGTGAGTTGTCAGTTAGCGGGGGATGAGGGGGGATTTACAGGTCGGTTGCGGGCTAAAAATATCGCGAGTGGTGACCCAGGGCGATGCAAATTGAGGCTCATTCAGCCGGGTACAAGGGCGGGGCCGGAAGCAGATGAAACAGAAACACCCCGAAAGGGCTAAATGCCCTTACGGGGTTATTACGCGCTCTGATTACCCTGCATCCGGTTCAGCAGGCACTTTCTTTTTGGCCATGAAGTTATAAATCACTAACAGGCCAAAAATACCGGTGATGATCAGGGTGATGGTTCCCTTATCCATAAAGTGAGCCATATTACCCAGCAGGATGCCGGTCACGCCGAAATCGGTATCTGAGAAAGTGGTGTTGGTCAGCCCAATCTGTCCGAGCACCGGCAGCAGGGCGACGGGCAGGAAGGTAATTAACAGGCCATGCGCAAAGGCACCGCAAATCGCTCCGCGCTTGCCACCGGTCGCATTACCAAATACACCCGCCGTCGCACCACAGAAGAAGTGGGGAACCACGCCCGGCAGAATTAATACCCAGTGCAGCTGACCGAGCACAAACAGCCCCACCAGGCCACCGACAAAGCTGGAGATAAAGCCAACCAGCACGGCATTCGGGGCATAAGGGAAGACAATCGGGCAATCCAGCGCGGGTCTGGCATCCGGCACCAGTTTTTCTGAAAAGCCGGTAAAGGCAGGGACGATTTCAGCCAGAATTAACCGCACACCCTGCAGAATAATAAAGACGCCCGCCGCAAAGGTAATGGCCTGGATAAAGGAGTATACCAGGTAGTTCTGGCCATGACTGAAGTTGGCCTCCACATACTCTTTACCTGCAGAGACCGACAGGATTAAGTAAATAATCATCATCGTCAGCGAGATGGAGATCGTACTGTCGCGCAAAAAACTGAGGTTTTTTGGCATGTTCATTTCTTCGGTGGATTTAGATCCTTTACCGACGACAGATCCGATCCAGCCTGACAAGACATAGCCAATGGTGCCGGTATGCGCCAGCGCAACCTGGTCACCCCCGATGATCTTACGCATATAGGGCTGAGCTATCGCCGGGAAGGTCGCCATCAGAATACCTAACAGCAGTGACCCGGTGTAAATGAGCTGAACACCTTCAAAACCGGCAACCGATAAAATAATCGCGATCATACAGGCCATATAGAACGTCACATGTCCTGAAAGATAGATATATTTCAGTCGGGTAAAGCGGGCGACGACGATATTGGCGACCATACCAAAGGCCATGATCATCGTGGTTGGCGCACCATATTTAGCCAGGGCGATAGAGACCATCGCTTCGTTATTAGGAATGATGCCCTGAACATCAAACGCATGTTTGAAAATGTCGCCCAGCGGCGTCAGGGAACCGACCAGAACGGTCGCTCCGCCTGCCAGCACCAGAAAGCCCAGAATGGTTTTTACCGTGCCCTTAATAACATCAGGAAACGGCTTCTTCTGCGCAATCAGTCCGAAACATGCCACCAGTCCGACTAATATTGAGGGCACTTTCAGCACGTCGACGACGAACTGCAAAAGATTTTGAGTAAACATATTAACCTCGAGGGTAAGGTGTTTATCTGATTATTAGTGTCAGTTTTTCTCAAAATACTCGCGTATTTTTTGCTCTATTTCTTTCAGGTCGATAATGTTGTTGATGATGATGACCTTCTGTTCCGGAAGGTTGGCGCTGTAAGCAATGTCTTTTGCCATCACAAAAACATCCGCCACATCCGGGGTCACCGAGCCGAGATCGGAATGTTCGACTTCCGCTTCAACGCCGATTGTTTTAAGCACTTTTTTGATGTTCATTTCCATCATGAAGCTGCTGCCCAGACCTGAACCACACACCGCCATAATTTTCATATGTAACCTCGTTAACTGTTGATCAAAAATCGTGTTTCAGCGGGCATTTCAGACGCCCGATAAAATCGTCGTGAGCGCTTCTTTGCTGGTGGCATTGAAGAGCTGTGCCATGATCGCTTCATCTGACAAAACCTCTGCCAGCTCAGAAATCATTTCGATATGGCTGTTACTGTCCGGCGCGGCAAACATAAATATGGCCTTCACCGGATCGTTTTCGTCGGAGTCAAACTTCACGGGTGTGCCCAGCAGCACAATCGACAACCCCAGTTTGTGCGCGCCCTGTTCCGGGCGGGCGTGGGGCATGGCAATCTGCGGTGCGATAACAAAAAAGGGACCGATCTCCTCTTTCTGTCGAATGATGGCATCAATGTAATCCTGCGATATGGCGCCCTCGGTGAGCAGAGGACGTGCCGCAATGACTAACGCTTCCTGCCAGTCAGCAACGCTTTCGACATACTGAATTTTCTCGTTGTTTAACCACTTAGCCAGGTGTGACATCGCCTTGCTCCTGCTGAAAAATGTCTGAGTATGTACAGTCAGTTATTGAGAAATACTCCCTCCATCCCTTTTCAACTGAACCCGCTGAAAACCCAATCCCACTTAAATCACAGGAATATAAAGGGGGTAAGATGCGTAAAAGAGCGTGTTCTCAATCAGTTAAGATAAAAAATTTTTCTCACTGCGGACACAAAGTTATATTTCACTTTTGTCATCACATCTGTACATGTTAAAGATGTCTAGTCATCCTGATGATGTCCTTCGACGTGTACGGACACAACATGTAAAATTAAAATATTGCTGAACAGGCTTAACATCAGTGCCAATTTGCTAAGTTGATCACATATTCAGCGAGCCACAGTGGTACTCATCCGGCAATGTCAGGCAGAACTGTACTGACACGGATTAGAAGGAGCCTGTCCTTCACTCAAAGGGGAAGAAAGCCAATGGTTGATGGCATGACTGAGAAACAAAAAGAGGTTGTTGATTACATCCTCAATAAAATTAAGGATGATGGCCTTCGACCTGGGGAAAAGCTGGATACCGAAATATCCATTGCCAAAAATATCGGCATAACACGCGCAACGGTGCGAGAGGCCACACGCATTCTGGTGGAGCAGCAGAGAATATACCGGGTGAAGGGATCGGGTATTTTTGTGGGTTCCACTGAGGTCAGTAGCCAGGCCCACAGGTATCATGTGCTTTCACCTTTTGATTATCAGGCGCAAAGAAATGGCCATAAAGGTGTCAGGAAAATCATTTCGGTCAGTATTATCAGAGTCCCTTCAGCGGACATGGCCCAGGCACTGCGCATAAAGAACAGCGATCAGATTTATAAAATTTTACGCCTGATGTGTTTCGATGACATTCCGGTCGCGCTGGAGCAAATTCACCTGCCGGTAAATATGTTTAACAGCATGGAGTTCAGTAAGCTGGAAATCTCCAAATATTCCTACATTGAAGAAGTGACGGGAAAGAAAGTCCAGCTCAGAGACCAGCATTTAACGGCCGTCAATCTTACGGATACCCAATCACTGACGCTGCTTAAATTAGCGGAAGGCGATGCGGTCATCCAGCTTAATGAAACCGTTTTTCTCGATGACGGGGTGCCCTGCGAAGTCAATGTGGCGATTATCAATACCCGCTATTTCCCTCTGAAACAAAATTCTCAGCGGCCTTAGGCATTTAATCATTTATCCCGTTATTCCTGTGCACAGGTAATGATCGATGAGATCTGTTATTTAGCGTTTACAGCTCTCGATACCTAAGATTATTTTCTGCAATCCTTTGCCATTTCAGCGGTTTTCATCGCATTTTGATGAGGCAATAAACAGCGTTATCCGCCAGGACGTGTTATAAGGCCCTGTTTCAGCGCGTTTACCCTCCATTTTCCTTTCAGCCCTCCCCATTATGACGAATCCAATAAAGCATAAAACAATATGATGTTTTACCCCTAATCGACGGCGCAGCACACTGGTCAGCAACCGGAATAAATAAGGACCAGGTGAATGGGATATCGATTAAGTCTGTTAGATAAAGCGCCCGTGCTGCAGGGCGAGTCGCCCACTGCCGCACTTCAGCGCACGCTGCAACTGGCCCAGTTAGCAGAAGAGTGGGGCTATCACCGCTTCTGGCTGGCGGAACATCACAACACCGCGCAGCTCGCCAGTCCTTCACCGGAAGTGTTGATTGCCTGGATCATTGCCCAGACCCGTCATATTCGTGTCGGATCGGGTGGGGTGATGTTGCAGCACTACAGCCCCTACAAAGTGGCAGAGAACTTTAACCTGCTCGCCTCCCTGGCACCGGGCCGCATCGATCTGGGCGTGGGGAAAGCGCCGGGCGGGTTGCCGCTCTCCACGCATGCACTGCAACAGGGTGTCGATGCGGCTAAAAAAGGGAGCTTTGCCGAACAGCTCAGACTGCTGGATAGCTGGCTGAAGCCGTCGCAGTCGCATCCCGACGATGAGGGCTTAGCCGCCACGCCGCTGCCGTCACGTCCGACTAACCGTTTTCTGCTGGGGGCCAGTGAAGAGAGTGCCCGGCTGGCCGCCAGTCTGGGCTGGCAGTTTGTCTTTGCGGCTCACCTCAATGGCGATCGGCAGTTGCTGGAGAACGCGCTGAGTACCTTCTCCCGTCTGAGTCACGGCCAGCGCGCACTGGTGGCCGTGCAGGTGGTGGTGGCCGACTCACCCGCTGGCGCAGACCTGCTGGTTTCAGGTCTGCGTCATTATCACGTGGCGGTGAAAGATGGCCCAGGCGTCAACGTTGCCAGTCTGGAGCAGGCCGAACGCTATGTGCGGCAGGGCGGTTATCAGGATTACAAAATAGAGCCGCGCACGCCGTCACTGCTGAAAGGGACGGCAGCGCAGGTTCATGCCCAGCTGGACGCACTGCATCATAATTTTGATATCGACGAGTTTGTTGTCGACACGCCGATTACCGAGCCGTTTGCCCGCCTGAAGTCACTCGAACTGCTGGCCACACATACTCTGGTTGCCGCCTGAACCTCAGTGGAGAGTCATCATGAACCCTGCGTCACAACTGATCGAATGGCGACGAGAACTGCACACCTGGCCAGAACTGTCGGGTCAGGAATTTGCGACCACTGCGCGACTGCGCGGCTGGTTACAGGCCGCGGGCATCCGGCTGCTGGACTATCCCCTTGAGACGGGCCTGGTAGCGGAGGTTGGCCGCGGGGAGACGGTGATAGCCCTGCGCGCCGACATTGACGCGTTGCCGATCCATGAAGCGAGCGGGGTACGTTTTCATTCCCGTCATCCTGGCGTGATGCACGCCTGCGGTCATGACCTGCACACTGCGGTGATGCTGGGTGCCGCGCTGCAGCTCAACGCGCAGGCCGATGCGTTGCCTGGCCGGGTACGTATCCTGTTTCAGCCCGCTGAGGAGATCGCACGCGGCGCGCGTCAGTTTATCGACGCAGGCGTACTGGATGAGGTGCAGGCCATTTTTGGTATGCACAATGAGCCGTCGCTGCCCGTCGGCACCTTCGCCACCCGCAATGGGGCGTTCTACGCCAATACGGACAAATTTATCATCCGCGTCACCGGCAAAGGCGCACATGCCGCCTATCCGGAACAGGGCGTCGACAGCATCGTTACCGCCAGCCAGATTATTCAGGCACTGCAGGGACTCACCAGCCGCAGCTTCAGTGCGCTGGACAGCCTGGTTCTGAGCATTACCCGTATCGACGGCGGCAAAAGCTGGAACGTGTTGCCAGGCGGCGTTGAGTTTGGCGGCACGGCCCGTACCCACGATTTACAGCTGCGCGCGGAACTGGAACAGCGGGTGCGCACGCTGGTTGAGCACTTTGCCGAAGCCCATGGCGCGCAGGCGACGCTGAGCTGGCATCCTGGCCCGCCGGTGCTGATCAACGACGCGCACTGGGCAGACTTCAGCCGTGATGTGGCGCAGCAGGCGGGCTACCAGGTGCAGGCCGCCGAACTGCATCTGCTGGGTGAGGATTTTGCCTTCTATCTGCAACAGGTACCGGGTGCGTTTGTCAGCATCGGCAGTGCCAGTGATTTTGGTCTTCACCACGCCAGCTTTACCCCGGATGAGGCGCTGATTGCCCCCGCCGCCGACTACTTCGCCCGACTGGCCCGCCAGGCGCTGCAACATCTTAATGCGCGATGTCGGGAATCCACTCTGAACTGACTTCATCTGCAGCCCGCTCAATCACGACGGTTCTGAACACCGTCGTCGGGCATCGCTACGACTAAAAAAGAGAGAGCATCATGACCACAAGACAACTTCGGCTGGGCACTATTCTGCATGGCGCATCGGGAAATATGTCCGCCTGGCGTCATCCGGCGGCACAGGCCGATGCCAGCATCAACCTGGATTACGCCAAAAAAATTGCCCGCAAGGCCGAGCAGGGCAAGCTCGACTTTCTGTTTGTCGCCGACGGGTTGTTTATCAACGAGAAGTCGATCCCGCACTTTCTCAATCGCTTTGAGCCGCTGACGCTGCTCTCTGCACTGGCGGGCGTGACGGAGCATCTGGGACTGGTCGGTACCGTTTCCACCTCTTACAGCGAACCGTTTACCGTGGCGCGTCAGTTTGCCAGCCTCGATCACCTCAGCGGCGGTCGCGCGGGCTGGAACGTGGTGACCTCACCGCTGGAAGGGTCTGCGAAAAACTTCTCCCGCCAGAAACACCCGGAGCACGCGTTGCGGTATCGCATTGCGGATGAGTATCTGCAGGTGGTGAAAGGCTTATGGGATTCGTGGGAGCAGGATGCCTTTGTGCGCGACAAAGAGAGCGGACAGTTCTTCGATCCGGCAAAACTGCATACGCTCGATCATCACGGTGACTTCTTCCAGGTTCAGGGACCGCTGAACATCGCCCGCACGCCGCAGGGTCGTCCGATTATCTTCCAGGCCGGGGCGTCTGACGATGGTAAAAAGCTGGCGGCGCGGCATGCTGACGCCATCTTTACCCATCAGCCAACCCGTGAAGACGCGCAGGCGTTTTATCAGGATGTGAAGCAGCAACTGGTGGCGAACGGTCGTCAGCCCGAAGATCTGCACATCTTCCAGGGCGTCAGTGTGATTGTTGGCGATGATGCAGCGGACGTCGAGCGTCAGTATCAGACCACGGCGGCACTGGTGTCGATTACCGATGCGCTTAACTACCTCGGTCGTTTCTTCGACCATCATGATTTCTCGCAGTATCCGCTGGATCAGCCTTTCCCGGACATTGGCGACATCGGTCAGAATAGCTTCCGCAGCACCACTGACGAGATCAAACGCAAAGCCAGAGAGCACGGGCATACCCTGCGCCAGGCGGCGCTGGAAGCCGCCACTCCGCGTCCGTTGTTTCACGGCACGCCGGAAGAGGTGGCGGATGGCCTGCAGCAGTGGTTCGAAACCCAGGCCGCTGATGGCTTCATCATTAATGGCGGCACGCCCGATACCTTTGAACGTTTTGTCGATCGCGTGGTGCCGATTCTGCAGGCTCGCGGCCTGACGCGCCGTGACTATCCGGGCAGTACTCTGCGCGACAGCTTCGCCCTGAAACAACCCGTTAATCAGTTCATCTCACATTAAGGGCACAAGCCATGAAAAATACCTCGCGTCTTCTCGCCCTGCTTGTTCTGGCAGCCAGCAGCCATGCGCTGGCTGAGGACACCAGCGTCTCCTATAACGGCCAGCGCGTCAGCCTGGAAGCAAATAAAGCGCCGATTAATACCGTGAAGAATCCGGATGCCATCGCGCAGCTGCCTGCCGGTCATCACTTTGTGGTGCCGGGTTCCTTTACCGTGGCGGTCGCGGCGCTGAATTCGCCACCACTGACCGTGTTTTCCGATGACAACAAAACCCTGCTCGGCAGTGAAGTGGACATCGCGCGCCTGGTCGCCGACAGCCTGGGACTGAAACTCAACGTCGTGCCTGCATCGTGGGAAGACTGGCCGCTGGGTGTTGCCTCCGGCAAGTATGATGCGGCGATCTCCAACATCACCGTGACCAGAGATCGTAAGGAGAAGTTCGACTTCGCCACCTACCGCAAAGACTCGCTGGGCTTCTATGTCAAAACCAGCAGCCCCATTAAATCACTGACCAAAGCTGAAGATATCGCCGGACTGAGGATCATCGTGGGATCCGGCACCAACCAGGAAGCGATTCTGCTGGCGTGGGATAAAGAGAATCAGGCAAAGGGTCTGAAAGCCTTTACCCCGATTTACGCCAAAGATGACGCCGCTCAGACGCTGGCGCTGCAGGCCGGGCGCGCTGATGCCTACTTCGGTCCCAACGTGATCGGTGCCTGGAAAGCAGCACTGACCGGTAAAACCCGACTGGTGGGCAGCGTTGATGGCGGCTGGCCAAAGGCGGCACACATTGCCGTTACCGTGAAGAAAGGCAGCGGGCTGGCGGAACCGATCAGCACCGCGCTGAACGGCGTGATTGGCAATGGCGATTATCAGAAGGTGCTGAACCGCTGGGGCGAAGGGGTTGAGAAGATCGACCGTTCTGAAAT
This sequence comes from Pantoea sp. Lij88, assembly GCF_030062155.1. NCBI lineage: Bacteria > Pseudomonadati > Pseudomonadota > Gammaproteobacteria > Enterobacterales > Erwiniaceae > Pantoea > Pantoea sp. Lij88. The sequence goes on along the minus strand of NZ_CP118267.1, from coordinate 617,054 downwards.
CAATCCCGCCGGGCTGGGCGACTAAGGAGCTGACCATGAGTGAATCCACTTTTCGCGAAGTGTCGCCCGAGGCACCGGAGCTGCAGCCGATTCTCGGCGGCCTGTTCGGTGAATATTCGGCGCGCTACGGCGACTACTTTGCCCGTCATAAAGAGCAGGAGCTGACCGAATGGTATCTGCCGCCGCAGGGGCTGTTTATTGTGCTGGAGCGTGACGGCGAGATTATTGCGATGGGCGCTTACAAACCCTATGACCCGCAAACCGCCGAGCTGAAACGCATCTGGACCCGCAGCGATCTGCGCCGTCAGGGGCTGGCGCTGGTGGTGTTGCAGGAGCTGGAGCGTCGCGCCCTGCAGGCGGGTTATCAGCGGCTGTTCCTCACTACCGGCTTCCGTCAGCCGGAGGCGGTACGGCTCTATACCGGTCACGGGTATCAGCCTCAGTTTGACCTCAGCGGTGACCTGGAACGTTACGGCCAGCCACCCCACGACGGACGGCTGCGTTTTATCAAAGTGATCGGCGTGGTTAACGTCGCCGAAGCGAGTTAAGGAGTGACGATGAGCAAACATCAACATCTGCAGGTCGTGCCCGCGCGTTATCCGGCACGCACCGCCGGGGCTATCGTCGCGCTGTTTATTCTGGCGGGCGTGGTGCAGTCGGTGGCCTTTAATCCGCGCTGGGAGTGGAGCGTGTTCGCCCGCTGGTTCTTTGATCCAGTCATCCTGCACGGTCTGGGTCAGACGCTGCTGCTGACCCTGCTGGGCACGGTATTCAGCCTGTTTTTGGGCGGGCTGCTGGCGCTGGCACGCCTCTCTTCGTCGTGGCTGCTGAGCACGCTGGCGTGGGGTTATATCTGGCTGTTCCGTTCACTGCCGCTGATTGTGGTGCTGATCATTCTTTATAACTTCTCCTATCTCTACGACACCCTGTCGCTCGGCATTCCGTTTACCGGCCTGTCGTGGGGCGCGTTTCAGACGATTAACGTACTGGGCCAGTTTCAGGCAGCCGTGATCGGTCTGACGCTGGTGCAGGCGGCTTACAGTGCGGAGATTATTCGCGGCGGGATCCTCGGCGTCGATCACGGTCAGGTGGAAGCCGCGTCCGCGCTGGGTCTCTCTGCGACACGTCGCACCTTCCGCATCATTCTGCCGCAGGCGCTGCGCGCCATTATCCCTACTGCGTTCAACGAGATCATCAGCCTGGCGAAAGGCACCTCCGTGGTTTACGTGCTGGCGATGCCGGAGCTGTTTTACACCATCCAGATGATCTACAACCGCAATCAGGAAGTGATCCCGCTACTGATGGTGGGAGCCGCCTGGTATCTGATCATTACTACCGTTCTGTCCGTAATTCAGTACAACGCTGAACGCTGGATGGCCCGCAGCGTCACGCGTGAACCGCAACCCTCTCGCTGGCGACAGTGGCGCAACCGCGTCACGCCACTTCATCCGACCGAGGAGATCAGCCATGTCCGAAGCCATTGATTACCGCACCTCACACACGACCGGTGCCATCAGCATTACCGGCGTCAGTAAACGATTTGGTAAACATAAAGCGCTGGATGATGTCTCGCTGTCGCTGGAGCCCGGCTCCGTCACGGTGATCCTCGGGCCATCCGGTTCCGGTAAATCCACGCTGCTCCGTACCATCAATCATCTGGAGCGGGTCGATGAGGGATTCATTCAGATTGATGGCGACTACATCGGCTATCAGCAGCGCGGCAATAAGCTGTATGAGCTGAAAGAGAAGGCGATTCTGCGGCAGCGTATCAACGTCGGCTATGTGTTTCAGAACTTCAATCTGTTTCCGCACCTCAGCGTGCTGGACAACCTGATTGAAGCGCCGGTGGCGCATCGGCAGTTAACCAGACCGGAAGCGATAGCGCGGGCGGGTGAACTGCTGGATATTGTCGGCCTGCGCCATAAAGCCGATGCCTGGCCGCGCCACCTGTCGGGCGGGCAGCAGCAGCGCATCGCCATTGCGCGGGCGCTGATGCTCAATCCGCGCGTGATGCTGTTTGATGAGCCGACTTCGGCGCTGGACCCGGAGCTGGTCGGCGAAGTGCTCGACGTGATTAAAAAGCTGGCGCGTTCCGGCACCACGCTGGTGATTGTGACCCATGAGATCGGCTTCGCCCGCGAAGTGGCGGACAACGTGGTCTTTATGGTGGATGGCCGGATTGTAGAGCAGGGCAGTACGACTCAGGTGCTCAACAATCCGCGTCATGAACGCACCCGCCGTTTTCTGGCGCGCGTGTTATGAGGGCGCTGACGTTCACGGTGCTGGCGCTGCTCCCGACGCTGGGGTATGCAGCGGCAGCGAAACTTGATGTTCTGCAAAACGAGACACCGATCCATGCGTCGGCTAATCCAGAGGCAATCAGAAAAATTCCGGCTGATTACCACTTTATTGAACCTGGCACGCTGACGGTCGCGACCTCTGCCACTAACTCACCACCGCTGTCGCTGCTGGCGTCTGACAATGTGACGCGGATCGGCAGCGATCCTGACATCGCCAGACTGCTGGCGGACAGTCTGGGATTAAAGCTGAAGCTGGTGCCAGCGTCGTGGGAGGACTGGCCGCTGGGTATCAGCGCCGGACGCTATGATGTCGCGATGTTTAATATTGCCGTCACCGAAGAGCGTAAGAAGAAGTTCGACTTTGCGACCTATCGTGCCGACAATCACGCCTTTGCGGTGAAAAGCGACAGTCACATCAGCCGGATTGATCGGCCTGCTGATATTGCCGGTAAGCGGATCATCGTCTCGTCGGGCACCAATCAGGAGCGCATATTGCTGAGCTGGGATCAGCAGAACCGGGCCAACGGTCTGCCCGCGGTAACGCCGGTTTATCTCACTGACGATGCTTCAGCCACGCTGACGCTGCTGTCGGGACGGGCCGATGCCATCTTTGGCCCTCACTCGATGGCGGCATGGAAAGTGGCGTCGCGCGGGCAGACAAAGCTGGTAGGGAGCGGGCCGTTTCGCGCGTGGGTGGCCGTAACCACCAAAAAAGGCAATGGCCTGGCCCCCGCACTGCAGACGGCGCTGGATGGCACTATCAAAGACGGGCAGTATCAGCAGGTATTAGCCCGCTGGGGCGAACAGGATGAAGCCATCGCACAATCGACGGTGAATCCACCGGGCATTGTTTACTGAGTCCGCAGCGCCGGTGGCCGCACCGGCGCTGCATTAAATTTGCGTGCCAGAACAAGGCCGCATCACCGCCTGCGTCTCTCTCGTCTGACCGCGCGCTGTTCGCAGCGCCTGACCGAATTGGGCTACACTCTTCAGCGTTACTGATTTATCCTGCCCGCTTGTTTCCGTTAAAATTCAGTGCGTGGCGGAGTAATTAACCTGGAAGCCCCATGAAAATCAGATTCCTTTCTGCCAATGAGCCGAAACTGGCTGAGGTGCGCAAAATACTCGAACCCATCGGGGTCGAAGTTCTGCCCATCGCCCGTCGCATCGAAGAAATTCAGACCGAAAATGAGCTCGACCTGGTGCGCGATAAACTGACCAAAGCCTTTTCCCTGATTGGCCGGCCGCTGTTTGTGGAGCATACCGGCCTCTATCTGGATGGCCTGAATGGTCTGCCCGCCGGTCTGACCCGCATTTTCTGGAACCGCCTGGACGCGGAGCGCTTTACCGCGCTGGTGCAGGGACTCGACAGCCAGGCCGTGACGGCCAAAACGGTGCTGGGGTACTGCGATGGCCGCAAAATGTACCAGTTTTCTGGCGAACTGCGCGGTACCATCGCCGCGAAACCTGCCGGGACGCGCGGCTTCCAGTGGGACTGCGTGTTTATTCCCGAAGGCTATGAGCAGACCTTTGCAGAAATGGGCGAACTCAAGAATGAGATCTCGATGCGGCGCATCGCGCTGGATCGCTTCGCCACCTTTTTAAAAACCTCGCGGGGAGTGGCATGAAACCTGAACTTAAACGCGCCTATGATTCCGGCAAACTGATTCTGTTCGCCGGTGCCGGTATATCGCGCAATTTTGGTCTTCCCGAGTGGCATGAACTGATTGCTCATCTGGCTAACGAGCTGGGTTACGACCCTAAAATCTTTAATACCTATGGCACGCATCTGTCGCTGGCAGAATATTACAAACAGAAGAAAGGTTCGCTTGGCCCGCTGCGCAGCTGGATGGATCGCGAGTGGCACCGCCCGGATATCGATGTCCGGTCTTCTGAAATTCATACCATGATTACGCAGGGTAATTTCTCGCGCATCTACACCACCAATTACGATCGCTGGCTGGAAGCGGCGCACGATGCGCACGGTGTTCCTTATTACAAAGTAGCGAACGCCGCTGACCTGGTCTCGCTGACTGAAGATAAGCGTCACATCATCAAGCTGCACGGCGATTTCGATGATGACACCTCGATTGTGCTCGATGAGAGCAGCTATTTTGAACGTCTCTATTTTGACTCGCCGCTCGACATCAAACTGACCCATGACGTGATGGGCAATTCCGTGCTGTTTGTCGGCTACAGCATCAGCGACTTTAACATTCGCCTGCTGTTCTACCGTCTGACCAAGATGTGGGGCCGTACCGGGCTGGCAACCGCCCGGCCAAAATCGTACCTGTTCACCAACCGCAACAACCCGGTGGCCAAAGAGGTGCTGGGGCAGTGGGGGATCGAGGTGATCGTTTCCGAAGAGGACGATCCGCGCAAGGCACTGGCGATGTTCCTCGAAGAGTTGCTGGTATAGTCAGCGTCGTTTCCGGCAGAGAAGCGTCAGGAAAAAGAAAAAAACCTGCGCACGGTTAAGGTTAGCCCGCATGCAACCGATAAACGCTATTCTCTGCTGGCAAAGCATAACCGGCATGATATACTGTATGTATACACAGTACCTGAGGGCGAAAAGATGGCTGTTGAAACAAAATTTGTTGTAGTCAGAAAGGGTGAAGAGAAGATGACGTTTGCCAATAAGAAAGAGGCCGATGCCTACGACAAAATGCTCGATATGGCCGAAGCCTTCACTGACTGGCTGTTACAGCATCAACCTGCACTGGATGAGTCTCAGGCGGAAACGCTGGGCCTGCTGATTGCCGAGCAGAAAGATGCGGTGCAGCATATTCTCCGCACCAGCAAACTGCCGGAAGCGGCTGCGGTTTCTGAACCTGAAGCAGTAATGCCTGAAGCGGTATCTGACGATGGTGCGGATGAGCAGGTGGAAGAACCTGCTGCTAAGAAAGTGCGCGCCGTCAAAGCCGCATAATCACCACAACGCCGGAAGCGAACCTTCCGGCGTTGCTGTTTCTGAAAGGCAGTATGAACGCTGCTGCTTAACCTGATTTGAATCTGTACCTGCATTTTTGGCGCAAGTCCCTTTCTGCATAACTTTCCCGATTTTCCCACCTTACCGGCACGGGTAATCCTCTCTCCGATAATGCAGTATCAGCATCGATAGAAAAAACACGGATTGCTCCTGCGCTTATTGCTTTCAGAATATTGCATTCACTGCAGGAAATTTTAAAACGGCAGGGTTAATTAAATCACTACCGCTCACCCGGCACCGTTCATTGCATTTAATTAAACACGTTAATCAGAGCGCTTTCTGACTTCCTGTTAATATTTATTTTACATCGGGTTCAATAATGCGTGCTGCTATGACTTTCGGCAATATTAAGCGTTAATCAGCTCACATTTTACAGAAATACAATAGCGATAACTTTTCAGCATTCAAATGCAGTGTTAGGGTGGCACTGTTTTCAGCGAAGGGTTGCTACTGCACACCAGGCAAAACCTAAGCGTTCCACGGTATTTACCGCTGTGGAACGTTTAGGTTTTTTTTTGCCCTCGCTTCAGCTGATTGCTTACAGGTGACTGATAAATTTGATTATTACCTTACGTTTAACAGGAGGTTGAAAAGTCTCCTGCAAGCCCTTTTACGATTAAAAATAAATAACAGGTCTTATGATGATAGATAAAAAACTGTGGGCGCTCTTATTACTGACTTTTTCTCCTTTTTTGTCGGCGCAGGAATGGCACGGAACCGTACTGGGATTTGAGCCGCCACCCGAGCCCATTCTGGGTGATAGGTATGGATTACGTGAATCGCTTGCTGATAATGGGTTTACTTATAATCTGGGCTATCTGAATGAGATCGGCTGGAATGGCGGAGGCGGATATAACCATGATTCCCACGTCGCCTATATCGATCAATTTGCATTAACCTTTAATCAGGATCTCTCCCGCTGGAGCGGTATTCCCGATGCGCGTATTGAAGCCAATATCGTCAACCGTAATCATAATGATGATTTAACGACACGGCGCGTTCAGGATCCTCGCGCGAATATGAATGACCTCACGCAGGAGAGCTGGTGCGGGCAATCCATCACCCGGCTGGGCTGGCTGACCTTCGCGCGCAGCTTTGATGACCGCCGAATGACATGGCGCATCGGAATGATGAACAAGGTTCAGACATTCGATCAGATCATCCCCTGTGATTTCCAGATGCTGTCGCAGTGCGGCGGAAAATCGGCCAACTCACTGACCTGGAACAACTGGAACGTGCACACCTGGGGCACCACGCTTGAGTACCGGTTAAATCCCGTCGTCACCTTAAAAGGCGGTGTGATGGAGCAGAACCCGGATGCCGCCAGCCGTCAGCACGCCTGGAGTGCTTCCACCCGGGGCAGTAAAGGCGTGCTGCTGCCGGTGGAAATCGAAGCCCGCCCTCTGATAAAAGGTCTGCCAGGAGCCTATAACCTGGGCGTGCTCTTTACCAATGCGCCGCAGCGAGACCTCTATCGTGGCCACGCTGGCGGCGCGGGGGCCAGAGACCCTGAGGGCTATCAAAAGCACCACCGGACCTGGTTTCTTTATGCCGGTCTCAATCAGCAGCTGACGCAGCATCAACAGGATACGAGTCGCGGTCTGAGCACCTCCTTCAGCATGAGTCTGGCCGACCCGCGCACGAACTATATGCATTCCGTTTATGCGGCTTCGCTACGCTACCGCGGTCTGTCTGACGCCCGTCCGGAAGACTGGATTGGCATTGGCCTGACCTGGACGGAGGGGAGTAAGCAGTACGCGCGTAACCAGCGTGAAATGAACCAGATCAGTGGTGTCTCTGACTATAACGATGTGGCCTATCATCCGGTGCCGGGTGATTCGCTCAGAGGCGAATTCTATTACCGGTTCCGGCCCGTTTCCTGGCTTGAGCTGCAGCCCGGTCTGCAGTACTGGCATCATCCGGCAGGGATTTCCCGCACTCAGGATGCCTGGGTCACAGAGCTTAAGACGGTGGTCACCTTTTAAAACATCAGCTGAGTACGATCGCTGTCACGCTTTTTGCCCTGACAGATTGAGGCCGTAACGAAAGCTGATAGAGTGCCGGGACTGGATTGTTACTGCTTAGGCAGGCAAAACCTGATTTCTGGCCTCTGCCGGACGTCAGGTTTTTTTGTTTCTGGGGTGCCAATGATAATCGCCAAAATTCTTAATAATAATGTGGTGATGGTTCAGGATGAACAGGGGCGCGAGCAGGTCGTGATGGGGCGAGGGCTCGCCTTTCAGAAGCGCGCGGGTGACCCTCTGGATAGCGCGCAGATTGAGAAGGTGTTCGCCCTGCAAAGCGATCTGCTGGTTCAGCGGCTGGCGGAATTATTAAACCAGATCCCGGCTGAAGTCATGACTACCTGCGATCGCATTATCGATCTTGCCACGCAGCGTCTGGGGAAATTGCAGGAGAGTCTCTACATCACTCTGACTGACCACTGCTATTTTGCCATTGAACGGCAGAAAAAAGGTCTGGCCATTAAAAATGTGTTGCTGTGGGATATCAGACGTCTCTACCCCAGAGAGTTTGAGCTGGGTCAGGCGGCCAGGGCGATGATTTCCCAGCGTCTGCATGTCGAACTGGCTGAAGATGAAGCCGGGTTTATCGCCCTCCATCTGGTCACCGCGCAGCTTAACAATGAAATGCCGGAAGTGATGCATGTCACCCGGGTGATGCAGGAAATTCTGCAACTGGTGAAGTATCAACTGCAGCTGGAGTACGACGAATCTTCCCTGAGTTATCAGCGATTCGTTACTCACCTGAAATTCTTTGCCCAGCGGATGCTGACGCGCACCGTGATAGACGATGACGATGTGTCGCTGCACACCGCGGTTAAAGATAACTATCCCAGAGCCTGGAAATGCGCGGTGAAAATCGCGCAGCATCTGCAACAACGCTATCAGCGAGAGCTGACGGCTGAAGAGATCATGTTTCTCGCCATTCATATCGAGCGGGTGAGAAAAGAGGGGCGATAGCCTTTAAAACCGGATTGTTACTGCTTGATGCAGGCAAAACCTGAGCGCGTCTTCTGAAAAGAGGAGGTTCTCGGGTTTTTTTATTTTTAGCTCAGTCAGCGGGTGTCTGCGGGCATCTGTTTTAAGGAAACCGAGATGGAATATCAGACGCTGGCGCAGGATATCCTGCGCCATATTGGTGGCAAAGATAACATCGTCAGTCTGGTTCATTGTGCAACCCGACTTCGCTTCAAACTGAAAGATAACCAGAAAGCCGACGCTGAAAACCTGAAGAAAAATCCGGGCGTGATTATGGTCGTGGAAAGTGGTGGTCAGTTTCAGGTGGTGATAGGCAATCATGTTCACGATGTCTGGCAGGCCGTCCGTGCCGAAGCCGGACTGAGTGATGAGATCCCTGCGGCAACAGACGATCAGCACAATGCCGGTAACCTTTTCAGCCGGCTGATTGATATTGTGTCAGGCATTTTTACCCCCTTTATCGGCATTCTGGCCGCCTCCGGTATTCTTAAAGGCTTGCTGTCGCTGGCGGTGGTCTGCGGCTGGCTTACTGTTGAAAGCGGAACCTATAAAATCTGGTTTGCCGCGAGTGATGCACTGTTTTTCTTCTTCCCGCTGGTGCTGGGCTATACCGCAGGCAACAAGTTCGGGGGGAATCCCTTTATCACAATGGTCATTGGCGGAGCGCTGACGCATCCGACGATGATCGCCGCCTTTAATGCCAGCCAGCAGGCCGGGGCTATCACGGAGGCGTTTTTCGGCATTCCGGTGACCTGGTTTAACTACAGCGCCTCGGTCATTCCTGTCATTCTTGCTGCATGGGTAAGCTGCTGGCTGGAAAAACAGAGCGCCCGGCGGCTTCCTGCCTCAATGAAAAACTTCTTCGCGCCCTTAATTTGCCTGACCGTTACCGTACCGCTGACCTTTCTGGTGATTGGCCCGCTGGCTACCTGGCTGAGTCAGTTGCTGGCCCACGGCTACCAGTGGATCTATGCCCTCGCACCCTGGCTGGCCGGAGCCGCTATGGGCGCGCTGTGGCAGGTCTGTGTGATTTTTGGTCTGCACTGGGGACTGGTGCCACTGATGATCAACAACGTCGTCGTTCTGGGTCAGGATTCGATGCTGCCCATGCTGCTTCCCGCCGTCATGGGGCAGGTCGGCGCGGCGCTGGGTGTTTTTCTGCGTAGCCGGGATGCACGGCAAAAGATGCTGGCGGGCTCATCCGTGACCGCCGGGATTTTTGGGATTACTGAACCGGCCGTCTATGGTGTCAACCTGCCGCTGCGCCGTCCCTTCATCTTCGGCTGCGTCGCGGGTGCCCTCGGCGGTGCCCTGGTCGGATTCAGCGCGACACACGTTTACTCCTTCGGCTTTGCCAACATCTTCACCATCGCCCAGATGATCCCACCAGGCGGTGTCGACGGCACGCTATGGGGTGGCATCGCCGGTACGCTGCTGGCGCTGATACTGAGTTGTGGCATGACGCTGGTAGCCGGCATGCCCCGTGTCACCGCGCCAGACGCGGCAGAGCACAACGAAAATGATCTGCTCTCACCCATGACAGGCACCGTTCTTTCACTCGATCAGGTGCCGGATCCTACCTTCGCCGGAGGATTACTCGGTCAGGGTGTGGCCATTATTCCCGCTGATAATAAAGTCATCGCGCCCTTCGCAGGTGAAGTTGCCTCACTGTTTCAGACCCGGCATGCGATCGGCCTGCTGAGTCAGAGCGGCATAGAAATGCTGATCCATGTCGGCATCGATACCGTCAGGCTCGACGGCACACCTTTTACGGCACATGTCAGCGTGGGCGACACCTTTCAGCCCGGCGACCTGCTGCTGGAGTTTGATCGTCAGGCGATTCTTGATGCCGGTTACGACCTGGCGACACCCATCATTATTACTAACAGCGATGACTACGCGGAGGTTACTCCCCTGGCCGGGACAGCGATCACGGCGGGTGCGCCGTTACTCAGCGTCACTCATCGATAAAAGGAGAACAGGATGAAAACTTTTCCGGATTCATTTTTATGGGGCGGTGCGGTTGCCGCTAATCAGGTTGAAGGCGCATGGCGTGAAGCGGGCAAAGGCCTCTCAACCTCGGATGTGCAGCCACAGGGGATTTTTGGCCCGGTAGTGGAGCGCGTTGCGGGCAGCCAGAGTCTTAAAGATGTGGCGATCGATTTTTACCACCGTTACCCGGACGATATCAGGTTATTTGCAGAGATGGGATTCAGCTGCCTGCGGGTTTCAATCGCCTGGACGCGTATTTTCCCGAACGGTGACGAGCAGCAACCGAATGAAGCGGGGCTGGCCTTTTACGACCGCTTATTCGACGAACTGGCCGCGCATGATATCCACCCACTTGTGACGCTGTCACATTATGAAATGCCGTGGCATCTGGTTAAGCAGTATGGTGGCTGGGGCAATCGTCAGGTGATTGGTTTCTTTGAGCATTACGCCCGGACGGTCTTTACCCGCTACCAGCACAAAGTCAGCCTGTGGCTGACGTTTAACGAAATCAATATGTCCCTGCATGCGCCGCTGACCGGCGTGGGTCTGCCGGAGACCAGCAGCAAAGGCGAGGTTTATCAGGCGATCCATCATCAGCTTGTCGCCAGTGCGCTGGCGGTAAAAGCCTGTCATGAGATCAATCCGGAAGCCAGAATCGGCAATATGCTGCTGGGAGGTCTGGTTTACCCGCTGAGCTGTAAGCCTGATGATGTGCTGGAAACGCTGCAGGAGAACCGTAAATGGCTCTTCTTTGGCGATGTTCAGTGCCGGGGAGCCTATCCGGGCTACATGTTGCGCTTCTTCCGCGACAACCACATTCAGCTGGATATTACGGATGCCGATCGCCAGATACTGCGCTCGACCGTCGACTTCATTTCGTTCAGCTACTACATGTCCGGCTGCGTCACCGCTGATGAAACGCTGAATCAGCAGCTGCAGGGTAACATTCTGAGTATGGTGCCAAATCCCCATCTGCAGAGTTCTGAATGGGGCTGGCAAATTGATCCCGTCGGATTGCGTACATTGCTGAACCTGTTGTGGGATCGTTATCAGAAGCCACTCTTTATCGTGGAGAATGGACTGGGGGCGAAAGACGTGCCGGACGCCGGGGGCATCGTGCAGGATGACTATCGCATCAGCTACCTCAACGATCATCTGGTGCAGCTGCGTGAAGCTATTGAAGATGGTGTAGACGTGATGGGGTATACCAGCTGGGGGCCGATCGATCTGGTCAGCGCATCAAAAGCCGAACTGTCAAAACGTTACGGTTTTATCTATGTGGATCGCGATGACAAAGGGGAAGGTACGCTGGCGCGCAGCCGGAAGAAAAGCTTCCACTGGTATAAAGAGGTCATCGCCACCAACGGGGCTTCGCTGAAAGGGTAATCCCGTGCTTAACGGAGCATCGCCACCGCCGCGATGCTCCCCGCTTTCTCAGCAATCACGCCTTCAGGGCATCTCGCCGGTTTTAACCTGATAGCGGGTGCTCCTGCCGCCACCCTCCAGCCGGTAAAGACAGCCTTTCTCCACCAGATCCGCCAGATGACGGGTTGCGGTGGCTTTACTCACTCTGGCGACCTTCTGATACTGACTGGCGCTGATCCCCAGCTCAAAACCCTGTTCGCCACCGTCCAGCAGCCGGTTCAGCACTTTCACCTGCTCCGGGCTTAATCCGGCCCCCTGATGCCGCAGCCAGAAACGCGCTTTCTGCTGGGTACGATCGATGATGGCCATCGCCTGTTGGAGGCTCTCATCCAGGATATCGAGAAACCACACCAGCCAGTGGGTGATGTCCAGACCGCCTTTCTGCGTCTGCTCAAGGATGCGGTAATAACCGGCACGCTGCGCCAGAATCGCAGGGGACATGGCATAGAGACGGATGCTCTGGCTGTCGGCCTGCGACAGCGCCAAATCGGTTAACGCTCGCGTGATACGACCATTACCATCATCAAACGGGTGCAGGGTGACAAACCACAGATGGCAGATGGCGGCGCGCAGCAGCGGGTCCAGCATCACATCATGCTGGCTGCTGTTGAACCACGCAATGAACTGCGCCAGCTGCGGCTCCAGCCCCTGTCGTGGTGGTGCTTCAAAATGCACTGTGGGGCGATCGATGCGTCCTGAGATCACCTGCATCGGCTCACTGCCGCGCAGCATGCCAACGCTCAGGCGCTGCACCGTCCATTCATCAGCCGGAAAGAGCCAGTGATGCCACTGAAATAATCGCGCCATCGTCAGCGGCTGGCTGCGATTGTTGATGGCATCAAGCATCATCGCGGCCAGTCCCTCTGAACGATCGGAAACAGGATATGGCTGTTCTTCTGTTACGCCTAACCGGCGCGCCAGCGATGAGCGCACTGACTGCACGTTGACACGCTCCTCTTCAATCGCCGATGAGGAGAGAATATTGCTCAGCAGGGTATCTAGCGTCTGGGACTCAGCGTCTGACTGCAGGCTGGCACGGCCCAGCAGCAAACCGCGCTGCTGCTGCAGATGGCGCAGGCGCGGTAATAGCACGGCATCCTGCCATTGAAAATGGGGCCAGTCCGGCTGCTGCCAGATCCAGTTCACGCTCATAATCGGCTCACTATCAGAGAGAATGAGCCGAATAAGCGTTTATATTCGGCTCACAGAATGAGTCGATAATAACGAATATCTGGCTCACAGGCCAATCTGGCTGACGTGAGGGCAAAAAAAGGACCCGAAGGTCCTGTCTGCTTAGCGGGAGAATTGCATAAAGGTGTCTGAGTAGTAGTGAACGATCCAGGCGACATATGCTAACCAGACAACCATCCCAACAGCTAATCCTGATTTACCGATCATTGTTCTCTCTCCACTGCGATAAGGGGGCTACAGCAACTGTTGACATAAACTGACAGTAATAGCGGGCGGCAATATTGTTGCAGATCAAAAAAAGCCCGTTCATTCGCAGCGGCATAATCCCTTTTCGATCAACTTCCCTGCATCCCGCACGGTGAGCCCCCCGTCACGATGGAATAACACCTATTAAAGTTCAAAAAAACGCCGCCGATAGAAGATCTCAGGAGCACGATAATCACAAGGAGGTATTGAAGCGGGTAAATTTCAGGGGAATCACTATGGCCAGTCAGGTAACACATAAGAAAAAAATGAGTACCCGTGCGCAGATGTTAATCATGGGTGGTTTAACAATAGTGCTGGGGTTTACCGTGACTATCGGGGTCCTCAGCTGGCAGTCGGGTAAAGAACAGAAAGAGCTGGCCGAAAAATATCTGCAGCAGATTGCGCAGAGCCGTGCGTTACAGGTTCAGCAGGAACTGAGTCATGCCCGCGATGTCGCCAGCCTTCTCGGTCAAAGTCTGATCGCCTTACCTGGCGCCGGAATTACCGATCGCAAAGCGGCGGATAAGGTGATGGAGTATGCGCTGCGCGCTAATCCGGACTATCTGTCGATGTCTGTCATATTTGAACAGAATGCCTTTGATGGCCGGGATGCTGATTTTGCCTCACAGCCTGGTCAGGCCCCACAGGGTCGCTATGCCTTTTTTGTGGATCGCGACGCGTCGGGTAAATACGCGATGCATCCGCTGCTCTCCTATCTGACGCCGGGTCAGGGCGATTACTATCTGGTCCCGCAAAAATCACAAAAAGACACGCTCACCGAACCCTACAGTTATGCCTATAACGGCGTACCGACGCTGCTCACCTCCGTCGCGGCTGTGATTATGGATCAGGGCACCTTAAAGGCGGTGGTCACCTCTGATATTTCACTGGCATCACTGCAGCAGAAAGTGAATCAGATCAAACCCTGGCAGGGCAGCGGCTATGCCCTGTTGCTCTCTGCTAACGGGAATGTCGTCTCCTCACCGGTGAAAGATGAAGCCGGGAAACCCTGGAAAGGTGAAAAAGATGGTTTTACGACGACAGTCGTACAGCATTTTGATGCCGTGCTGGGTGAAGATGCCTTAGTGACCTGGCAGCCGGTGGTGATTGGTAACAGCGACAAACCCTGGTATCTCGGCGTCGTTGCCCCGGTCAGTCAGGTCATGGCCGCCTCCACCCGACAGCTGATGTGGGCGGTGATCCTGATGGTCGTGAGCGTCATGCTGGTCGGTGCGGTGCTGGGCATGCTGTTCAGCCGTAAAGTGCTGCGTCCGATTGGTGGCGAACCGGTTGAAGCAGCCCATATTGCGCTGGCCGTTGCCGATGGCAAACTGGATAACCGGATCGCAGTGAAAAGCGGCGACAGCAGCAGCCTCTTTTTCGCGCTTAACACCATGCAAAGCCAGCTCCGGCAGATTGTCGGGCAGATTAAAGATTCCAGTGAATCAGTACGTCAGGGCGCGGGCGAAATTGCCAGCGGCAACCTCAATCTGGCGTCACGCACTGAAGAGCAGGCTGCCGCGCTGGAGCAGACCGCAGCCAGTATGGAGCAGATCAGCGCCACGATTCGCCTGAACGCCGATAACGCGCAGCAGGCGACCAGCCTGACGGAGAACGCCACGCACATCGCCAGTCGCGGTGCATCGCTGGTAGGTGAGGTGGTGCAGACGATGGCGCAGATCGATGACAGTTCGAAAAAGATCGGCGACATTACCACTATGATTAACAGCATTGCTTTCCAGACCAATATTCTGGCGCTGAACGCGGCGGTAGAAGCCGCTCGTGCCGGTGAGCAGGGCCGCGGTTTTGCCGTGGTCGCCTCTGAAGTGCGTAATCTGGCCCAGCGCAGCGCGAATGCGGTGAAAGAGATCGGCGCACTGATTGAAGAGTCGAGCGTACGGGTCGAGAGCGGCGTCCGGCTGGTGAACGATGCCGGTAAAACCATGCAGGAGATGATGCACGCGGTGAATTCGGTGCAGGGCATTATCGGCGAGATTGTCACCGCATCAAGCGAGCAGGCGCGTGGCATCAGTCAGGTAACGATTGCCGTCAATGAAATGGATGGCGTCACTCAGCAGAACGCCGCGCTGGTGCAACAGATGTCGGCGGCCGCCAGTTCGCTGGAGGATCAGGCGCAACAGCTGTCACAGACGGTGGAGCAGTTTCATCTGGCATAAGGGGCCGTAGGTTCCCTGAGCCAGTATCTGCTTCACAGACTAAAAACCCGCCAGCGGCGGGTTTTTTTATCACTGTTCCGTCAGCCGCACGCCGCTGCTGGCATCAAACAGGTGCATCTTATCCGGATTCACGGTCACCGGCAGCGTCCCGCCCGGCACGGCATCACTGCGACCGCTCAGCTGCATATGCAGCGGGAAACCCTGCCAGTTCAGGTGTAACAGCGTTGATTCCCCTGTGATCTCCACAATGTTCACCGTCGCCGGTTGCCCGCTGGCATCAAAAATCAGATCGTGAGGTCGTACGCCCAGCGTCACGGGCTGATCGGCCTGCTGCTGAGCCGCACTGTGCCAGCGAGGGGGCAACGGCAGCCACTGCTCGCCACAGCAGACGCCAGGCAGGCCGTCGCGTGTCTGGAAGCGCGCATCCAGCAGATTCATCGGCGGCGAGCCGATAAACCGGGCCACAAAGGTGTTAACCGGGCGGTCATAAATCGCCAGCGGCGCACCCTGTTGCACAATCACCCCTTCTTTCATCACCACAATCTGATCTGCCAGCGTCATCGCCTCGACCTGATCGTGGGTGACATAAACCATCGTGGTTTTGAACCGCTGATGCAGAGACTTAATCTCGGCGCGCAGCTCCATGCGCAACTGCGCATCAAGGTTAGAGAGTGGTTCATCGAACAGAAACACCTGCGGGTTGCGCACCATCGCCCGTCCCATTGCCACGCGCTGCCGCTGTCCACCCGACAACGCGCGTGGATAACGCTGCAGCAGCTGATCGATGCCGAGAATGCCTGCGATGCGGGCGATTTTGCTTTTCTGCTCCTCGCGCTTCACCTTTTTTACCTGCATGTGAAACGCCAGATTCTCTGCGACGGTAAGATGCGGATAGAGCGCATAGCTCTGAAACACCATCGCGATATCCCGGTCAGCGGGATCGAGATCGTTAATCTGTTTTTTATCCAGCATGATCGCCCCATCAGAGAGGGTATCCAGACCGGCAAGCAGCCGCAACAGGGTGGATTTGCCGCAACCAGAGGGACCGACCAGCACGGTAAAACTGCCGTCAGGAATGGTTAAATCCAGCGGATGAAGCACGCTCTGTTTTCCGTAGCGCTTCGCCACCTGTACAAGTTCAACACTGGCCATATTCAGCGCACCTCATTTGAAAGTTGGAGTTGTTGCCAGCTGGGATAGCGGCGCGGAGAGCTGCTTATCGCCTGTGAAGCCACTTCAATGCCCCAGCGCAGCGCGGTGAGCGATGACTGGCGGTAGAGCAGTGCAGTAAGAAATCCGGCATTGAAACTGTCACCGGCACCAATGGTATCGACCACCGTCACCGGCTGACCGGCGGCAAACTGCACCGAGGCGGCAGACCAGAGACGCGCGCCCTCTGCGCCACACTTAATCACACAACCGCCACGACCACTGAGCTGAGTGGCCAGTCGTTTACCGCTTTGTTCCAGCAGGTCTGCGCCCGCTAAACCCAGCGCTTCCACCTCATTGAGTAGCAGCCAGTCACAGTCCGCTAACCAGCTCCCCATCTCCAGGCGAAGCGCATCGCTCCAGCCCGCAGGCGGCCAGCCGGTATCCACAGCGATACAGAAGCCACGCTGCTGCAGCGCGGCCAGCAGCGCCGGATAGTGGGTGTAGAGTTCAAGACAGAGAAAGGTGCCGCACAGCAGCACGATGTCGCCCGGCGTCGCCTGCAACGGCAGCTGGGCCAGCACATCGTCAGCGGTCAGCACGGTGATATGACCGTGATTGCTGAGAAACGATCGTTCGTTATCGGGATGCGTCACGCCCACCGTCAGCGAGGTCTCACAGGCATAGCGCGGCCAGTGTGCGGCACTTTGAGGAAAATGACTGGCGAGCCAGTGGCTGAAGCCATCATCGCCCTGATTGGCGATGGCGCGATGCGGCACCTGCATCGCTTCGAGGGCCAGTGCGCAGTTACCGGCCGATCCGCCAGGACGTAACTCGCTGTGCTGCAGCATCACTTCTGTGCCGCGCTTCGGCCAGTCGCTGAGCGTACTCATGATTAAATCGACGTTAATATTGCCCACCACATAAAGCGTGGACGCGATGGTCTTGTCCATAATTATCCCTTACTTCCGCCGCTGGTGAGACCGCTGACCAGCGTCTTCTGCAACCAGATGGCAATAAACAGAGGCGGCACCGAAGCCAGAATGCCAATCGCCGCGATCAGACCATCATCCGTCGCGCGTCCGGCGGTAAAACCGGCAATCGCGACCGGCAGGGTCTGAGCCGAAATATTGCTGGTGAACAGCAGGGCGTAGAAAAACTCATCCCAGGCGAGCAGCCAGCCAAACAGGGCAGCAGCGCCTAATACCGGTTTCGCCAGCGGCAGCGTGATGCGCAGCAGAACCTGCCAGAAGCGCAGGCCATCCAGACGGGCAGCCTGTTCGATATCACGCGGCAGCGAGTCGAACTGATTCTTCAGCATCCAGGTCAGGAACGGCAGGATCAACGAGCAGTAGACCATCACCAGGCCGGGACGGGTGTTGAGCAGCCCCAGCTGTTGCAGCAGGAAGTAGAGCGGCAGCACAAACGCCACCGGCGGCACCATGTAGATCGCCAGTGCGCCGGAAAGCCAGGCATCGCGGCCGCTGTAGCGTGAGAAGCTGAACGCCGCCGGTATTGCCAGCAGCAGCGAGATCGCCGTGGCCACCGTCGCGACCAGCAGGCTGTTACCCAGCGCATGCAGGAAAATGTTGCCCGGCTGGTTCGGTGCCAGCGAAATCAGCCTCTGATAGCGGCTGAAATCCCACTGACGCGGCAGCCACTCCAGCGGCACGCGAGAGAGATCGCTGGCAGAGCTGACGCTCATCAGAAACAGCCAGCCCATCGGAGCCAGAATGCTGATGGCGACCAGCAGCGCAGCTCCATAGCGCAGTACCCGTCGCAGTTTAGTTTTCATAAGCAGAACTCCGGCGGCGCTGATGCCACAACATCAGCAGATAGAGCGTAATTAGCAGGGCGCACATCAGCGTCATCAGTATCGCGTAGGCCGCACCGCTGCCGGCACGCAGATAGCTGAACGACTCCTGATAGACGAAAAAGCTGAGGGTTTTGGTGCTGTCCACCGGGCCGCCGCGCGTCATCACGTAAATGATGTCGAAGATCTTAAAGGCATCGATGGTGCGTAACACCAGCGCGACGCCGAGCGGAGCAACAATTGCCGGGAAGGTAATTGCCCGGAACCGACGCCATGCTGAAGCACCATCCAGCCGTGCCGCTTCATACAGATCGTCAGGAATCGACTGCAGCGCGGCCAGCACCAGCAGGGTGACCAGCGGATAGTTTTTCCAGATATCCGCAAACATCACCGCATTGAGCGCCGAATCCGGCGATCCCAGCCAGCTGCGGTAGCCATCAATAATACCGAGCTGGCTGAGCAGGGCGTTAATGCTGCCGTAATCGGGGTTGAAGTTGAGCCGCCACATCATCGCGTTGACGATGGTCGGCAGCGCCCACGGCAGAATCACCAGTACCCGCAACACATTACGGCCGATGAACTTCTGATTGAGCAGCAGCGCTACCAGCACGCCGATGATCCCTTCAAAAGTGACGGAGACCAGAGTGAAGTAGAGCGTGCGCCAGATCGACGCCCGAAAATCGGGATCGCTGAGCGCATAGAGATAGTTTTCCAGCCCAATCCAGGCAGGCGTTTCACCGCTGCCAATCAGCGCAGCATCGGTAAAACTGAGCCAGATGGTGCGCAGAAGAGGCCAGGCGGTAAGCAGCAGCATCACCAGCAGCATGGGTGCCAGCAGCACCCATGCCTGACGCTGTTCGCGTTGACGCAAACTCAGCATCATAACTCCTTAACGTAACCGGGCGGCGCTTTTATCCACCGTTGCCATCGCGTCCTGAGCCGGGACTTTACCCAGCAATACCTGCTGTAACTGCTGCTGCAGCTGGTTTGACAGGCGCGAATAGTCCGCAGTCTCCGGACGTGACAGCATCACGTTTAGCGATTTGTCCGCCGCAGTAATCAGACTCTCCTGATCCTTTTTCACTGCCTCATCCTGATAAGAGGATTTCCAGATTGGCAGGCTGAGCTTCGCATACTGGTTCTGAACCGGCTGTGAGGTCATGTACTGAATGTACTGCCACGCCTCATTAGCATGCGTGCTGCCTTTGGTGATCCCCAGTCCCATCGACCCGTTCACCGCACCCACTTTTCCTGGCGCATCGCCCGGCGCAGGCATGATGCCAACGTCGCCCGCCACTTTGCTCTGCTTAGGATCGTTCGCCATGTTGTACATGTAGGTCCAGTTCAGCGCGAAAGCCGCATCGCCATTAGAGAATGATTTGCGCACATCCTCTTCCAGATATTCACGGGAAGCCGGGTTACTCAGCCCCTCATCAAGCGAGCTTTTCATCAGGTTCAGCGCCTTAAGCGAGGCCGGGCTGGAGAAGTCGAGTTTGCCGTTCTGATAGAACTGTCCGCCAAAGCCTGACACCAGCGTGGTGTAGTCACACACCAGCGCTTCCGCCTGGGACCAGCTCCAGACCAGCGGGTACGTCACAATCTTTTTGTCCTTGATGATCTTCGCGTCATCCAGCACCTGCTGCCAGGTCTGTGGCGGGGTGGTGATGCCCGCTTTAGCCAGCATCGCTTTGTTGTAATAGAGGTATTTGGTATCGAGGATCCACGGCATACCCAGCGTCTTACCCTTATAGACCACGGTATTCATTGCGCCCGGGAAGACCTTCTCTTTTTCCTCTGGCGTAATGCGGGCGCTGACATCCTGCAGCAGATCGAAACGGGCAAATTCCGCTGGCCAGATGGCATCGAACAGCACCACATCATAGCCATTACCGCCCGCGCCACGCGCCGCTACGATCTTGTCGTGCAGCGCTTCATAAGGAACAAACTCCAGATTGACGGTGACATCCGGGTGCTGCTTTTGAAAATCCTGCGTCATCGCGCGGATATCATTTTCGCTATAGGCCGCCTGCGTCATAAACAGGGCATTGATCTGGCTGGCCGCCGCCGCGCTGCCTGCGCTCAACATCAGTAAGGCGGCGAACCCGGCTTTCAGTTTGGGGGTATAACGCTGTGACATGGTCTTCTCCACTATGCAGCAACAGGCTGTCGGTTAATTAAATCAATTTGATTGATTTAATCAGGGGCAAAATTCTGGTCAGTGAGGGAACTGACCTGTCAGGAACCAAGCAAACGGCGTGCCACAAGTGCCAGAGGCAAAGCAACAAAGCCGTAACAACGCTGAAACTCAGACTGCGCTTTTATGGCAAAATTGCCTATGCTGAAGCGCGAAAAATGCGTGCAGCATCAAAGATATTGTTTGCC
Organism: Pantoea sp. Lij88; assembly: GCF_030062155.1. NCBI lineage: Bacteria > Pseudomonadati > Pseudomonadota > Gammaproteobacteria > Enterobacterales > Erwiniaceae > Pantoea > Pantoea sp. Lij88. The sequence continues at coordinate 596,391 of NZ_CP118267.1, read as the reverse complement.
GGAACGTCCCTGGGGACCAATACTGTCGGGTCCCGCTGTAATGGAAAACAACATGAAAACCTCAGGTACCAACCTTGAACATGCGCGGGCGCATAACCGGCGTGTGGTGATTGAAGCCATTCGCCTGCACGGTGAACTGACCCGTGCCGAACTGGCCCGCATGACGGCGCTGACGCCGCAGACCGTCTCGAATATCGTGGCGGAACTGGAGCAGGCTGAACTGCTGACCAGCCGCCAGCCGCGCCGCAGCGGGCGCGGTCAGCCCTCGATTCCGGTTACGCTGAATCCCACCAGTGCCTGGTCGATCGGCATTCATCTGGATCATCAGACGCTGCTGCTGGTGCTGGTCGATCTCAGCGGTGAAGTGCATTTCCGCCGCCTCGTTCTGGTGCAAAAGCCGCAGCCGGCTGCCACCCTGGCGTGCATTGCCGACGTGCTGGAGGAAATGCGCCTCTTTCTCGGCGCTCAGTGGCAGAAAGTGCTGGGCATTGGCGTGGTGATGCCGGGACCTTTTGGCGTTGAGGGGATTTCATCTGTCGGGCCGACGACGCTAAACGGCTGGGAGCAGGTCGATATCGAGGCTGAACTTGCCGCCATCAGCGGCCTGCCGGTGACGCTGGAAAACGACGCCACGGTTGCCGCTATTGGCGAGCGCTTTCACGGTACGGCGCGCCACCTTAACTCCTTTATCTATCTCTATATCGGTACCGGCCTGGGCGCGGGGATCTTCACCGATGGCCATATCTATACCGGCCACGCCCATAATGCGGGTGAGATTGGACACATCGTCGTGGAACCTGGCGGCCGCGACTGCTACTGCGGTAATCAGGGCTGTCTGGAGCGGTATGTCTCGTTACAGGCCGCCTATGAATTCTGCGGGCTCGATCCGATGCGGGCGCTGCCTGAGGATCTGCTGCAGATTGACCCTGCGCTGTTCACTGCGTGGATTGAGAGCGTCATGACGCCGTTGCGCCAGGCGATCAATATTCTGGAGTCGGTGTTTGATGCTGAGGCGGTGATTATTGGCGGGATGATGCCTGCGCCGCTGCTGGAGCAGATGGTTGAGCGGTTACCTCCGCTTTATCAGTCAGTGCGGGGACGGTATCTGAACGATATGCGTCTGAAGACTGGCATGACAGGCAGCGATACGGCTGCGCTGGGTGCGGCCGCCTTGCCGATATTTGATGAGTTTAACCCGAAGTTTCAGGTGCTGATGAAGTAAGAGAGGAAAAGGGCGCTGTTGCCTGCAACAGCGCCCTGAGCATTAACCCGGATAGATACCGCGATCTTTACGCGCCATCAGGATTCGCTCACAGGCCACGATATAGGCTGCGGTGCGCAGCGAGCAATCTTTCTCCTTCGACTTGTCCCAGATATGGACCATCGCTTCGGTCATAATCTTATCGGAGCGACGATTGATTTCATCCTCGCTCCAGAAGAAGCTGGCCATGTCCTGCACCCATTCGAAGTAGCTGACGGTAACACCGCCGGCATTACAGACTACGTCCGGCACCACGATAATACCGCGTGTTGCCAGCATGTCATCGGCCTCCGGATAAGTCGGGCCGTTTGCGCCTTCCAGCACGATTTTGCAGCTCAGGATCTCTGCGCGTTCGCGAGTAATCTGACCTTCCAGCGCGGCCGGGATTAGGATATCCATCTCGGTGGTCCAGAACGCCTCTTTATCAATGCTCTGCGCACCAGGGAAACCGGCGATCTGCTTGTGGGCGATCTGCCATTCGCTGAGCGCGGCCATATCAATGCCATCTGAATTATAAATTGTCGCCGTGTGATCCTGAATTACCACCACACGAGCGCCCGCCTCATCAAACAGGCGTGCGGCTTCGCTGCCGACGTTACCGAAACCCTGAACCGCCACACGGGCACCTTCGATTTCGATGCCTGAACGACGAGCCACTTCGCGTCCGGTGATAAACACGCCACGACCCGTCGCTTTTTCACGGCCCAGTGAACCGCCCAGGTGAATCGGTTTGCCGGTCACCACGCCGGTAATCGTTGTGCCGTGGTTCATGGAATAGGTGTCCATCATCCACGCCATCACTTTGCTATTGGTACCCACGTCTGGCGCCGGAATATCTTTTTGCGGCCCGATAATGATGCCAATCTCGCTGGTATAACGACGGGTCAGCCGCTCAAGTTCACCATCTGAGAGTTTGAAAGGATCGACACGGATGCCGCCCTTAGCACCACCGTAAGGCAGGTTAACCGCCGCACATTTAATGGTCATCCACGCCGAAAGCGCCATGACTTCATTCAGATCGACATCCGGATGATAGCGAATACCGCCTTTACCTGGGCCGCGCGAAAGGTTGTGCTGAACGCGATAGCCTTCGAAATGGCGAATTGAGCCATCATCCATCTGGAGAGGAATATCAACAATCAACGCACGCTTTGGATGACGCAAAGTATCTATCCAACGTGAAAGATCGCCCAGATAAGGCGCAACCCGGTCGATTTGCTGTAAGTAGGTGGACCAGGCAGATGTGCTGCTTTCAGACGCATAAGATAACTTATCCATAAAAAACCTTTCTTAATGAAGTCATTTATTGGGTGGAGCCGTGAAGGGTGAGCGCATTATCTTGCGCGGACATAATCTAACACTTCTGAAACAAATAAGATGGTGCCTTTGCTCCATTTAAGTGCACCTATGCCCTGTTTTGGGGCAGAAAAGTGAATAAAACGGGGGCAATGACCCCATCAGGGCGAATAAAGATGCGCGTTAAGTGCGTATTGGCTGCATATCAGGGGAACCTCGCTATCTTTCAGATCTTTGAGGGCGTTCAAAAAGTTAAATAATTGATCGCTACCTGATTGACTTTACGGTCCTGATTTCGTGCATGAGAATAAGTAATTGAAGGATTACCTTAAGTAATGCATTGAGCAGGAATTGTACAGGTTAATCAGGCATTTAGATCAGAGAGGCAGCAGGGAGGGGAAAATCGAAAAAGAGCGGGCCAGCGCAGGCGCTGGCCCGGAGCGATTACTGATGAAGAACCTGTTCGGCTTCTTTCAGCGCCTGACGCGCATCTGCCAGTTTGTCTTCACGCTTCTGGATTTTGCTGGCGCTGCGTCCATCCGCTTTCGCTTTTGCCAGTTCCTGTTCGCGTTCCTGCACCTTTAACTTTTTCTCCGCCACTTTTTCCTGGCGCTGCTTTAACAGACTGCCTTCGGTGCAATTCTGTTCAACTTCGCGCAGGGCGGTCTCAAGGCCGGCAACCTGATGAGCATTATTGTGCTGGCGGGCAAAAGAGAGCTGAGTCTCAATCTCCTGCTTTTTGGCAGCACAACCGGTCAGGGCAGATGCCGCATGCGCAGCAGTGAAAGTGAGGGGCAACAGGCAAAGGCTGAGGGTCAGTAAAGTTTTTTTCATCGTAGTCTCGTCAATGAGTCAGAGTTGAGGCGCCAGTATACGTAGCCGCCTTAAGAGATTCTTAACGGAAAAAAATATTTACCGGAACGATAAAGCGGGGAACTGCCTGCTATCAGGCAGCGCTGGAGGCGTCAGAGTGCGAATAGTGGAGGTTACGATCAGGGCCACTGAGCATCACAGGATGACCATCCTGACTCTGCTGTTCGAAATAATCCTGCATCTGCTGACTGATCCCGGCACCACACCACATGACATGATGCTGATGGAGTTCAGATTTAATGGCGGGCTGTCCGGATGCGCGTGAGTCAACCGCAACATTAAAGCCCATCGCAGTAAGACGAATCGCTTCCAGCCAGATCTCAGTTTTATCGAGCACGCTCACCGCTTCCAGAAACAGAGGAACCGAGGATGCGTTACGCGATGAAACGCGCATCACTTTGTCTGCCTGTTGCTGAACGGATTGTTCAAAGCGATCGAGGCGACGTGACGCTCCGCGACGGTGATCGGCATACAGCCAGACGCTCAACGGTCGCAGCAGATTAATGATGAAATCATCACCGCTGTAGTTGCTGGACATATTGTGCATCTGACGCGAAAGCGACAGCGGTGTGCCGAATTCGAGCTGCCAGAGCATGTCGCCTTTGCGCGCTGCCCAGCCATAGGTCGTAACCGCTGATGCAGCCTGCTGGCCCACTTTGATCTCGTCCAGCGTTGCGCCCATGGCCGTTAAGCCTACCAGGATACGAATTTCGCTGAGGTGATCATCACTCCAGTCATCTGAATTCTGCTGTGGCGTCAGTAAACCCTGCTTCATCCAGCGCTTCAGGTTCGCAGGATGGGTGCCGGTAATCGCACAAACAGTCTCGGTATTAAGAATTTGCATTTCGTGCCCTCTGTAGAGGGAATAGCCGCCGGGATTAACCGGGGATGAACAACCACTATGAACCTTATAATCACCAATTAACAGAGTAAAAGCCTGCTAAAGCCGGGAATAGCACGCGTGACGCTGCGCTTATCGCGCCTTATTTAGCGGTTAAACTCATGATGATCAGCAGGTTAAATGTTCAGCTACCGCTTAAAAAAAGACTGTACATTTATTCAGTAAAGATTCTTTACACAAACCAAACCCGAAATCCGCACGGATTTACCCTTTTTAAGAGCATGCCGACGCTTTCCCCCCTTACATCCGACCGGCAAATCGCTAAAATAGCGGGTTCTGATGATCAGGAGAAAGAGTGCCCAATGCGTTATCGTTATACTCTCGCCGTTGTGACGGTTGCTGCTGTGCTGACCGGCTGCGCAAAGAAAAATGCCGCCACCGATGCGCAGGATGAATTTGCTGCTGGCCCGACGCAGATTGATGTTTCACACATCAAAACCCGCGCAGATGATGGCTCCAGTGTGTTCCTGACGGTAGATGGTAAAGACGCCGGCAGATTGCCTAACGGTGAAAGCATGCTGCTGCATGTTCAGGCCGGCAAGCACCAGATTGGTGGCTATGTGCCCACCCTGTTCGGTATGGGTCGGGTAACTATTGCGCCGGTAGAAGTGACCACGTCACCGGAAGATGTCAAAAAAGTGGCTTATACAGTCACCCGCAACAAAGCGACCTTTGTTGAAAACAAAGACGAGCAGGGCTGAGTTGATGAAGGCGGAGAGCAACACTCTCCGCTGAACACGCCTGCGTTATAAACCGAGTTCGCTCAGTGAAGGATGGTCGTCAGGGCGCCGTCCCTGTGGCCAGTGAAACAGCCGCTGTTCTTCATTGATTTTCAGATCGTTGATGCTGGCAAAGCGCTGCATCATTAATCCCTGCTCATCAAACGCCCAGTTTTCGTTGCCATACGAGCGATACCACTGCAGCTGTTCATCGTGCCACTCATAGGCAAACCGCACCGCAATCCGGTTCTGGTCATAACTCCACAGCTCTTTGATCAGCCGATACTGCTGCTCCCGCTGCCATTTCTGCTGCAGGAAAGCGACAATTTCTGCCCGGCCGGTCAGAAACGTATCGCGATTACGCCACTGGCTATCCGCTGAATAAGCCAGCGCGACACGCTCAGCATCCCGGCTGTTCCAGCCATCCTCAGCCAGCCGGACTTTTTCTATCGCCTGTTCAGGCCGGGTAAACGGCGGTAAAGGCGGACGTGAATTTTCCAACTTACTCTCCTTAACAGCGCAGACAGATGCGTCAGCCGCATCCGGAATAATCAGAGTTCCAGAGAGTGGATCTGACAGACGGCACGCGCCGCTTCCTGACCTTTTTTCACGAAATGCTGGGTATAGAAGTCGATAAACTCTGCCGATGGCTGGAAATTGTGTGGCGTCAGGGAAACCGAGAACACCGGTACGTTGGTCGCCAGCTGCGCCTGCATCAGACCACTGACCACCGCCTGCGCGACGAAATCATGGCGATAGATGCCGCCATCCACCACCAGAGCCGCACAGACAATCGCATCATACTTGCCGGTCTGCGCCAGACGTTGTGCCAGCAGCGGCATTTCAAAAGCGCCCGGCACATCCCATGTTTTAATCTCATATGCCGCACCCCGGCTTTCCAGTTCCTGTTCGAAACCGGTCAGAACCTGAGAAACGATCTCGCTGTGCCAGTTGGCTTTAATAAAGGCGACTTTCAACGGCTGCATGACTTACTCCAAAAAAAGGTGACATCCAGTGGTAACGGGCCTGATTTCATCCCTGCACCCCGAATCAAAAATAGTGAGCCTGGCAGGCCAGTAACCTGCTGACTGCCTTCACTATACTGTAATGTAAAGAGTCTGTGTCCATCATTGTGATTATATGTAAATAACCGAGGCTCTGATTACCTCTCTATGCTGCAGCAAAAGCCCGCAACGCCTCCAGTAAGGCTTCTCCGCATCCTTTTTGCGTAACCGCTTCCAGTTACGTTACTGCTTAAATAAAATACTGGATATTTGAACAGGTGTTTGTATAATAAATGGACTGCCCGCCGGGTATTGGTAGCGTAAGTGAGGGGTGAACCCATGATGATTTCGACTGAAAGCCTCAGGTCTCTGGAACAATCGGTCACAATGAGCAGCCGTGAGCTGGCTCAGATGACCGGTATTACACACGGAGAAGTGAAGCGGTTAATCAAAAGTCTGGAGACGGCTCAGCGTCTCTCCCAGCCACTCATCGTGAATGAGTATGAGCGGGAAGGGGAAGTGCGTCAGGAGTTCCGCCTGAGCAAGCGTGACTCGCTGCTGGCTGTCGCTCGCCTGTCGCCGGGCTTCACGGCTGAAGTGCTGGATCGCTGGCAGGATCGCGAGAAGACCACCCATCTGCCTGACTTTACCAATCCGGCTGAAGCGGCTCGCGCCTGGGCCGAGCAGTTTGAACAGCGTCAGGCGGCAGAGCAGCAGCTGGCTCTCTCGGCACCCAAAGCCGCGTTCTTTGATAACTTCGTCGAGGTGGATGACTGTCTGGGCTTTCGCCAGCTCTGCAAAATGCTGAAAGTGAAAGAGCCGGAGTTCCGCCAGTTCCTGCTGGAGCGCAACATTATGTATCGCGCCAAAGGCACCCTGACGCCGCAGCACTACCATCTGCAGGCCGGATACTTCACGTTGCATACCGGTACGGGCGAAAACCAGCACGCGTTCTCTCAGGCGCGATTTACCTCCAAAGGGGTGAAATGGGTTGCCAGCCTGTGGGCAGGACATCTCTCTGCTCAGCCTAAAGGCGCAGCCGCGTAAGGGCATATCCGGACTTTTAGCAGAGGCTGATGGGTAAGCGCAGGCAGAAAACGCAGAAATAAAAAAGGCCGCAACTGAGTGCGGCCTTTTTTGATCGTTCAGGTCCGATTAATGGGGGAATTACCAGCCTTTAATCGCATCACCTTTGTAGACTTCTTCCGCTTTCGCCGCGACTTCCGGTGACTGCAGCGCAGCCTTCAGCTTCTGAATTTTATCGCTGTCTTTATTATCTTCCCGTGATACCAGGGCATTCACGTAAGGCGACGAGGCACTTTCCATAAACAGGCCATCACGGTGTGCTGATAATCCAGCCTGAGCCGAGAAGTTGGTATTAATGATCGACAGACTGACATTAGGATCGTCTAACGTGCGGGTCAGCTGTGGGGTATCCACTTCAACCAGCTTCAGATTTTTTGGATTTTCGATGATATCCAGCGAGGTCGGTAAATAACCCACACCGTCTTTCAGTTTAATCAGACCCTGTGCCTGCAGCAGCAGCAGGCTGCGTCCCAGCGTGGTGGCTTCGTTAGAGATGGTGATAGTGGCACCACTCTGCAGCTCACTGATGTTTTTGATTTTGTGCGAATAAGCCGCAATCGGGAAGACGAACGTTTTACCCACTACGGCAAACTTATAGCCGCGTTCTTTAGACTGTGACTCAAGATAGGGCAGGCTCTGGAAGGCATTAGCATCGACTTCTTTGTTATTCAGCGCTTCATTAGGCAGCACATAATCATTGAAGTTAAGCACTTCAACATCGAGCTTGTATTTATCTTTAGCAACCTGCTGAACCACCTGCCAGATCGCTTCATCGGGCCCGGTATTAATCGCAACTTTAACTTTGTTATCGTCGTCTTTTGAGCAGGCGGATAATAATAAAACAGAACTGGCAAGTAATGCCGTAAACAGACCTTTCATTATCAGAAATCCCTCAGATAGTAGATGTTTTCAAAGATAATACAGAATGCACGGGTTGCGTACTGACTGAGGAATATATCTTATAACCACAACGCTGATTTCGAACAGTAATTAACCAGATTCTCGCGCTGATCAATAATTCTCGGCCATTATTCCTGGATTCGCTGGCGGATATTTTCAGTCAATTAGCGTATTAAGCAGCCACGTAATTTTCTTCTACGCTTACTAATCAGTCATTACAGGCATTCTATTGATTATTAACAGGGATTAACTATGTCGAAGCAAGATAGCGGGATCAACGCAGTTGAAGTCATGCGCAGCAGCCAGGCCTGGAATGGTGAAGTCATTGAAGCCTATCCTGCTGGCGAACCCGAGCTGACGGTTATGCGGCTGTCACTGCCTGCCCACACGTCATTGCCCTGGCACACTCATCCAATGCCGAATGCGGCGTTTATTCTCTCCGGCACCCTGATTGTTGAGGATAAAGAGAGCGGCGAGCAGCGCACTTTCCATGCGGGTGAGGCGCTTAATGAGACGGTGAACAGCGCGCATCGCGGCTATACGCTGGATGAGCCAGCCGAACTGGTGATTACCTATGCCGGTGTGAAAGGGCAGGAACTGACCGAGCCGTTACCGGGCGAACCCGAAGAGTTTTAAATCCTCACGCATCACGGTAGCCGAAGAGACTGCCGTGATGCAGTCCTGCAGCAAACCCCGCCGCACTTGATGCTGATCAGTAACACGCGCGCCAGCTCAGCCCAGGATTGAAGGTTCTTTGCGTCATCCACATCAGTATAAAAAGGATTTTTTCATGGATAAGAATGTAGCTGTGCTGCTCGCGCCTGGCTTTGAAGAGGCTGAAGCCATTATTACGCTTGATATCCTTTCACGGCTGGGCCTTCGCGTGACGACTCTGGCCTGCCAGCCCTACCGGGAGATAACCAGTTATCATCAGGTGAAGCTTGTCGCGGATGAGTTGCTGGAGACGAATCGCGAGCGGCTGTTTGATGCGGTGATTGTGCCGGGCGGCCCCGACGGCAGCAAAAACCTGACAGCGAATGCTGCGGTCATCGATTTTATACGCCAGCATGATGACGCGGGCCGTCTGATCTGCCCCATCTGCTCCGCAGCAGCCAGAGTTCTTGCGCCTCATGGTCTGTTAAAAGGGCGGCGCTATGTCAGTTCCGGCACCTCATCAGAAGGTGTCACCGATGGCGTTTACGTCGATGCATCGGTGGTGAAAGATGGCAACCTGCTGAGCGGGCAGGATCTGGGTGCGGCGTTTGATTTCGCTTTCGCGATTGCATTTGTGCTGACAGGCGAGGGTGACCAGGCCATCGAACAGGCAGAACACATCAGCCATCGGCTAAAAGTCGATTTCACTCAGCTTTAATCTGCTTTGTGCGCCCCGAGTCGCGGGGCGCACATCATTCAGGCCCCTGATAAGTAGTGCGATAGAAACGCTGATACCAGCGGTTAGCCAGCCTGTTCATGTCCACATCCTGAAACTTCTGCGGATAGAGTTTTTTCGCCATCCACAGCTCGCCAAGCCCCATCGCTTCCGGCATCGGATAGCCCCAGGCTTTGGCGTACTCCGGCATCAGAAAGACGCGATGATGTTTGACCGCGTCAATCGCCTGCCATTGCGGTGAGCTGTTGATCTCATTGACGACAGAGGGGTAACGATTCTGCACAAAAATCACCTGCGGATCCCAGGCGATCACCTGCTCCATCGACACCGTTTTAAAGCCCTGTACAGTCGCGGCGGCGACGTTGACCGCGCCCGCATGCCGCATCATCAGGCCGGTGTATTTTCCTGAGCCATACGTGGTCAGCTCCGGGTTCGCCATGTAGGCACGAATACGTTTCTCCGCCGGAATATCCTTCAGGCGGTCGCTGACCATTTTGCGTCCCTGATCGGTGGCCTCAATCAGCGCTTTCGCTTCTGCGGGTTTATTGGCGATCTCGCCAATCAGCGTAATCCCTTCACGCAGCCCTTTGTCGTAAGCCATCTCCTCGTCATCCATTGTCGGATTCATTCTGGCCTTTTCACCTGGCTGATCGTGACGCAGCGAGATAGCCACCACAGGAATCCCCAGCGCGGTAATGCTGTCGATCATCTCGTGCGGGGCATAATTGGTGACAAACACCACCTGCGGATGCAGTGCCACCAGTTTCTCCGGATCAACATGCGTCAGATCGCCCAGCGTGGCCATATGGTTCAGCTCAGGGGCGAGTCGGGCATAGCCGTCGCCGAGCTGCTGCTTCCAGTTCGCCATCACACCCACGATTTTATCGGTGGCGTTCATCTGCACCAGCAGGTTCAGCGTCTGGTGCTGAAGCACGACAATGCGGTCAACGTGGTCAGGAATCGCAACCTGGCGGCCAATCTGATCGGTAATCTGGCGCGATGCCTGGGAAGTGAGCGGAAGGAGTATCAGTAAACCGAGTGTGCATGCCTGCCAGAAGCGCTTCATTAACTATCCTCAAAAATCGTTATGAAATGGATTATATAGCGATAGGTGACCGGCGTCACGGCACCGATTATGTGCAACGCCCGTTGCTGGCTCACCATCCCGGTGCCTTATGAAATGCGAATCCACTATTTAACTGATATTAATAGATTTAATTTCTGGCACGCCATTTGCTGAAGTCAAAACAGTAAGCAGCGTTCGACACAACTGATAGCAAATAGCTGGCTAGGGTTCCGGTTCACGCAGGTGAATGTCTGGTCCGAGAGCTGGCGACCTCTGCGAGGTTACACGGCGGGACAAAAGCCCGGGAGACAGCGGCACCATCTGGTGTCTTGCGCTGCTCCCGTTTTTTTGTGCCAACCAGAGGTCAACCATGAAGAAATCACCACTCCTGACGCTTGTTATGTCTCTGGCGCTGCTGGTCAGCGCGCCGTCTTCCGCCGCAGTCAAAAAAGAGTTCAATATCTGCTGGACCATCTACGCGGGCTGGATGCCGTGGGGCACCATCAGCAATGAGAAGATCATTGATAAATGGGCCAGCAAATATGGCATCAAAATTCATATCACCCAGCTCAATGACTACATCGAGTCGATCAACCAGTACACCGCCGGGCAGTTCGACGGCTGCACCATGACCAATATGGACGCGCTGACCATTCCTGCGGCGGGTGGCATTGATAGCACCGCGCTGATCACCGGCAGCTACTCCGATGGTAACGACGGCGTGGTGCTGAAAGGGGAAAATAAGAAACTCAGCGATCTGAAAGGGATGTCGGTCTATCTGCCTGCGCTGTCGGTTTCTCACTACCTGCTGGTGCGGGGTCTGGAGAAGGCCGGACTGCAGGAAAAAGACGTTAAAGTCGTGAACACCTCCGATGCCGATATCGTTTCCGCCTTCGGCACCAGCAACGTCAAAGCGGCCGTCGCCTGGAACCCGCAGCTTTCGGTCATCAAAAAGACGCCACAAACGACCGAAGTATTCAGCTCAACGGCCGTACCGGGCGAGTTGATTGACATGATGGTGGTGAACACCGACACCCTGAAAGACAATCCCGCACTCGGTAAAGCGCTGACCGGCGCCTGGTTTGAGATGATGGCGAAAATGCAGGCAGGAGACACGCAGGCGCTGAGCGCAATGGCGGCCGATTCCGGTACCGATCTCGCCGGTTACAAGGCGCAGCTGAAAACCACTCACCTGTTCTGGACGCCCGCCGAAACCCAGACCTTTGTCTCTTCCCCCGATCTGGCGAAAACCATGCAGCGCGTCGCCGCGTTCTCCTTTGATAAAGGATTGCTGGGCGAGGGTGCGCAAAGCGCGGACTTCATCGGCATGAGCTTCCCTGGCAACGTCACCCTTGGCGACAAAGCCAACATCAAACTGCGCTTTGACGACAGCTATCTGAAGATGGCCGCGGCGGGCAAGCTGTAATCACCGATCTCAGGAGTTTTTCATGCGCCACATCAACCGCTACCCCCGGCAGGGAATGCGCCTGACGCTAATGCTGTTACCGTTTGTGTTGCTGATTGCCGTCTGGTTTATCAGTTCGGCGGTGCGTCTGGAGGCTAATCCCCAGGACAAACTGCTACCCGGTCTGTCGCAGATGATCGCGGCCATCGACCGGATGGCGTTTACCCCGGACAAGCGCAGCGGGGAATATCTGCTGTGGGCGGATACGTGGATTAGCTTAAGTCGTCTGCTGACCGGCCTCGTGATCTCGTCGCTGATTGGCCTTTGCATCGGTGTGGCTGCGGGCGTCTTCCCGATGACCCGCGCCGCGCTGTCACCGTTCATGACCGTGATATCGATGATCCCGCCGCTGGCGCTGCTGCCGATGCTGTTTATCGTCTTCGGGCTGGATGAGCTGTCAAAAGTGATGCTGATTGTCATCGGCATTACGCCGATGCTGGCGCGCGATCTGGAACATCGGGCGCGGGAGATCCCCGCAGAGCTGTTTATCAAAGCGCAGACTCTGGGGGCGAACAGCTGGACGGTGGTGCTGCGGGTGGTGGTGCCGCAGCTCTTATCGCGGCTGATCACCTCACTGCGTCTGCTGCTGGGTTCCGCATGGCTGTTTCTGATCTCCGCCGAAGCCATTTCCGCAACCGCCGGACTAGGTTACCGCATCTTCCTGGTACGCCGCTATATGGCGATGGATGTGATCATTCCTTATGTCATCTGGATCACGCTGCTGGCGTGGCTGATGGATCTCGCGCTGCGTCAGCTGCACAAAGCCTGTTTCCCCTGGGCGGAAGGAGGCCGGGAATGAGTTTTATCGAAATCAACAATATCTGGCAGGAGTATGGCGACCACGTGGTGCTGGAACGCATCAATCTGCAGGTGAAAGAGGGCGAGTTCTGCTCGCTGGTAGGGGCGTCGGGCTGCGGTAAATCGACGTTTTTACGCCTGCTGCTCGGTCAGGAAAAGCCGACGCGAGGATCAATCACCCTGGATGGTAAGCAGCTGCCCGGCGAGCCGGATCGCAGCCGTGGCGTGGTGTTTCAGCGCTACTCCGTTTTCCCCCATCTTAACGTGCTGGATAACGTCGCCATTGGCCTCGAACTTCCGGCGTCACCCTTTACCGGGCGGCTGTTTGGCGCCCGGAAACGCCAGGCCCGTGAGCAGGCAAAACAGATGCTGGAGAAAGTCGGGCTGGGTCATTCGCTGGATAAATATCCGGCGCAGCTTTCCGGCGGGATGCAGCAGCGGCTGGCGATTGCTCAGGCGTTTGTGATGCAGCCGCGCGTGTTGCTGCTGGATGAGCCGTTTGGCGCGCTGGACCCCGGCATCCGCAAAGATATGCATGCGCTGCTGCTCCAGCTGTGGAGCGAAACCCGGATGACGGTGTTTATGGTCACGCACGATCTTGCCGAAGGCTTCAATCTGGGCACCCGGCTGCTGGTGTTCGACAAAGTGCGCATCGACCCACAGGCCCCCAATGCCTGGGGCGCGCGCATCACTTACGACATTCCGCTTAATGAAACGCGGCTGTCTCAGCTGACGACCGGCAGCAAAAACAACATTTATCCCTTTAAGGAGACCGCTCAATGACAGAACTTTTTCATTCAGCCCCCAGCCTGCGCGAAGAGCCGCTGCCAGGCGGAGCGCATACCTCGCTGATTCTGCGCAAAGGGCAGATTCTGCGCCTGACCGATATCGACGGCGGCGCGAACGTCAGCATGATGATGCTCAATCCACACGAGAAAAGTGAACGGCTGAATCTGCCGGACACCCTGAAAGGCCAGCACACGGCCCGCCTGACCACCGGTCACTGTTTCTACTCCGACATGGGACGCGTGATGGCCGCGATCGTAGTGGATAGCTGCGGCTGGCATGATCCATTTGGTGGCGTACTCAATGCGTCGGAAACACAGGAAAAATACGGTGCCGGGCGCTATCAGGAGCTGCGCAACGGCTTCTACCGCAACGGCGTGGATAACCTGCTGGTGGAGATGGGCAAATGGGATCTGGGCCTGGAAGATCTGCTGATGGTCGTCAACTTCTTCAGCAAGGTCACGGTGGATGAGCAGGGCCGCTTCGCCTTCAGCACCGGCAACAGCCGTGCGGGGGATTTCGTTGAGCTTTATGCGCCCATGGACGTGCTGATGGTGCTGACCGCGCTGCCACATCCGCAGGATCCCGCCACGGATTATCTCCCGCGTCCGGTTCAGCTGAGCTGGTATCAGGCCGACGATATGCAGGCCGTCAGTGAAGCGATGGTGACTCGCGGTGAAAACGAGCGCGCATTGCATAACACTCAACTTTTTGCCCTGTAAGGAGGCTACGATGACCCTTATCCACTCTGATCGTCGTCCTGAAGATGCTGTCTATCGCCACGTGATCCCGGCAGGCGAGCCCTGGCTGTTCGAAGTCAAAAAAGGGCAAACGCTGCGCCTGCTTGACCTCGAAGGCAATCAGGCGATTGATACCCTGTTTTACAATACTGATAACCCGCGCGAACGCTACGATCCCCAGCGCACGCTGCGTCGTCAGGGCAACGTCTATCTGACCACCGGCAGCGTGCTCTATTCGAATCTCGGTCATCCGCTGCTGACGATCGTCGCCGATACCTGCGGCCGCCACGATACGCTGGGCGGTGCCTGCTCGCAGGAGAGCAACACCGTGCGCTATGCCCACGATAAGCGCTACATGCACAGCTGCCGGGATAACTTTCTCTGCGCCTGCCTGCACGATGGCCGACTGCATAAGCGCGATATCGGCGCCAACATCAACTTTTTCATGAACGTTCCGGTTACCCCGGAAGGCGGCCTGACCTTTGAAGACGGGTTGTCTGCGCCCGGCAAATACGTTGAGCTGGTGGCGGCTTGTAACGTGATGGTGCTGATCTCCAACTGTCCGCAGCTGAATAATCCCTGCAACGGCTGGAACCCGACGCCCGCCGAAGTGCTGGTGTGGAACTGAGCCAGCCCGCTTAACCTCACCGGCCACCTTTTAGTGCCGGTCAGCCCCGGGGACGGCCCCAGGGACTATCGAATTTTGCGGGACGGCCCGCATCCCTGAGAGTTCGCTTATGTTTGATACCTTACTGATTGCCAATCGCGGCGCGATCGCCTGTCGCATCCTGCGTACGCTGCGTGCCATGCAGGTGAAAGGCGTCGCCGTTTATTCAGAAGCCGACCTGAGCAGTTTACATATCCGTGAGGCGGATGTTGCGCTGAGCCTGGGTGAGGGTCCGGCCGCCCAGACCTATCTGGTGACCGAAAAAATCATCGCCGCCGCGCAGCAGAGCGGAGCGAAAGCGATCCATCCCGGTTACGGCTTTCTTTCGGAAAACGCGGCCTTTGCTGAGGCGTGCGAGGCTGCCGGTCTGGTTTTTGTCGGACCCACACCCCAGCAGTTACGGACCTTTGGCCTGAAACACACGGCCCGCGCGCTGGCGAAAGCCGAAGGGGTGCCGTTGCTGGAGGGCAGTGAGCTGCTGGCGGATGCCAGCGAAGCCTGCCGCGCCGCAGAAAGCGTTGGCTATCCGGTGATGCTCAAAAGCACGGCGGGCGGCGGCGGCATCGGTATGCGCGTCTGTCGTGACGCGCAGGAGCTGTCAGACGCGTTTGAAACCGTGCAGCGCCTGGGCCAGAACAACTTCAGCGACGCTGGGGTGTTTCTCGAAAAATATATCGAACGCGCCCGTCATCTTGAAGTGCAGATTTTTGGTGACGGGAAGGGAGAGGTCATCGCGCTGGGCGTCCGCGACTGCTCGATTCAGCGACGTAATCAGAAAGTGATCGAAGAGACGCCTGCGCCGAATCTGCCTGCAGGCATGGCCGACGCCCTCTGCTCGGCGGCTATCGCTCTGGGGAAAGCGGTGAGCTATCGCAGCGCCGGAACGGTAGAGTTTGTTTATGACAGCGCGGCGCAGCAGTTCTATTTCCTCGAAGTGAATACCCGCCTGCAGGTTGAACATGGCGTGACGGAGCAGGTCTGGGGCGTGGATCTGGTGCAGTGGATGATCGCGCTGGCAGCAGGCGATCTCCCTGCGCTCACCACGTTAGCCGCCACGCTGAAGCCGCAGGGTCATGCCGTTCAGGCGCGCATCTACGCGGAAGATCCGGGTCGTCAGTTCCAGCCTTCGCCTGGACTGCTGACCGAGGTTCATTTCCCGGCGGCCGACGGTAAAACCCTGCGCATTGACCGCTGGGTGGAGGCGGGGTGTGAAGTCCCGCCATTCTTCGACCCGATGCTGGCAAAAGCGATTGTCTTCAGTCCCACTCGTGATGAAGCCATCGCCAGCCTGGCACAGGCGCTGGCGGAAACCCGTCTGTATGGCGTTGAAACCAACCGCCTCTATCTGTTGCAGATCTTAGCCTTTACCCCCTTTACCACTGGCGAACCCTGGACCCGCTGCCTGGAGCAGCTCGTCTATCAGGCGGCCACCGTAGAGGTGATCAATGCCGGAACCCAGACCAGCGTTCAGGACTACCCCGGACGTCTGGGATACTGGGCGGTCGGTGTGCCACCGTCGGGGCCGATGGATGATCGCGCCCTGCGTCTCGGCAACCGTCTGCTGGGCAATGCAGAGGGTGACGCCGCGCTGGAAATCACCCTGAACGGTCCCACTCTAAAATTTAACAGTGAGATTCAGGCCGTGATCTGTGGCGCGCCGCTCAGTGTCACGCTGGATGGCGCTGAACAGGCGATGGACGCCGTGTTTACCATCCCGGCGGGCGCAACACTGAAGCTGGGCGCGATGAAAGGCGCGGGCGTCAGGAGCTATCTCTGCCTGAGTGGCGGCTTCCAGGTGCCGGACTATTTAGGCAGTAAAAGTACCTTCACCCTCGGTCAGTTTGGCGGACACGCCGGCCGCGCGCTGCGCAGCGGTGATGTGCTGCATCTCGCTCCACACGCCGCGAGCGCAACCGGAACACAACTGCCCGCCGCATTGCGCACAGACCTTGCCACAATCCGCACGCTGCGCGTGATTTATGGTCCCCACGGTGCGCCGGAGTTCTTTGCGCCGGACTATATTGCGACGTTCTTTGCCACAGAATGGGAAGTGCACTTTAACTCCAGCCGCACCGGCGTGCGTCTGATTGGGCCTAAACCGATCTGGACCCGCGACAGCGGCGGCGAAGCGGGGCTGCACCCCTCGAATATTCATGACAACCCTTATGCCATCGGCGCGGTCGATTTCACCGGTGATATGCCGGTGATCCTGGGCCCGGATGGCCCGAGTCTTGGCGGGTTCGTCTGCCCTGTGACGGTCATCGAGGCCGATCTCTGGCAACTCGGCCAGCTCAAAGCCGGTGACAAAGTGCAGTTTGTGGCGGTGGATATTCCGACGGCCCGGCGACTGGCTGAGGATCGACGCACCGAGCTGACCACGCTCCAGCCACAGCAGACACATTGGCAGCCTGCGACGCTGACGTCGCCGATTGTGATGACCTGCGGCGAAGCGGATAAACGTCTGGTCGCGCGTCTCTCTGGCGATACGCATCTGTTGCTGGAGGCAGGCGAGCCGGAACTGGATCTGGTGCTGCGTTTTCGCATTCACGCGTTAATGCAGGCGCTGGAAGCGCAATCCCGCAACGGCATCATTGATATCACGCCAGGGATCCGCTCGCTGCAAATCCATTTCCAGCCGGAAACCGTGACGCTCGACGTGCTGCTGGCATGGGTGCGCGGTGAGTGGGAGACGGTCTGTACGCGTGATGATCTGCAGGTGCCCACCCGCGTGGTGCATCTGCCGCTCTCCTGGGACGATCCGGCCTGTCAGAAAGCTATCGAAAAATATATGACCACGGTGCGCCCGGACGCGCCCTGGTGCCCGAGCAACCTTGAATTCATCCGCCGGATAAACGATCTGCCGGATGAGCAGGCCGTCTGGAACACCGTGTTTGAGGCCAGCTATCTGGTGATGGGGCTGGGCGATGTCTATCTCGGCGCACCCGTCGCTACGCCACTGGATCCCCGCCATCGGCTGGTGACGACGAAATATAACCCGGCCCGAACCTGGACGGCGGAAAACTCGGTGGGTATCGGCGGCGCTTACCTGTGTGTTTATGGCATGGAGGGACCTGGCGGCTATCAGTTTGTGGGTCGCACGCTGCAGATGTGGAACCGATATCGCGAAGTGGCCGATTTTGGCGGTAAACCCTGGCTGCTGCGCTTTTTCGATCAAATCCGTTTTTATCCGGTTTCTGCGGAAGAACTGTTACAGATTCGCCGCGATTTTCCCCTCGGTCGCTATCCGCTGCGCATTGAACACAGCACGCTGCGGCTGGCGGAGTATCAGGACTTCCTCATCCGTGAAGCGGAGAGTATCGGCGAGTTTCGCGATCATCAGCAAACCGCGTTCAATGCAGAACGTGACCGCTGGATAGCCAGCGGTCAGGCCCATTTCGACAGTCAGGAAAATGTGGCGGAAGAAGGCGGCGACACCCCGCTGCAGCCGGGCGAGCAGGGGGTTGAAAGCCCGGTTTCCGGTAATTTATGGCAGGTGCAGGCGACGGCGGGCAGCCGGGTGCGGGAAGGGGATATCCTGGTGGTGCTGGAGTCGATGAAGATGGAGATTCCGCTTCTGGCCCCGTGCGACGGCATTATTCAGCAGGTCAGCGTACAGCCCGGCAGCGCAGTCCGTGCAGGGCAACGCGTGGCGGTGATCGTGGAAGATAATACGTAACGAGGGAGAGAGCTGACTAACCTTGCAGGACATTCAACATCTGATACTGCGCCCGCTGACAATTTACGCTGGCGGGCGCAGATCACCCTCTATCCGCCTTTCGCGCCCAGCTCACTCAACCAGTCGATCATCGCCTCACTGCCAGGCTGGCTCAGCGTGCGTTGCGGCCAGGCAAGGAAATAGGGCTTACTCAGCGGCAGGCAAAGGTGATCTACCACTACCAGATCGCCCCGCGCCAGTTCCGGCGCGATAAGACGTCGCTGTCCCAGCAGCAGTCCCACACCCGCAACCGCCGCATCAATCGCCAGCGAGGTCAGGTTAAAGCTGAAGGCGGGCTGCGGCAGGGGTTCATCCATGCCTTTGGCCTGAAACCAGCTTTGCCAGTCCGGCAGAAAACGGCCTTCATGACCCCAGTCGAGGTGGATCAGCGGTGCCTGACTTAAGATCGTTTCCGGCGTGAAGCGTTGTAACAGAGCCGGACTGGCGACCGGCAGCACCTCATCCTGAAACAGCTTCAGCTTGTCTGACTGCGGATAACGATCCTCACCAAAGCAGATCACAAAATCGGCAGGCACCGCGGTGAAATCGACCTGAGAATGCGTGCCGTGTAACGAGAGATCGATATCCGGGCAATGGTCGCGCCAGCTTGCCAGCCGGGGCAACAGCCATTTCGACGCCAGCGCCGGTAACGCGTAGACCGTGAGTTTTGGCGCGCTGGCCGCATGGCGGATGTTTTGCTGGCCAAGGTGCAGAATATCAAAAGCCTCGGTGACATAGCGCAGATACTCTTTCCCGGTTTCGGTCAGCATCACGCCACTCTGCGTGCGCAGAAACAGGGCGCTGCCGAGTTGCTCCTCCAGCTGGCGAATCTGCTGACTGACCGCCGCCGGGGTTAAGGCCAGCTGGGCGGCGGCTTTTGCCAGGCTGCCCAGTTCGGCGGCCACTTTAAAGGATTGTATGACGCTGATTTTTGGTAACCGGGGCAACTGGACAGGCATTAACGCTTCCTTATCAGGGCAGTAAGTTTTTATCGTTACGCAGCGTGGCAGGCGACAGGTAGAGTAACATCACACCTGCCCATCGTGAGAATTGTTGCTATGTCTGGTTCACTTGTTCGTCTCGATCTTCATCCGCTGGCCGATCATGACTGGCGTCAACGCTGTCGTGAGCAGTTAAACAAGTCCGGCGCGCTGGTATTACGTCAATTTTTAAAACCACAGGCTTTAGAGGCGATCATCGAAGAGGGCAATGCGCAGCGTCATCTGGCTTATCACACCCGCAGCAAACACAATGTCTATCTGATGAAGCCTGATGAGGCGTTCCCCGCCGATCACCCGCGCAATCGGGACGTACTCAGCACCAAAGGCTGTATCACGGATGATGTGATTGCTGCCGATTCGCCGCTGCGTCAGCTTTATAATGACGCCCTGTTCCAGCGTTTCCTGTGTGATGTGCTGGGCGAGGAAGCGCTTTATCCCTACGCGGACCCGCTTTCCTCAATCAACCTGCACTATGCGCCGCATGGACAGGAGCTGGGCTGGCACTTCGACAACTCCTCCTTTGCTATTACCTTACTGGTACAAAAACCGCTGGCAGGCGGGGTGTTTCAGTATGTGAAGGATCTGCGGGATGCCGATGCCGGTGAGATGAACTTCGCAGGCGTCGAAGCTGTACTGGACGAACGTCAGCCGGTAGACGCGCTGGAGATGAATGCCGGCGATCTGGTGCTGTTTCGCGGCCGGAATTCCCTGCATCGCGTGACTCCGACGGAAGGCGAAGTCACCCGGATGCTGGCCGTGCTGGCTTACAATACTCAGCCGGATATCGCGTTGTCAGAAACAGCCCGGATGACCTTTTACGGCAGACTATAAAATCAGGGCGTGTCTGCAAGGGCACGCCAGCCGCGCAGAAAGATTTGCTGCGTGCGGAAAGCCACTAACGCACGCCAGTCCGCATCTT
Organism: Pantoea sp. Lij88; assembly: GCF_030062155.1. NCBI lineage: Bacteria > Pseudomonadati > Pseudomonadota > Gammaproteobacteria > Enterobacterales > Erwiniaceae > Pantoea > Pantoea sp. Lij88. Next base: position 575,804 of record NZ_CP118267.1, on the reverse strand, counting down.
CGGGCCAGAATCCCTCGACCAGTTGCTGCTTCAACGCCTGGCCAGCCGCACTGGCGGGATCGCCATAGAGATGCAGCCAGTGATCTTCACGAACCCGCTGATGCATATCCTGACCCTCGTAAGTTCCGCATTCCACGACCAACGGCAATATTTGAGTGTCCGCCAGCGACGTCAGCAGATATTGCGACAGATACCCTGTCGCCGTTGCCGTCACGCCCGTTACGCTGTCACGTCCGGCACCTGTAAATAACAAGGTCAGCCATTCGCCGTAAATGGCTTTGCCCCAGTCATGGGCCGCATAACGCTGCTCTGCGATAGAGAGCAGCATCGGATGCCCCCATGCGCCGGCCCCGGTATGAAGGTCAAAACTGATGATGGTTTTCGCAACCGAGAGATGCTGTTCGATGATGGTTTTCATCGTTTGATATGACCAGCTGGGCTGGTGCCCGCCGAAGAAGAAGCCATCAGCAAAGGTATACTGTCCGGCTTCCACCACGCGTTTAACCGACTGCCAGCCTGCGTTCTCCAGTGCCTGAGCCAGTTGCCGATCCGCGCTGGCACGGTCGCCATGATAGAGACCGTGCCACTGCGCATAATCCGGGTTAGCAGGCACCGGCTGGCTGAAGTCGATAAAGTTACGGTTGAGGTCGATATTGTCTTCGTTCACGCGCCGTAAATGCGCCGCGCCCCACGGATTGAGCAGATGGATCAGCAGCAGCGCGGTGTCAGCCGGCAAGGCTTTTTCGTCCAGCGAATCAAGCCAGGCGATCTGACAATCTGAACCATAATAGCCTTCGACGCCGTGCGTGCCGGAGACGACCAGCATCAGACGCGATGCCGTGGCAGGTCCCAGTCGTGCCACATCCGTATACAGCGATTCGACCTGCGGACCAGGAAGAGGATGCTGATACGAGGTCATCTCAGCCCCTTTGCGCTCCGCAGCGGCCAGAAAGCGTGCGCGCTGAGCGCGGTAGTCGGGCAATGTCATTCTATTCCGCCTCTGCAAGTATTAGCCCGGTATTAATCAGGGATAAACCTTGAATTTAAAGTACTTTTTCGTCAGCTGGTCATAAGTCCCGTTTTTATGGATCTCCGCCAGCGCCGTGTTGATCATCTTCAGGTTCGCTTCATCTCCCTTGCGTAATGCGATACCCACGCCATCACCGAAGATGACTTTATCCACCAGGGTTCCTTTGATGGCGTACGGCTTGCCTTCAGGCGTGGTGAGGAAGCCCTGTTCAGCGGAGACCGCGTTAGCCAGGCTGCCATCAAGACGCCCGGCGACCAGATCCGGATAGACTTCCATCTGATTAGGATAAGAGACGATTTTGACGCCCTGTGACTCCCATTTGGTTTTGGCGTAGGTTTCCTGGATAGTGCCCTGAGCCACCCCGATCGTCTTTCCACGCAGTGAAGCAACGTCGGTCGTCAGTTTGCTGGCAGTCGGTGCCAGCAGAGCACTTGGCGTGTTGTACAACATATCGCTGAATGCTACCTGCTGACGGCGCTTATCGGTCATCGACATCGCAGACAGGATCGCATCAAATTTCTTCGCCTGAAGGGCAGGGATGCTGCTATCAAATCCCATCTGCACCCACTGACACTTCACTTTGGCCTGCGCGCAGATGGCATTGCCAATATCGATATCAAAACCCTGCAATGTGCCATCCGCCGCCCTGGATTCAAATGGCGGGAACGTTGGATCAACGCCAAAGCGCAGTGTCTGCTGCGCCAGTGCACCCTGGGCAAACGCGGTCAGCGAAAACAGTAACGCAAGAGATAAGCTCTTTTTCATATTTATTTCCCGAAGGCAGATGAATTTATGCACGACATTCAAATTTAATAACATGCAGCCTGTTTTCCTGCCAGCGAATAAACCGTGTTCTGCCAGAGTAAAATCTTATGTTATTAAGGGGATGTGCGAATTATTTATGCGGCGTTAAATTTTGCTTAATGCAAAGTACGTTATTTTCTAAAGCGAGATCTCATTAATCAGAGCAGGAACAGCAGGCGCTGGGGGCGGGATCTGAGTCTATGTGGCAGGGCCAGGAGAAATCCGGGATATGATAACTTGTTATTTTACTTCGACACTGTTTTATTTCTACCTTCAAAAACAGTTATGCTGAATGGAACTGAAATAAAAAAGGAGTTACCCTGTGCGCACCCGTAATTCTGCACGCTTACTTATTATAAACTCACTCAATCAGGTTTTATTATTCAGGTTCAGGCATGAAAATGATGCGCTGGCAGGGAGATCATACTGGGCAACGCCTGGTGGAGGCCTGGAATCAGGAGAGACTTTTGAGCAGGCAGCCATCAGGGAACTCAGGGAAGAAACCGGTATTAACGTTCATGATGTGGGACAGTCGTTAACAGAGAGAGCTTTTGAAATGACGCTCCCCAGCGGTGAGGTGGTTCTGGCACATGAGCAATTTTATTTAATTAAAATAGATGATGAAGACATCAGTACCAGCGGATGGAGTGAGAATGAAAAAACCGTCATTGATCATTATCACTGGTGGGATCTGAATGAACTACGAACCACTGATGACGTGGTTTATCCCTCAAATATTCCTGATATCTGCTCGATGTTGGATTAATTACCGAGTAACGCCTGACTTCGTGCCTGTAAGTCATTCCGCGTCTGAGGTGAAAAACCTCAAACCAGAAACCGTTATCACAGGTTCTCAGCAGGTAACCTGATGTGGTCATGTAAGATTACCTTAATGAGGGTAACTGCAGTGCAATTGAGCCAAACATAGGTGCGCATAATCTATCTTATGTTAAATAACATATCAGGCTCGAACCCAGTAACTTAATAAACTCCCCCATTCAGCTTTTTACTTAAAACGCCAAGTATATATTGCAACTAATCTGCATGATTGTATCTCTCAGGCATTTCCATATCTTTCTGGAATAGCCTTTACTCCGCTCACAGAGGGCTTTTCGGCGTTTCCTGCTCAGAGAATATTGTGATGATATCCCGCGAACCATGAAGGAGCCTCTCTACACGGACTTCCGTGTCCAGCACCCTGAATACAATGAGATAGCGCCCGTAAGCACAAGTTCTGACGCTTTGTCCAGGCTCCGGTCTTTCTTTATAGATAACCGGCGATTCTGCTATCAGCAGACACTGCTGGTATAGTTCTTCCGTGAAACTCACCGCACGCACCGGGTTATCCTGAGCGATATAGTCACCGATCGACTCTAAATCCTGTTCAGCCAGAGGCGATATACCCAGTTTCATTATGATTGACCACCTTCGGCCTGCCGCCGATATTTTTGCGACAGCCGTCCAAAAACCTCTTCCGCGTTTTTGCTCTCGCCGCTGTTTATACCTGCATTGACCGCTTTTTGCAGAGCATCAAGTTTCATCTGCTGCTCCCGCTCTTCCAGAGCCCTGAGCCCCGCACGGATCACTTCACTGGTGTTGTTATATCGCCCGCTTTCAATCTGTTCACGTATAAACGCTTCGAAATAAGGACTGAGTGCTACGCTGGTAGGCATAATTTCTCTCCGTCAGAATTACTATCAGTTAATAACTGTTAGTATTTCAGAGTTACTCTTCTCCATCAACTTTCGGCTTAACGTTTAGCCACTACTTTGCCTGCTTATCGCCGTGATGAAACAGCCTGACTAATTGAACCATCGAATAAAAAATCCCAACATATGTCGGGATTTTAAGCCATTAAGCCAGTTACTCTTTCGCTATCGGCGTCTCGCTCACATCTATCTTCGTCTCACCCTGAATGCCCTTAATGCGTTTCTCAACGTCATTAACCTGCTCGCTGCTGTGCAGCAGCGTATACGTCAGATCAAATGCCGTACTCGCGCCAGGTTCCAGTTGCTTCACGCGCTTTTGCTCGCGTTCGATGGTAACCGGATAGGCATAACTCGTGCCTGGCTCGATGCCGGTCACATAACCCTGCTTCAGGGTGTCAGTATTTTTCCATAAGGTCAGCATCGGGAGCTGGCGGGTATCGAACTGGATCGACGCACCGCTGTTTCCGGCTTTATTAATCACCGCAGCGACGGTCTGATGGTTACTGTCTGAAAGCGGCTTGATATTGAACACCATTTCGTCAAAGTCTTTGGTCGGACCTTTGTAGGTCTGCCAGTCCTTTAATCCGGCTTTCGCGTAATCATTGAACGGGCTGATGCCGGACATCGGGGCCAGGAAACGCGCGCCCTCTTCCAGAATAGGTTTGCCTAAGTTGCTGTGATAGATGATCTGGTAATCGTGTGGATAGTCACCGTGGTTCGTTAACACATCATGCAGGCTGAAGCTGTTGCTGCCCGGCACGTAGCGCAGTTCGGTCATGGTCTGCAAATCGGTTTTCTTGAAAGTGCTCTCTTTAATCAGACCGCGAATGCGGATTTCATGCGGTGCGGCGTCGGCCACTTCAACTTCCAGCTGTGAAACCGGCGTGTTACCCGCTTTACCGTGCAGCGTGTAGATACGCCCCTGGTCTGTCACTGGATGACCGGTCCATTCGTAACCGCAACGCACCATCATCTCGTTGAAGCCGTCCAGCCAGCCCAGACCGTTGCGGCTTTCCAGATTGATGTAAGCAGGATTGACCACCTCTTTAACCGGTGAATCCCAGCCCATACGCGTACCAAAACCTTCAACGCGCAGCAGGTTCATGCCACGGGTCGGGCTGAGCGTGATGGTCAGGCCATCCTGACTGTGAATGGTGAGGATTTTACTGCCTTCCTGCTTGCCGCCATGCAGAACTTTTTGCTCAATGCTGAACGGCTTGCCCTGAAACTTCAGCTCACCACTGGAGATCTGCCAGTTTCCCTGCTCTGTGCCCTGTTCAGCACTCGTCAGCACCCATGTTTTCGCCGCTGCAGAACCTGAAACCAGAACCGCCAGGACCGTTAATGCCAGTTTAATCTTCATCATTCACCCCATTTGCTGAATCGTTTTTTTATTCCATAAACGGAATTTACTGGTTGAGGCTCAGCAGAAACGTGACGATGCTCACCTGACGATAAATTGGCGCTATTCAGGGGCATTATTGAGAGTTAAGTCACATAGAAAACGGCATTAAAAGAATAATGGCGACTGATTATGTGCAACTGAGATGCATGAGCTGTATTCGATTCAGCTATGAGTAATCCGGGCAGAAATTTAACCGGCTGATAACCCGTCAGAAAAAAACCGTAAAATATTTTCAAAACCGCGCAACTTTTTCCATTTTTGAACGAACCTTTTATCAGAGACGTCAGACAACTCCGTCTGTTCGTCAATGGAGAGAGTAATGCCAATGAAAAACACCCTGAAAACCCTGGCCGTTGCTACGCTGCTGGCACTGAGTGTTCCGGCAACATCCGCCTTTGCGGCGTTACAGGTCGGTGAAAAAGCGCCGGACTTTAAACTCGACGCCGCGCTGGCGGGTAAATCGACCACCTTCTCTTTGCAGCAGGCTCTGAAAAAAGGCCCGGTTGTCCTTTACTTCTTCCCGGCTGCATTCAGCGCTGGCTGTACCCTCGAAGCGCATGATTTCGCTGAAGCGACCGATGAATTTAAAAAACAGGGTGCGACCGTCATCGGTGTCACCGCGGGCAATACCGATCAGATTGCTAAGTTCTCGCAGCTGGAATGCCGTGACAAATTTACCGTAGCAGCCGATCCGGGTGCCAAAGTCGCCTCAGAATATAAGAGCACGATGGAGATGAAAGGTCAGAAAGTCTCCGACCGTACCTCTTACGTAATTGCGCCCGACGGCAAGATTCTGCTGAGCTTCACCGATAAAAATCCTGATACGCATATCCAGAAAGCGATGGATGCCGTTAAAAAATATCGTCAGGCCAATCCGGCATAACTTCATTTTCTGAGCAGGTAAATCATGCTGACTGCGATTGCAGCCGCCTTCCTGGGCGGCATTATTCTGAACCTCATGCCCTGCGTGTTTCCGGTGATCTCGCTGAAAGCACTGAGCCTGATTCGCCATCACGAATCGCCATCGCACGCCCGCGCGGAGGGCCTGGCCTTCTTACTGGGCGTCGTGGTGACGATGGTTGCCCTGGCCGCGGTATTATTGCTGGCCAGGGCGGGAGGCGCTTCGGTGGGCTGGGGGTTCCAGCTGCAATCGCCGCTGGTCATCGCCGCGCTGATTCTGGTGATGCTCGGTTCAGCACTGAACCTGCTCGGTCTGTTTGAAGTCGGATTGTCGGTACAGCGGGTGGGCGAAGTGGGCGGCGATCGCGGCGGTTTAGTCGGTTCAGCGCTGACCGGCGCACTGGCCATCATTGTCGCCACGCCCTGCAGCGCGCCGTTTATGGCCAGTGCGGTGGGATATGCCCTGACTCAGCCTCCTCTGGTGAGCCTGGTGATCTTTATCTCGCTGGCGCTGGGCTTTGCGGCGCCCTTTACCCTGGTCTCATTCTTCCCGGTTCTGGCGCGCGTTCTGCCAAAGCCGGGTGCCTGGATGATCACCTTAAAACAGGGTCTGGCGTTTCCGATGCTGGGCGCAGTGGGCTGGCTGATCTGGGTACTGGAGCGTCAGGCGGGATCGGCGGCGCTGGCCGCAATTCTGGCCTGCTGTTTACTGTTTAGTTTTGCCGCCTGGCTGTATGGCATGGCGCAGAAACGCCGTATGATGGGACAGCGCCATTTGGTGCTGCATGTTGCAACGGCGTTCTTCCTGGCGCTGGTCGTCGTGCCTTTACTGAATCTGAACAGCTTTGCCAGCGCGCCCGCTGAGACGGAAACCGCCTCACAGGCCGCCGCCGCTGTAGCCTGGTCGCCGCAGAATGTTGATGCGATCAAAGGTCAGGGCAAGCCCATCCTGGTGAACTTTACCGCGTCATGGTGCATTACCTGCCAGGTCAACGATCGCACTTCGCTTTCGACACAGGCGGTAAAATCCGCAATGGCGCGAACCAGCACGATTTACATGGTCGCAGATTCAACCAAATACAATCCCGATGTGGAACAGGCGCTGAGCGATTTCGGACGCGGTGGTTTGCCCCTCTACGTGGTTTACCCGGCTGATGGCGGCAAACCGGTGGTGCTGCCGCAGGTGCTGACGCCAGGCATTGTGATTTCAGCGCTGGATCAGGCGACAGAAAAAGGAAAGAAAACCTGAGAGGATGGATGAAACGATTTCCTGGCGTGTTGTCAGGTCACTGCGAACGTGTGCTGAACTGCTGATGATCGATGTCAGAAACTGATCCACGCGCACAGCAGTGGCCAGCCCTGATGGCCCGTGCACAGGCGGGTGACAGAGCAGCCTATAACCAGTTACTGAAAGCGATGGTTCCGGCCATCCGGGCACGGGTGTGCAAAAAAATCCGTGACGAGGTGCTGGTCGAGGATGTGATTCAGGAGACGCTGCTGGCGATTCATCGGGTGCGGCATACCTACGATCCGCAGCGCCCGATACTGCCCTGGGTTGCCGCCATTGCTTCTGCGCGGACCATTGATGCGCTGCGACAGCATGGTCGTCGTCAGGAAGTTCAGGATGATGAGGAACTGCAACAGTGGCCTGCTGAAAACGCAGAGTCTTCAGCGGATACGGATATCCTCTCCGGGTATCTGGATACCCTTCCGCTGCGTCAGCGGGAGATCGTCGAATCGGTGCATCTGCGCGAGCAGAGTCTGGCGCAGGCAGCCGCTGAAACCAATCAGTCACTCTCTGCGGTTAAATCTCTGTTGCATCGCGCAATGGTTACTCTTCGAAAATATGGACGGGGTCATCATGAGAAATCATGACCAGTTAATTAATCAGCTCAGCGCCTCTGCGCAGCCGGTGCAGCGCGTCTGGCCCACTGGCTGGCGCGTCGCGGGCTGGATCGCGCTTGCCCTGCCTTGCGGCGCACTGACCAGCTGGGCATTTCACAGCCGTCTGACGGACTGGTCTCAGCCTGGCGCGTTATTTGCGCTGGTTGCCGTTCTGCTGTCGCTGGTCATCGCAGGCAGCACGCTGGCGGCCGCCTTTACGCTGAGTATTGCAGGGCGAAAACCGGTCAGCCTGCGCTGGCCGCTGCTGATGGCGGTAATGTGGCTGGGGCTGAATCTGATCAATATGTCATCGGAAGCCCCGCATGCGGGCGCGAGCAGGCTGGGTGAAGGCATACACTGCTATCTGTTTATGCTGTCAGCCAGCGTGCCGATGGTGCTGATGTCGGTGTTTGCCCTGAAACGCACGCGGTCACTTTATCCCGCCCGCAGTCTGGCTCTGAGCGGCTGCGGCAGTGCGTTTACCTCATCAATGCTGTTGTCGCTGTGTCATGACACCCATCTGCATATGATCGATTTCTCTATGCATCTGGCGGCAGGCATCACCATCGTGGTGATGACAGTGGTCACGGGACGCCGCTGGGTCCGGCTGGGAGAGTAATGACGTTGTTCATTACTCTGCGACCAGCTCAATCAGGTTACCGTCCGGATCGCGAATAATTGCCTCATAAAACCCGTCGCCCGTGCGGCGCGGTGCCGCTACCAGAATCCCCTTTTCTGCCGCTCTGGCCGCCATCTTATCGACCTGCTGCTCATCACCGACGCTTATTGCGATGTGCGCCCAGCCAGTGACTTCCCTGCCCGGCTGGCCGTCGTCCAGATCCGGCAGGGTCATCAGCTCAAGGGTCGCGCCCTGATCCAGCCGCAGGAAGTATGAGGCGAAGCCAGGACGGTTCTGACTCTGATACCGCTCACCGCTCTGCGCATTAAACATCCCGCGCCAGAATTGCTGTTGCGCCTCTGGATGGCGTGTCCAGAGTGCGACGTGGGCGATTTTCATGCGTTTTCCTTTGTTGTGATGCTACGGCCTAAATCCAGCGTCAGCGAGACCGCGCCGACGATCAGCATCAGTGCCATGATCAGTGAAAATGAGAAAGAGAGATGGGTGTAATGCGCCACGTAGCCAATCACGGCGGGTCCGCTCAGCACGCCAAGATAACCCAGCGTCGTAATGGCGGGCACGGCCACGGCCTGCGGCATCACCGTCTGACGTCCGGCAGCGGAGAACATCACCGGCACGATGTTGGCGCAGCCTGCGCCAACCAGGGTATATCCCAGCAACGCCAGCGGCCAGGAAGCGATGTACGTCACCATCGCCATGCCTGCGGCGGCAATCAGCGCACCGCCCAGTACCACCGGCAAACGTCCCAGCGATGAGATGATGCGATCGCCGGTCAGACGCGCCGCCGTCATCGCAATAGCAAAACAGGTGTAACCCAGCCCGCCCAGTGATGCCGGAATGGCCCGGACATCGGTCAGATAGACCGCGCTCCAGTCCAGTACGGTGCCCTCCGTCAGGAAGACAGCAAAGCAGATGATGCCGATAATCAGTACGCTGCCGCGCGGAACCGCAAACACCGGCCCTTCCGCGGGATTGGCAAAAGTCAGTAAACCCGATGCGCTGACCAGCGTCATGATTATCACCGCAAGGATCGCGAGTAAGCAGCCGGTCAGCACGCTGAAGCCCATCGCCAGTAGCAGCGTCATAAAGCCAGCACCCGCTATGCCACCCACGCTGTACATACCGTGAAAACCGGACATCACCGGCTTCGCGGCCTGCTTCTCTACCAGGATCGCCTGAATGTTCATGGCGCAGTCCGTGACACCGATGCCGACGCCAAACAGCAGCAATGCCAGCGCCAGCAACAGTGGATCGCTGAGCACCGACAGCCACGGCGTACTGATGATAATCAGCGCAATGGCGACCAGAATGACCCGGCGGCAGCCAAAACGACTGGTGAGCCAGCCCGTCACCGGCATCGCAATCAATGCGCCAACGCCCAGACAGAGCAGCAAGGTGCCCAGCTGAGCCTCATTCACGCCGGTATTGGCGCGCGCGAAAGGCACCATGACAGCCCAGGTTGCGGTAATAAATCCGGCCAGAAAGAAGATGATGCGCGTTGCCTGTGCGGAAGAGAGGTTATTAGCCATTACGATCCTTTAGTGGATGTCCGGGAGCGGAAAAGGACGAGGAGATTCTGTTGACACCCTGCCCGTCTGTGAACAATTATGCTCACTATAGCTCGATTATGAACACTCTGGAGTTAACATGCTCGATTATGCAGCTTTCCCACAGCAGCGACAAGCCCTGATTCGTGAGATCCTGCAGCAGAACGGTCGCGTCGTTTGTGCGGACCTGGCGCGGCAAATGGCGGTCTCTGAGCACACCATCCGGCGCGATCTGCATGAACTCAGCAAAGAGGGATTGTGTAAGAAGGTTTACGGCGGTGCGGTGTTACAGCTGCCTGACGCGGGCAGTTTTATCAGCCGAAAAGAGCACGATCACGCAGCAAAAGCCCTGATCGCGCAGCGCTGTGCCCGCCTTGTGAAAGCTGACAGCTGTATCTTTATCGATGCGGGCACCACCAATCTGGCGCTGGCGCAGGCGCTCCCGCCTGAAATGCGTCTGACCGTCGTCACCAATGCGCCTGATATTGCCGCGCTGTTGATCAACCATCCTGTCGCGGAGGTGATTATGCTGGGCGGTCAGATACTGAAGAGTACGGGCGGCGCGGTCGGGCAAACTGCGATTAACCAGATTCAGGGAATCTTGTTTGATCAGGCGTTTATTGGCGGCTGCGCGATGAGCCCGGAGGCCGGGCTGACTGGTTTCGACTATGCCGATTGCGAATTTAAGAAAGTCGCGATGGCGCAGAGCAATCAGGTCATTGTCGGGCTGACGGCGGACAAAATCCCCGCGGTAGCGCGCTTCAGCGTGGCGAAATGTTGCGATATTTCAACGTTGGTGGTGGAAGAGAAGCTCGATAAAACCCTGCTGGAGGCCTTTGCCGCTGAAGAGGTTACGCTGATTACAGTCTGACAGAGGCGCGATTCATGGCAGAGGTCGCAACGCGAACAGTAAAGCGCGTGCTGAATCGGCGGCAAAACAGTCTCTGATGCTGCCAAATCCCGGGCTTTGGCGTAGGCTGAAACCTGGCGTGTTTCACTAAACAGGAGATCACGATGCAGAATGAAATGACAGCACAATGCCACTGTGGCGCGGTGGCATATCGGGTGACGCTGAAGGACGGATTTAACACGGTGCGCCGCTGCAACTGCTCGTTTTGCCGGATGCGCGGCGCGGTGGTGGTGTTTGCGACGAAGGTTGAGCTGACGCAGGGCGAAGCACAGCTCACGGAATATCGCTTTAACAGCAAAGCGGTGGGCCACTACTTCTGCTCCCTCTGCGGCATTTACACCTTTCATCAGAGCCGCTCACAGCCCGATCAGTTTGGGGTTAATGTCGCCTGTCTTGAAGGCGTTTCCCCGTTTGATTTCATTGATGTGCCGGTCTCCGATGGCATCAATCATCCTAAGGATGGCGGTGCGGGCGGTGTAGCCGGTCATCTGGTCTACACCCCCACGTAATCCTGAACGATCGCAGACTGAGTTACTCCCGGCTGGGCTTGCCACTGAAGCGCGTAATCGGCTTCTCCTCTTCACGGTCGATCTGGTGTGAAAAGACTTCCAGCGCCGCGAAGATCGGGCGCAGCCCGCGCCAGAGATCCTCATCATTCAGTAACCGGATAATGCCGCGAATGCCCGGCGCAGCTTTTCCCTGCCGGGCCTCATCACGGGCGGGTTTCACGGCCATCGCGGCATCACGCACCGCCAGTAGCAGATGATTAAATTGCTCGGGCGGCACGCTGCCCAGCGTCATCATCAGCAACGAAAGATTCTGCAGCGCATTCTGCGTGCCGGGCTGATTAAGCCCGGAGATCAGAATTTTCCCTACCTCGTTGTTCGATTTAACCAGATCGTTCGCCAGTCGCAGAAAGCCATGCTGGTGGAGATTTTCGAGCAACTCATCCATCGCCTCACGAGCGGTCGGTTCGGTGCGCGTCGGCGGGACCTGATACTTCATCCGTTCTGCCATTAAAATTTCTCCGGTTTTTCGACATGTTCAGGCGGTTCACGATAACCGGCCTGCTGCCATTTTTGTTCAATCGGCAGGTGTTCAAGCGGCGTACGACTGCCGTGGCGGAAATTGTGAAGCGGCACCGGATTGGGCTGCGGACGGCGATCGACCCGCTTCATGTTGACCGCGATCTCTTTATAAGCCGGGGTATTCACGTCAGGATCGTGATGCTCACCGGTCAGCGCGTTGACGCCATCCTTACCATGGTGAATCGGCATAAAGAGCACGTTGCCCGCCACGCGCTCGGTGATAACCACCGGCACATCCAGCGATCCGCGTCGCGAGGTGATGCGCACCCACTCTCCTTCGCTCAGCGCGCGTGAGGCGGCCAGTTCGGGTGAGATCTCGACAAAAGCATTGGGCGACAGCGACATCATGCGGCCACCCTGGCCGGTCTGATTCATCGACTGGAAATGCTCCAGCATCCGGCCATTATTCAGCAGCAGATTATATTCGGCATCCTCCTGCTCGGCGGGCGGCTGCCAGCTCAGCGGGTAGAGGCGCGCTTTGCCATCCGGGAAATTGAACCGTTCCGTATAGAGACGCGGCGTGCTTTCGCCTTCGGCGCTGACCGGCCAGAGCTGTGACTGCCAGCCGACCAGATTCTCATAGCTGACGCCCGCGAAAATCTCTGCAATGCCCGCCGCTTCTGCCATGATCGCGCCCGGATTCGGGTAATGCCAGTGATGACCGAGGCGGGCAGCGAGCTCGGTGAAGATCTGCCAGTCGGGACGACAATCGCCCAGCGGTTTCATCGCCGGAGAAAAGTGCTGGATGCGCCGCTCGGTGTTTACAAACGTGCCCTCTTTCTCCACGCTCGGCGCACCGGGCAGAACCACGTCGGCAAACTCGGCGGTACGTGACATAAAGATGTCCTGCACCACCATAAATTCCAGCTTGCTGAAGGCGGCATGCACCGAAGCGGCGTCAGCATCCGCAAACGCCGTCTCTTCGCCGGTGATGTACATCGCGCGGATTTTGCCTTCACCCGCCTCCTGCACCATCCTGAAGTTATCGGCCCCTGGCTTGTCGGAGAGTGCATCAGGAGCGACGCCCCAGGCGCACGCCCATTTTTCCCGTACCGCAGCGTCCGTGACTTTTTCATAACCCGGATAGAGATTGCTCAGGCAGCCGAAGTCACTGGCGCCCTGCACGTTGTTATGACCGCGCATCGGATAGCCGCCGGTGCCTGGCCGGCCGTAGTTACCGGTGACCAGCAGCAGGTTTGACAGCGCGGTGCTGGTGTCAGCCCCGTGGCTGTGCTGGGTAATCCCCATCGCCCACAATATGCAGGCGCTGCCCGCCTGGCCGATCATCTCCGCCGCCTTTGTCAGCTCTGCCTCGCTCAGGCCACAGATCGCGCTGGCAAAAGCCAGCGTAAACGCGTCGAGTGAGGCGCGATACTCTTCAACCTGATTTACCCGCTGCGCCAGAAACGCCTCATCGGCATGACCGTGATCAAACATATACTTCGCCATCGCCGAGGCCCAGACCAGGTCGGTGCCAGGCCGTATACGCAGATAGCAGTCAGCCCGTTCCGCCATTTCATGACGACGCGGATCAACGACCAGCAGTTTCTGACCACGATGTTTATGGCTCTGCTTAATGTGCGACGCAATGACCGGATGATTTTCAGAGAGGTTACTGCCGACCAGCACAATCAGGTCGGTCTCCTGCAGATCCTTTATCGTTCCGGCATCGCCGCCGTAACCGACGGTGCGGAACAGCCCTTCTGTCGCCGGGTTCTGACAATAGCGCGAGGAGTTATCGACGTTGTTGGTACCGAAGATTAAACGGGCGATTTTCTGCGTGAGATAGGCTTCTTCATTGCTGGCTTTGCTGGATCCGATAAAGCCAATCGCATCGCCACCATAATTCTGCGCGATGCCCTGCAAGCCTTCGGCAACGCGCTGCAACGCTTCGTCCCAGCTGGCAGGCCGGAAGCGGCCATTTTCGCGGATCAGGGGGGTAGTCAGGCGCTCCGGGCTGTTGACGAAATCCCAGCCGAATTTACCTTTCACGCAGGTGGAGATGCCATTGGCCGGCGCATCCGCGACTGGCTGAATTTTCAGGATATGGCGATCGCGGGTCCAGATCTCAAAGCTGCAGCCCACGCCGCAATAAGTACAGACGGTTTTGGTGCGGTTGATCTCCGATTGACGCAGCGCCACGTCTATTTTCGACACGCCGGTAATAGGCTCCATGCCGATGCTGTTTTCCAGCGTTTTCACAAAGTCGATCAGGGGACGTTTCAGCCCCTCATCCATTGCGGTGAACGGACCCGCATCGGGCTGCATGGTTTTTTCCAGCAGGGCATTACACGGGCAGACCGTGACGCAGTGGCCACAGCTGACGCAGCTGGAGCCGGCGATTTCAGTGCCGCCATCCCACAGCACGCGCGGATGTGCCTGGGTGTAGTCAATAGAAAGCGTCTCATTGACCTCAACATTCTGGCACGCCTCGACACAGCATCCGCACAGGATGCACTGGTCAGGATCGTAGGTGTAAAACGGGTTGGAGTGATCTTTTGCATACGGCTTGGGCTGATGAGGATAGTACTGAATCGGAATGTGCATATCAGCAACGGCATTATGCAGGGTGCAGTCACCGGTATTGTGCTCGCAGACGGTGCAGTAAAGCTCATGACGGTTGAGCAGCCGATCCATGCCCTCCTGCTGCGCAGCCCTGACCGCACTGCCTTCACTCTGCACCGTCAGGCCCTCTTCAGTGCGAAGCGTGCAGCCGCGTACCCGCTCGCCATTGGCATCCACCCAGCAGACATCGCAGCTCTGCAGCGGTTGCAGCGCCGGGTGATAACAGACATGAGGTAATTTTTTCCCGTGAGCGTCCAGAAAATCGATTAGCGGTTGATTAGCTAACCCTTTCAACCGTTCACCATTAAAGAGAATGGTGCAGTAATTTTCACTCATATAAGCCTCATGACGACAGTGCGTAGAGATTCCGGCTGGAAAAATATCCCTGTATTTAAAGGGTTGCCTCACAAGCTTAGTGAGGATTAGCCACCGCGCCATGAATACCGCTACGCTTATCAAGGTTAATGGCTGACAGTTAAGGGTTTTTTAAATGTAATGACTTTTTACCGCGTGAAGTTCGTCGTGTTTTACAAACGCGTCAGTGACAAAGTGAGCGGGACTTTTGCGGTGATAAGCGATAACTGCTCGGGGGCCGGGTATGCGACTTGATATGAAATATAAAAGTATGTTGTAACTATGAAGCCAGCTTACCTTATCTTCTTTCAGGGCCAGATGCGAGCATCAACACTCTGCACAGTCTGCCCCGTGAATCCTGTGAATTAATCCATTATCCGCCCCGGCCTGAGTTACCGTACCGCTTAATATCTGAATTAATTTCGCACTGCTACTTTCTTATTGTGTATAAACTCCTGCTGAAACGATTTTATCCGGCAAAGCGGTTTATGGACTATTTCCGGTCCTGCTAAGTACTATTCTCCTGGCCGAGATTAAGTGTGCAATGCGTGGCCCGAATATGGCGTTTAAATGACGGTTCACTCCCTTCACAACCGCAATTTCATCCCACACCTCACAGCCAGCCGCTCATGATTTAACCATACCTATCAGTAATTTATCCGAATTTTAACAAGCCGTTAATTATAAGATGATAATGATTACTGTTATGGTAATATCCTGTTAACCCTGCGCGACTCATGCTTATCAGGGCCTCTTTGCACATCATGCTTAATTAAATCATCAGTAAAACTCTGGCTGAAATGAGGTCCTTATGAATCCCATCGTATATATCGTTGACGACGACGCGGCTGTAACTTCTGCACTGCGTAATCTGCTCACCGCCGACGATTACACGGTTATCTCTTTCTCTTCAGCTGATGATTTCCTGGCGCACGCGATAACTCCCCTTCCCTGTTGTCTGATTCTGGATATTAACCTGCCCGGCGCGGATGGATTTGATGTCGCCCAGGCGTTGATCGATCGCGGCTATACCCTTCCCACGATTTTCCTGACCGGTTTCGGAACCATTCCTGTCACGGTGCGGGCGATGAAAACCGGTGCTTATGAGTTTCTGACTAAGCCTGTCGATCCTGAGCGTATTTTGCAGGCGGTCTCGGAAGCCTTAAACATTGCGGAGCAGAATCTGGCCTCTTCTGAGGCGCGGCGCGAGATATTTCAGCGGCATCAGACACTGACACCGCGTGAAAGCGAGGTGATGCTGCTGGCGATCAGTGGCCTGCTGAATAAGCAGATCGCCGCCGAAATGGGCGTCAGTGAGATTACTGCGAAAGTGCACAAGCGGCGGGTCATGGAGAAGATGAATGCGCGCTCGCTGACCGATCTGGTGCGGGCGGCAGAGCGGCTCAATATTGATCACAGCCGACGCCGCTAAGACCAGGCATTCAGCCTGGCCCGCTCGCCTATCCCAGCGGCAGCGTAAACCAGAAACAGCTGCCGCCCTCGGGCCGGTTCTCAGCGCCTAACTCACCACAGTGCTTTTTGATGATCCCTTTGCTGATGGTGAGCCCCATGCCCATGCCGCTTTTTTTCGTGGTGTAGAAAGACTCAAAGATCCGTTCCCGCACGTCATCAGGTAATCCACAGCCGCTGTCCAGCACCTCAAATCTCAGGGTATCAGGCGCAGGATTTTCTGAGGTGAGGCGTAACACCGCCGCACGCGGCAGGTCGTCGGACATCGCATCGATGGCATTGATCACCAGGTTCAGCAACACCTGCTGAATCTGAACGCGATCGCAGACAATATCTGCCTTCGCGGCCCGCAGTTTCAGCTCCAGCGAAATCCCGCGTCGTTCCAGCTCTATCCGGGAGAGCGCCAGAATGTCCCGGGCGATCAGATGCAGGTTTTCCGGCGCAAAGCTCGATTCATGTTTGCGGGTCAGCGCCTGCAGGCCACGGATGATCTCCCCGGCGCGCTGGCCCTCTTTGATAATCTCATCCAGCCCCCTGCTGGCATTTTCCAGCATCAGCGGTTCCCGCTTCAGCCAGCGCAGCGTGGCCCCCGCATTGGCGACGATCGACATCAGCGGCTGGTTAATTTCGTGGGCGATGGACGCGGTCAGCTGCCCGACGGTGGTGGCGCGGGTGACGCGAGCCAGATCCGCCTGCGCCATACGCGCGCTGTCTTCCGCCAGACGCTGCGAAGTGATGTCGGAAATGGTGCCGAAGTACTCTTTAACCTCCGGGAAATTGTCTACCGGTTCCCCGATACCTTTGATGTAGCGACATTCCCCATCCGGTCTCAGCACCCGGAACTCAGCCTGCATGCTGCGTCCCTGACTGACACTGTGCGTCACCAGTTCGCTGATACATTCATAGTCATCGGGGTGAACGCGGGTCAGGAAGTCGGCCATCGACAGTCCCTTCTGTCCGGCTGGCAGCCCCAGAATCCGGCCATACTCTTCAGAGACCATCATCATGTCCTCCGTCACTTCCCAGCGCCACGTACCGGTATGACTGATCTTTTCGCCGAGCATCAGCGAGGTTTTGCTGGCACGCAGCTGTTTCTCCACCCGCCGCCGGTGGGTGTTCTCCTCCAGCAGTTCCGCGTAAAGCCGGGCCGTTTCCAGCGAAACCGCCGCCTGCGCACTCAGGGTTTTCACAATGTGCGAGTGCTCAGCGGTGAACGCATCGGGCATCAGGCGGTTTTCCAGATAAAGCACGCCCACCATATTGGCCTGCCTGAACATCGGAACACAGAGCACCGCTGCGCCCGAAGCGACCAGGTAGGGATCCTGACTGAATGGACTGAACGCCTCGGGTTTGCCCGTGCGAATCTCCTGCCCGGTCCGAATGACTGCGGACAGCACCGATAGCGGCAGGTCGGTCGCGTCGGGTCGCTCTTTGACAATCTGCACCCGCACGCCATCGGCCGTGCTTTCCGCCCAGGCCTGCGTCTCTGGCAGATTGCCATCCAGAATCCGGATGAGGCGACAGCGCTGAGCCCCGGCCCGCTCCAGCAGCATGCGCATCAGGGTGTGAATCAGACGATCAAGGTTGATCTCCTCCGTCAGGGCACGCACAGCGGTCAGCACACTTTCCAGATCGTAATAAGCGGCATCCTGAGTAAAGGGGATGGTCGCCAGCGCGCTGTTCTGCACCGGCGCAGCCAGATGCGGATAATGCTGCTCCAGCTGGCGCACCATCGCCTGCGCCCCCCAGTTCTCCCAGCTGACCATCGCGGCCCTGATGTAAGCATCAGCGGCGGTATCAAGCCGTAAGGCCTTGCAGCATCGGCCCGCCAGCTGATTCGCCAGCGCATGAATGTGCAGATATCCGGCCTGGCGGGAAAGACGAATCGCATTTTCAAACTGCTTCAGTGCCTCGCCTGTGTCGCCCTTAAGGCGGGCACACTCTGCCCTCAGCAGGGCATATTTGTCCGCAAACAGGCCGGGATTAAGCTCAGCCCAGCTGGCAAACTTGTCCAGATGGTTTCGCAGCGCGTCGCTGTCAACAGCATCAGGCTGATGACTCAGGGATAATGCACTGTAAAAATGCATATCCATCAGGTAGATATATGCGGGCACCGCGTTAATCAACAGCTGGATTCCGGTCAGACAGCGCAGCGCGTCACCGTATTCACCCGCAAAGAAATGGGCCATTCCCCGATACAGTCCCGCCCAGAACCGCACCATCGCTTTAGGGCCGGAGACCGGCCCCGGCTCACCGCCCGCCACCAGCGACAACGCCTCGTCGCGCTCGCCTGCTCTGAACCCGTTGCTGTTACGCAGTTGCATGACCAGCTGCTTCTGCATCAGCAGGACGTTCCCGACATCGGGATAAACCGTTTTACGGGTAAAGGCGAGTCCGCGCTCAATGGAGGTCATCACCGACTCCAGATGATCGCCACGGGTCAGCGTGTTCATGATCTGATGGCGTAATGAGAGACAGGCAAAAGAGCGATCGCCGTGCCTCACCGCGACGCGGAAAGTTTCACGGGCACACTCGACGGCGACATCCAGCGGCTGCGTCCAGATCCCCACCTGATCCAGCGGCAGCAGCGTGCGGGCTTTGTAGCGGATAAAGTCATGCCGCTCCACCAGATCACGCGCGACCTGGCCACAGGCATAACTCAGGTGCCAGGCCTGATAGCGTTCCCCCGTCAGCACGCTGAACCACGCCAGGCCAAACGCAGAGGCACCGGTCATGCCGTGCTCCAGCGTCATCTCCAGCATCCGGCAGACCAGAATCAGATGCAGCTGCGGGCAGTCGTAGGCAGAGACAAAAATAGTGCTGGCCATCAGGTTCAGCACCGACTCAATTTCGGGATTGCTGTTCAGCGGCAATCCGGCAAAAGCGGCCTGCGGCGAATCGCCGATCCGGGTCCTGAGCGCCAGCCAGGCGGCGTCGATCTCCGCGTCATCCGGATCCCGGTTGAGATGCACACCAGACACCGCCAGCCAGGCCAGCGCGGTTTCCAGCGCCAGATGGTTGTCAGACTGCCGCATGTGAATTTCCGCAGAGAGGCAGGCGGCCAGTGATTTTTCACTCAGGGTGCCCGGCTCACTCAGCAGTCGGGTACAGAGCGTTTGGGCTGTCGTAAGATTTCCGTGCAGAAACTCGCACTCCGCCTCATCAAAGCCCAGCATAAAGTCATTGCCAGTCACCATCCGAAGGCTGAGGCGCTGGGCAGTGCGCAGATAGCGCAGCGCCGAGAGATAATCCCCGGCACGTTTTGCCGCCTGCGCAGCGCGCAGACAGAGGGGGTAGTAACGTTCACGATCTGCGACACCGAGCGGCAGTTCAGCAATCATGCCAATGTGATAAACCGCCCGGAACAGTGTCTCACTGTTATCCGCAGTCGCAACGGCTGCGGACAGCCAGGCCGCCGCCTGCTGATGAAGATGCTGTTGCTGCCGGAGGTCGGGCAGCAGTAACGCTGCGTTATGCACGCGATCGTGCGTAAAGGCATAGCGCCCGCCGGTCAGGGTGATGAACCGGCTGCTGACGGCCGGTTCAAGCTGAAGCTGTATCAGCGTCACGGGCGTCCCGTTGAGTTGACTTAACAGCGACAGCTCGCCACTGGCTCCCAGGCAGGCCAGCGATCCCAGCAGCTGACGTGTGCTCTCCGGCATCCGCGCCAGCTGATTTAGCACCAGCGAGGCCACATTGTCGGTGTAGTGACGCGCCATCAGCGCCTGCCTGTCGTAATGCCATTTCGGCGGGTTCTGCCGAAAGTTAATCACGCCGTCCTCCACCGCCTGCCGGAAAAACTCCTGCATCGAAAGCGGATTGCCGCCGGTTTTCTCAAAGAGTATCTGTGCCAGCTCGCGATTGCCGCCTGGACGGGTATGCAGCCTCCCCGCCAGCCAGCGCCCGATGCTTTTAACACTCAGCGGCTGCGGCGTCAGGGCGACCACCCGGGGTGCTGACGCTCTGAGCCGTAGCAGGAATCCGGCAATCATCGGACAGGGCATCGATTCACCCTCCCGGAAGGCGAGCACCAGCATAAACGGCAGATGCTCATGTCGGGTTATCAGGTTTTCCAGCAGTTGCAGCGTGGCATTATCCGCCCAGTGCACATCATCAATCAGCATCACCAGCGGGCGACCCGGTGTGGCAAAAGCCTGAATAAGCGCCGAAGCCATCTGATTGAACTGCTCGCGGGCGTCGGGCGCATGGCGGACCACCGGCGGTAAGCTCTGGATATTCAGCAGCTGTTTTAACTCAGGCACCAGCTCAATGGCTAAGTCGGTGTATCCGCCCAGCAGCCGCAACAGTCTTCCCCGCCACTTGCTGACTTCCAGGGCCGACAAGCCCAGCAGATAGAGCGTGACCGTGCGAAATGCGGAGGCCACAGCGGCGTAGGGTGCGGCGGGAGAATGTTGATCGGCCTTGCTGGCGGCCAGCAGAATCTGTCGGTGCTGCAGGCTTTTCAGGGCGGAAGCGATAATGGCGGACTTACCCGAGCCGGGCGCACCGCTCAGCATCACCAGGCTCTGCGTTCCGGTGCGGTTGACCGACTCCAGCGTTGTCAGCAACACGCGGGCCTGTGGATGCCGGGTGAACAGCGTTTCGGGGCGGAAACTGGTGCTGAACCGCTCCTGCAGACCGGGCGTAAAAGGTGCGATGGTGTTCTCCGCTGTCAGCGTCGCCTGACAGCGGCGCAGGTCGGCCATCAGCCCCTGCACGCTCTGATAGCCGTCAGCGGGTGACTTGGCCAGCAGACGCAGCAGAATCACCGAGAGCATCGGCGGTACATCCGCTCTGACCTGATCGGCTGGCCGGGGCGCGCTGGCGATGTGATGGTGGATCCACTCCGCTTCACCCGCAGCCGGTGAGCCAAACGGCAGCTTACCGGTCAGGTATTCATACAGCACCACGCCCAGGCTGTAGAGATCGCTGAGGCTGCTGACCGGATGCGGCGTGCGGCCGGTATGCTCGGGGGACATATAGGCCAGCGTGCCGCCTGAGGCGCGCAGGTTATTTTTCTCCGCCGCCTGCGCCGCCAGCGAGGCGAGTCCAAACCCGCCCAGCCGGAAGCGTCCCTCATCAGTAATGAAAAAATGGCCCGGCTTGATATCCCCATGCACGATGCCCTGATGATGCGCCTGACCCAGCGTGTAGCAAAGCTGCAACGCAACCTGCAGAAAGTCGGCGATGTTGTCGGGAGGGGTGGAGAGAGTGTCAGCCAGGGTGCGAAACGGAAACGGGGGGTAAATCAGCGCATACCGGTTGAGGTAGCGGGTGGTGCCGATGGCGGTAATGGCCCAGCGGGGAGAGAGATACGCGGCCAGCGCGCGCTCATTTTTAAGCCGCTGCGTCGCCTGAAACGTGACATCGTCACTCTGTCCGGTGGCGATAATCACTGACTCGCCAGACGGGCGGCGCGCCAGCATCCAGAGCAGACAGCCCTCGTGCGCCAGCGGTGTCAGTGTATCGACATCTTCAATCGCGATCCCTGCGTCGTCACTCTCCTGGAAATTAACCGAAAGAAGGCTCATCAGCGCACATCTCCCTGAGATAACTCGCAACGGATCAGTGTCAGCAGCGTATCAACATCAATCGGCTTTCGCAAAAAAGTGACGGCACCCAGCGCAATGCCATACCACAGCGTGGTTTCTTCCGAATCCGCCGAGATAAAAATCACCGGCGGCAGATCGGCCCGTTGTTTCAGGATCGTAAATAGCTCAAAACCGGACATGCCCCGGAGGCCGACATCAATGATCAGCATGGCCGCCTCTGAAAGCGCATCGTCGTCGTCCAGCAGCGCCTCACCGGATTCAAATGATCGGGTTAAGTAGCCGTCTGAATGCAACAGATTGCTCAGTCCACTGCGGACCGTGCGTTCATCATCAACAATGACAATACGCCGGGAGAGCGTCATGCAGGTTTCCTCTGAAACGCCTCACCGTGCGGCACGCGAGGACTTAAGGGGTGTTATCGCCATCGGGTGGAGGTGTCCCACTGATTTTTGGTACACACTCATGGCTGAACCACTTCAGCGTCACCGGCTGTCGCCGGAACAGACGTTTAGCCAGCGGAATCAACTGTTCCCCCACCAGCATGCCGAACAGCCCCACCAGCGCAATGATAGGTGGTGCCGGAGAGTTAACGTTGATCAGGGCATAGATTACCCCGGCGAGCAGGCCCACCGCGAGAGAAATAATGTAGGATTTCAACATGTTCAGCTTTTCCGCAATAAGGATGGAACGGGCGGAACATCGGGCTGATGCAGGGCAGTCGCAGGCTTTTCAGCGGGTGAAAACGCATGGACCAGCGCCCCGCCCAGCAGCATGCCCAGCAGGCCCACCAGCGCAATCGCAGGCGGAGCCGGGGAACGCACCTTCAGCAGGCCATAAAGCAGGCCAATCACTACCCCGGCAGCCAGAGATACAAGTAGAGGATTCATGACCCGCTCCTGTGATGCTACTCTGCTGACCGGCAACCTCTGCCGATCAGCAGGACGCCGCTTAGCGGACCGGTGCGTGAACCGGCGCCAGGGTACGGTGTTCACTTTTCTGACGTGAAGGCGCTTTATGCACCATGGTGTAGGCGTAATCCACACCAATACCGTAAGCACCGGAATGCTCTTTGGCGATGTTCATCACCGCATCGTAGGTGTCACGGTTGGCCCAGTCACGCTGCCACTCCAGCATCACCTGCTGCCAGGTCACCGGCACCACGCCCGCCTGAATCATGCGCTGCATCGCGTAGTCGTGTGCTTCTTTAGTCGTGCCGCCTGATGCGTCCGCCACCATATAGATTTCGTAGCCGCCTTCCAGCATCGCGCAGAGCGCAAAGCTGTTGTTGCACACTTCTGTCCAGAGGCCAGACACCACCACTTTCTTCTTCCCGTTGGCGGCCAGCGCATCACGCACTTTCTGATCATCCCAGGAGTTCATTGAGCTGCGCTCCAGAATATCCAGACCCGGGAACACATCCAGCAGTTCCGGGTAGGTGTGACCCGAGAAGCTTTCGGTTTCGACCGTGGTGATGATGGTGGGGATATTGAAGACTTTCGCCGCCTTCGCCAGCGCAACGGTGTTGTTTTTCAGCACCTGGCGGTCAATGGATTGCACGCCAAAGGCCATCTGCGGCTGCTGGTCGATGAAGATAATCTGGCTGTTATGTGGCGTGAGGACTTCAAGTTTAGCGTTGGACATGCGTTCACCCATAGAGGTTATGTAACGGAATTTCCGCCAAACGGCGCGGAGCAAAAAGACGGTCAGTGCAGATTTAACGCCCTGCTGCTGGCTGTCTGGTCGCAGTGTAGGGCGACGTGCAACGGCAAACTATTATCTCTGCGTATAACTATACGAAGGTATAGGTATCCCTCTGTATAACTAGACGCCCCCGCAGCCCGCTCACCATAATCCGGCTTATTCGTGCCCTGTTGTCTGCGGCACTTCCTGTCCCGCATTAAGCCGGACACCCCCGTTGAGGAGCATCTATGGTTACGCTGGGTAAAGCAGAACTAATACTGACCCATGGCAAATTTCATACCGTCGACCGCAGCAATCCGGTGGCAGAAGCGGTTGCGATTCGCGATGGTAAGTTCGTTGCGGTTGGCACGCTGGCTGAGGCGATGGCGTTTCACTGCGACGGCACCAAAGTGGTCGATCTTAAGGGCCATACCGCCGTGCCGGGCCTGAACGATTCACACCTGCATCTGATTCGCGGGGGGCTGAACTACAATCTTGAGCTGCGCTGGGAAGGCGTGCCATCGGTTGCCGATGCGCTGCGGATGCTGAAAGAGCAGGCGCTGCGCACGCCATCACCGCAGTGGGTCCGCGTCGTCGGTGGCTGGACCGAGTTCCAGTTTGCCGAGCGCCGGATGCCGACCCTGGATGAGATCAACGAAGCCGCGCCCGACACGCCGGTGTTCGTGCTGCACCTTTATGATCGCGCCCTGCTCAACCGCGCCGCACTGAAAGTGGTTGGCTACACCAAAGAGACGCCGAACCCGCCGGGCGGTGAAATTCAGCGCGACAGTAACGGCAATCCTACCGGCCTGCTGATCGCCCGTCCCAATGCGATGATCCTCTACGCCACGCTGGCGAAAGGACCGAAACTGCCGCTGGAACAGCAGGTCAACTCGACGCGCCAGTTTATGCGCGAACTGAACCGTCTGGGTCTGACCAGCGCCATCGATGCGGGCGGCGGCTTCCAGAACTATCCCGAAGATTACGAGGTGATCGCTGAGCTGCATCAGAAAAAGCAGATGACGCTGCGTATCGCCTACAACCTCTTCACTCAGCGTCCGGGTCATGAACTGGAAGACTTTGAGAAGTGGACAGATATGCTGACGCCCGGTCAGGGCAGCGACTATTTCCGTCACAACGGCGCAGGTGAAATGCTGGTCTTCTCGGCCGCCGACTTCGAAGATTTCCTGGAGCCGCGTCCGGACTTAGCGCCTGGCATGGAAGACGAGCTGGAGCGCGTGGTCCGTCATCTGGTCGAGCATCGCTGGCCTTTCCGCCTGCATGCGACCTATGACGAGTCGATCAGCCGGATGCTGGATGTGTTCGAAAAAGTCGACCGCGATATCCCGTTCAACGGCCTGCACTGGTTCTTTGACCACGCGGAAACCATCACTCAGCGCAATATCGATCGGATTAAAGCGCTGGGCGGCGGCATTGCCGTGCAGCATCGTATGGCGTTTCAGGGGGAATACTTTGCTGAACGCTACGGCATCGAAGCCACCCGCCACACGCCGCCGGTTCAGAAAATGCTGGAGACCGGCGTGCCGGTAGGACTTGGCACCGATGCGACCCGCGTCGCCAGCTACAACCCCTGGACCGCGCTCTACTGGCTGGTTTCCGGCCGCACCGTGGGCGGCATGCAGATGTATGACGTGAACGCCCGCCTTGGCCGTGAAACAGCGCTCATGCTCTGGACGCAGGGCAGCGCCTGGTTCTCCAGCGAACAGGGTAAAAAAGGTCAGCTTAAAGTGGGCCAGCTGGCGGATCTGGCGGTGCTGAGCAAAGACTTTTTCAGCGTACCGGAAGAGGAGATCAAAGGCATTGAATCGGTGCTGACCGTGGTGGACGGCAATATCGTCTATGCCGCCGGATCGTTCGGTGCAGATGCACCTCCTGCGATTCCGGTCCTGCCTGAGTGGTCGCCGGTAGTGAAGGTGCCGGGTCACTATCGCAGCGCCCCGCCGGTTGCGCAGAGCCGTGCAGGCATGATGCCCGCCGTGCACCACTGCAGCGGCCCGTGCGGTGTTCATCGCCACTCGCATGAGATCGCCCGTGGCTCCAGCGTCCCCGTCGCCGAAGATAACGCCTTCTGGGGCGCGCTCGGCTGCAGCTGCTTCGCGTTTTAACCATGAATAACGCTATCGCTCTTTCGCCCCGCATCAACGCGGGGCTGTTCTTCCTGCGCCTGACCGGCAGCCTGCTGCTGTTACAGGTGCATGGGCTGCCGAAAATTCTGCATTTCAGCGAAGAACTGACGCGCATCGAAGATCCCTTCGGGATGGGCCCGATGATGAGCCTGCTGCCAGCCATACTGGCGGAAGTCATCTGTCCAATCTTTATTATCCTCGGCTGGGGAACCCGGATTGCCTGCCTGCCGATCATCGCGGTACTGCTGGTTGCGATGCTGGTCGTCCATCCTGGCTGGTCACTCGCGGAAGGTCAGTTCGGCTGGCTGCTGCTGATTATCTTTACCACGCTGGCACTGACCGGGCCTGGCGGCTGGCGCATCGGTGCGACAAAACCTCAGGGGAGACGTTATGGCACAGGTTAATGATATCCACCAGCTGGAGCAGGAGCCGCCCGAAGCGCGGCCCGCCAGTGAGGTTTCGCCCTTACAGCCGCTGCGCCAGCCGGTGTTCCGCATGCTGTGGATCGCCACCGTGGTTTCCAACATCGGTTCATGGATGAACGATGTCGGCGTGAACTGGACCATGCTGACGTTAAGTGCCGATCCGCTGGCCGTGGCGCTGGTGCAGGCGGCCAGCAGCCTGCCGATGTTTCTGTTCGCGCTGCCCTCCGGCGTGATGGCGGATATCGTCGACCGTCGCAAATATCTGCTCTTTTCCCAGCTGTGGACTTTTACCGCTGCCGCCGGGCTGACCGTGCTGGCCTGGACCGGCCATGTGACACCTGAAGTGCTGCTGGGCGCTGCCTTTTTGCTGAGCGCGGGCGCCGCCATGAGTTCGCCGCCCTTCCAGGCGATCGTGCCGGATCTGGTGACCAAAGCGGAACTCGGGCCTGCCATTGCCCTGAACTCACTCGGTATTAATATCAGTCGCGCCATCGGACCGGCGCTGGGCGGCCTGATCCTCTCGTTCACCGGCCCCTGGATGGTCTTCCTGCTCAATGCCCTGTCGGTACTGGGCGTCACCTGGGTGCTCTGGCGCTGGAAAGCGGAGCCGAGCGTGCAGCGACTCCCGCCAGAGCATTTTTTCCCGGCGGTGCGGGCCGGTCTGCGCTACGTTCATGCGGCTCCGGTACTGCGTAACGTGCTGGTGCGGACCTTCTCGTTCTTCCTGTTTGGCAGCGCGGGCTGGGCATTGCTGCCGCTGGTGGCGCGCCGTGAACTCGGCCTCGGCCCTGGCGGCTACGGCATCATGCTGGCCTGTATTGGGGTTGGCGCGATCACTGGCGCGGTGCTGCTGCCGCGTCTGCGCCGTCGCCTGAGTTCCGATCGCCTGATGGTGATCGCCAGTCTCCTGTTTGCCCTGACCATGCTGGCGCTGGCCTTTGTGCGCCACTTCTGGCTGCTGAATGCGTTTGAGTTCTTCACCGGATTTGCCTGGATTGCGGTGCTGTCGACGCTGAATCTTGGCGCACAGCGTAGCGCCGCGAAGTGGGTGAAAGCCCGCGCGCTGGCGGTCTATCTCACGGTGTTCTTTGGCTCCATGACCGCAGGCAGCGCCCTCTGGGGACAGCTTGCATCGCACGCCGGCATTCCGCTGTCGCTCTGCATCGCCGCGCTGGGCATGGTACTGGCCAGCAGCACCGTCTGGCGCTGGCGGCTCGATCAGGATCCCGATCTTAATCTCGATATGATCGGCGATGGCGTTAATGCGCCCGCACTGGATATCCGTCACGAACGAGGGCCGGTAATGGTGAATTACGAATACCGGATTAATATTGATGAAGCACATGCCTTTACCGTCTGCATGCAGGATATGCGGCGGGTCAGACGTCGCGGTGGCGCCATCAACTGGTCACTGTATGAAGATATCCTGCAGCCCGGCATTTTCGTTGAGACGTTTGTGGTCGGCTCCTGGGTCGAACATCTGCGTCAGAAAGAGCGCTACACTATCAACGACAAAAAGATAGAGCGGCGGGTTTTCGCTTTTCATCAGGGTGAAAATCACCCCGAGGTTCGCTATCTGGTGGCGCCAGTGTGACTGGCCCCCACCTTCTTTTCATTCATCACGTCATACAGAGGGCAATATCATGAGCACCTTTAAAACGACCGACGGTACACAGATCTACTTTAAAGACTGGGGCACCGGTAAGCCTGTTTTGTTCAGCCACGGCTGGCCGCTGGATGCCGACATGTGGGACAGCCAGATGAACTTCCTGGCCGACCACGGCTATCGGGTTATTGCATTTGACCGTCGTGGCTTTGGCCGCTCTGATCAGCCCTGGACCGGCAATAACTACGATACCTTTGCCTCTGATATCAACGATCTGATCACCCATCTCGACCTGCAGAACGTGACGCTGGTGGGCTTCTCCATGGGTGGCGGCGACGTCACACGCTACATCGGCAGCTATGGCAGCGATCGCGTCGCGGCGCTGGTGCTGCTGGGTGCCGTTACGCCGATCTTTGGAAAGACGGCGGACTACCCGCAGGGTGTTGATATGTCGGTGTTCGAGGGGATTCGGGATGGCCTGCTCAAGGATCGCGCGCAGTTCATCAAAGAGTTCGCGACGCCGTTCTTTGGCACCAATGCCGGACAGACCGTCTCCGATGGCGTGATGACGCAGACGCTGAACATCGCGCTGCTGGCCTCGCTGAAGAGCACCGTGGATTGCGTAACCGCCTTCGCAGAGACCGATTTCCGTGCCGACGTGGCGAAAGTGAATGTGCCGACGCTGGTGATTCATGGCAGCAACGACCAGATCGTGCCGTTTGAAACCACCGGTAAAGTGGCCGCGGAGATGATTGAAGGCGCAGAACTCAAGGTCTATGACAATGCGCCGCATGGTTTCGCGGTCACGCATCAGGATCAACTCAATCAGGATCTGCTGGCGTTCCTTAACGCGCAGTGATGCAGTCTGAAGCTGGCCGCAACAAATAAGCTCAACGCGCAGGTAACACGGCCAGAACAGGAAAGCGTCCCGTGCCATGGACAAAAACGCTGGGAGCGTTTTTGAACAACGCTAAGCGTTGGCCCGGCAACGGGCGCACCTCAGGGATGAGGTGCGTAATTGCGCGGGCCGGGCAGTCATGGATGACAGCTTTTGCGTCTTTCCGATCTGGCCGTGTTTTCTGCGCAGGCTTGATCTAAAAGCGGGCATTAGCCGTTGAGTCAACCATCTAAAACTGCGCGGCGAAAGCCGCGCAGTTTTCGTTTTAACGGGTTGGATGATTCACTTCATTGGGACGCAGATCGAACAACAACACCTCCGCCCCTTCACCGTGACTGAACGACAGCGTTTTTTCATCGCGAACCCGCGCGCCATCGCCGGCATTAAACTGCAGGCCATTGACCCTGACACTGCCGCGCGCCACATGAATATAGGCGTAGCGATCGTCCGGCAGCGTGATGGTCTGCTGCTCATCGCCCTGGAACAGCCCCGCATAGATGCGAATATCCTGACGCACCCGTAATGCGCCGTTTTCACCGTCCGGCGAAATAATCAGCCGCAGATTACCGCGTTTATCCGCTTCACTGACGGAGATCTGCTGATAGCCTGGCGGCGTATTTTTCTCTGCAGGTACCACCCAGATTTGCAGAAAATGCACACCCTCGGTGCCCGAGTGGTTGAACTCACTGTGGGTCACACCGCTGCCGGCACTCATCAGCTGCACATCGCCGGGAACAATCACCGAGCCGGTGCCCATTGAGTCTTTGTGCTCCAGCGCCCCTTCCAGCACATAAGAGATAATCTCCATGTTGCTGTGCGGATGCGCACCAAAACCACGTCCTTTGGCAACCCGATCATCGTTGATTACCAGCAGATCGGAGAAGCCCGCCTGTTTCGGATCCCAGTAGTTTGCAAAAGAGAAAGTGTGACGTGAATTCAGCCAGCCGTGATCGCCCACACCGCGTTGTTCTGACAATCTTTGCTCAATCATATTCTGCCCCTTCGTTGATTCGGGAAGTGCGAATGCCCTTCGATGGAAACAGCATATAAGTAAACCAGACAGCCATACAATGGCGTGAATCGGCAATCACTGTCTCGTTTTAGTGGACAATATGGGCGTGGGGATTGGAGTAAGGGTGAGCGGATGACGTACTCAGCTGCTGGCGCGCACCAGCAGTTCGCCCTGCATGATCACGCATTGCGGCGACGCGTCGGGCCGGGCAATTTTTTGCAGCACCAGTTCGCAGGCGCGACGGCCTATCTCTTTTGAGGGCTGAGCCAGCGTGGTCAGCGGCGGTGAGACCATGCTGGCCAGTTCGCTGCCGTCAAAGCCCACCACAGCGATGTCCTGAGGGATCCGCAGGCCCGCCTGCTGAATCGCCGCCATCGCACCGGCGGCCAGCGTATCGGACACCGCAAATACCGCGTCAGGTCGTGTCTCAGCAACCAGAAGCTGATTCATCGCTGCTTTTCCGGCGCTGAAGCTCAGATCACTGGCGTACGCGATAGCCTGAAAGGCCAGCTGCTGTTCATTAAGCTGAGCGGAATAGCCCTGCTGACGCAGACGGGCATAGCGATAGCTCAGGTCATGATTGATCAGCGCGATACGCTGTCGTCCCTGTCCGGCCAGATAGCGCACCACGGACTGCGCAGCGACTTCATCATCAATGCCGACACAGGAGATCTGGCCGTCATCATCATGTTCGGCGCACTGAACCCAGGGTGCCGCGCCAATCAGCTGGCTCAGCTCCGGCAGTTTGCTGAAGGCATCCATGGTGATAATGCCATCCACCATCTTGCCGGAGAGCAGTTGCAGGCTGGATCGCGAACGGGCGATATCTGTGCCCGAGTTACACAACAGGATGCGATAACCGTTTTTCTCCGCCTGCTCCTCAATGCCTTTAACCACCTCGGCGCAGAACGGGTTGGAGATATCGGAAACCAGCACCAGAATCATCGAGCTGCGCGCCGTGCGCAGCTGACGCGCCAGCAGGTTGGGCTGATAGTTGCTCTCTTTAATCGCCGCGAGGACTTTCTGCCGGTTCGCCGGTTTGACGCTGTCGCTGTTATTCAGCACCCTGGAAACGGTAGCGACCGAGACGCCCGCCATCCGCGCGATTTTCTGAACTGACATAAAGATCCCTCTGTGTTGACCCGTGCCCTGCCAGTGCCACAGCCTGCTGACGTTTCAGGCGTTGCGATCCAGGCCCAGCTGATGACGAACAGATGGGCCGCTCTCTGCCAGAGCAAAATCATCAAACGCGCGATCGGACACCGGAATGATATGCCGACGAATAAACTCCGCGCCTTCACGCGCCCCGGTCTCACCCTCCTTCAGGCAGCACTCCCACTCGAGCACCGCCCAGCCGTCATAATCGTACTGCGCCAGCTTGCTGAAGATGCGGCTGAAGTCGATCTGGCCATCGCCCGGCGATCGAAACCGTCCGGCGCGGGCCAGCCAGGGCTGATAGCCGCCGTAAACGCCGCTGCGCCCGTTAAGCTGATACTCTGCATCCTTAACGTGAAAGGCTTTGATGCGCGAATGATAGAGATCGATGAACTGCAGATAGTCGATGTGTTGCAGCAGGAGATGGCTGGGATCAAACAGGATATTGCAGCGAGGATGGTGATTCACTTCCTTAAGAAAGCGTTCAAACGTGACACCGTCATGCAGGTCTTCGCCGGGATGAATCTCATAGCAAAGGTCAATGCCGTGATGGTCAAACACATCCAGCACCGGCAGCCAGCGCCGCGCTAGCTCAGCAAACGCCTCATCAAACAGCGCGTCATTCTGAGGTGGCCACGGGTAAAACCAGGGCCAGGCGAGCGAACCGGAAAAGGTGGCGTGTGCGCGCAGGCCCAGCTTCTCAGAGGCAGCGGCTGCCCGCTTCAGCGTGGCAATAGCCCAGTCGGTTCGTCGGGCAGGATCGCCGCGCAACGCCGCTGGGGCAAAATTATCAAACGCGAGGTCATAGGCCGGGTTCACCGCAACCAGTTGCCCTTCAAGATGGGTGGAAAGCTCGCTAATCTCCAGCCCGAAACCGGCCAGCTCGCCCCGTACTTCGTCGCAGTACGTCTGGCTGACCGCCGCCTTTTCAAGGTCGAAAATAGCGGGCTGGTGACACGGAATCTGCAGCGCCCGGTATCCCAGCCCGGCAGCCCACTCAGCCAGACCCGCCAGCGAGTTAAACGGCGGCTGCGTGGTGATGAACTGTGACAGGAAGATGCCCGGACCCTTAACTGTTTTCATCATTAACTCCTGTGTTCCGCTACCACTAATCGCGGTATCTGAACGAGAAGAAGAAGATAATCGCAATCACTGCAGCGGCAATCGCGGGGATCCACCAGAAGATGGCCCAGCTCTGCGCGCTGGCGTAACCGGCGACCAGATGGTTATAGAGCGCACCGGAGATTTGCGATCCCAGCAGCATGCCGATGCCATAGGTGAACATCACCACCATGCTCTGCGCCTGGCCCTTCACCTTTTCACCGGCAATCCGATCGGTGTAGATGAATCCCACCACGAAGAAGAAGTCATAACAGATGCCATGCAGCAGGATGCCCAGGTAGATCAGCGTGCGCGTCTCATCGCTCATGCCCAGCGCGAACAGGGCGTAGCGAATGAACCACGCCATCATCCCAATCAGCAGCATGGTTTTGACGCCAAGGCGACGAAACAGCAGCGGGATGAGCAGCATGAAGGCAATTTCAGACATCTGACCCAGCGACATCAGGGAGCTGACGTCCCGGATACCGGCATCGGCCAGCCAGGAGGCGGTAAAGGCGTAATAGGTGCCGAGCGGAATGGAGATCAGCGTGGCACACAGGGCGAAAACCATGAAATGACGCTGTCGCAGTAGCGCGAACGCATCGGCGCAGAAGAGATCGCGGACTTTTAACGGTAAACCTTTGGCGGGTGCGGGCGTATGCGGCAGCGTCAGGCTGTAAATCGCCAGCAGTACCGAGCAGAGCGCCGCCAGCTGGAACACCGCCACGCTGTCAGCAATGCCGGTCACGCCGATAAAGATCCCCGCCACGATCCAGCCGATGGTGCCGAAGACCCTGACGATCGGGAAACTCCGCTCACTGCTGGCGAGGCTGTGAAAGGCGATGTTATTTGAGAGTGCCAGCGTTGGCATAAAGCAGAGCGTGTAGCCAAATAACAGGGCGATCAGCAGCGCCCCGTTCTCCGCAATCAGTGCCTGGGGCACGAACCAGAGGATGGCTGCGCCCGCCAGGTTCATCACCGCCATCACTTTCTGCGAGGGAAAGAAACGATCCACCAGCATGCCGAGCACAAACGGCGAGAGAATCGAGGCAATCGGCCCGGCTGAGAACGCATCCCCAATCAGCAACGGCATATTGTGTCGGGTCATCACCAGCCCCAGCGTCACCGACCAGCTGCCCCAGATGAAGAACTGCATGAACATCATCAGGGACAGGCGCGGCACCAGCAATTTATGCTGCACCCGCTGGCCTGCACTCTCCTGCACCGTTGCAATCATGGGAACCTCACGAATAAGTAATCGATTACTTTGTGTTAATTTAACGTAATCGATTACCGCCACCCTTTCTCTTGCCGCGATCACAAATTATTAACCCTGCGTTATCATTCTGGCAGCGATAACGCAAAACCGGGTCCTGTGATCAGCTGGTGGCATTCATTACCCGCGCTTTCCGGAAGCGGTAGCGCTCATAGAGCACCGAATAGAGGCCGCCGATCAAGACCAGAACCGCACCGATTACCGTGGTGGAGGTTGGCAGATTACCGAGCAGCAGATACCCCACCGCGACTGACCAGATCAGAGTGGTGTAGTCGAACGGCGCCAGCAGCGAGGCTTCGGCATAGCGCAGACTCAGGGTCATCAGAATCTGCGTGATCCCGCCCAGCAGTCCGCATCCCACCAGCAATGCCAGCTGATTGCCGTGCGGCACTTTCCACCCGCCTGGCAGGGTGATCAGCGACGTTAACGCCGTGGTGACGGCAAACCAGAAGGCGATAGCGCCCGGCTTCTCTTTGCCGTTAAGAAAACGGATTTGCACCAGTGCGCAGGCGGTACAGAAAGCTGCCATCAGCGCCAGCAGAATGCCCGCCGATGCGGAGAGCGAGAATGACGCCGACCGCGTCAGCGAAAGGTGCCCGGAGAACATCACCAGAATGCCGCTGAAACCGGTAAAGACCGCAACCCAGCGATGGTGCCGGACTTTTTCACGCAGCAGCAGCGCCGCCAGCAGCACGGTAAACAGCGGCGCGGCATAGTTAATCGCGGTGGCATCGGTCAGGGAAATGTAGAGGAGCGACAGATAGCTGAAATAGAGACCGCCGGTGCCCGCCAGTCCGCGCACAAAATGCCCGCGAATGTTGCGGGTGCGGATACCATCCAGCACGCTGC
This sequence comes from Pantoea sp. Lij88, assembly GCF_030062155.1. Lineage (NCBI taxonomy): Bacteria > Pseudomonadati > Pseudomonadota > Gammaproteobacteria > Enterobacterales > Erwiniaceae > Pantoea > Pantoea sp. Lij88. Next base: position 541,797 of record NZ_CP118267.1, on the reverse strand, counting down.
CCTGAAAGCGCAGCCAGATGAGCAGCGGCACCAGTGCCAGCAGCGAGCGGAAAAAAATCACTTCACCAACAGGAATTGCGCCATCCAGTCCTTTTACACAGGCCAGCATCAGCGTGGTGCTCAACGCAGCTGTGATCTTCATCGCTATGCCAGCGGACGCGTTCATACGGTTTGTGTTCTCTCAATGGGGAAAATACGCAGGGGAATCAGCACGCTCAGTATCCATACTGGCATAAAGCGATAAGGCAATCTGCCGCGATCGGGCAGCTGACGGCATTTTATCTTTTTTTGTTGCCGCATCACGGCATGAACAGGCATGTGGGTCTGTGCCCCGGCTGATACACTCAGCCTTCTGCCCTGCTCTATGGGCCGCATCTCTTAAGGAACGGGAGTTACCGATGTCCACGCTGCGTTTACTGTTATCTGAATCCAGTGATCCCTGGTTTAATCTGGCGGTTGAAGAGTGCATTTTCCGGCAGATGCCCGCCACCCAGCGGGTGCTGTTTTTATGGCGTAATGCGGAGACGGTGGTGATCGGGCGGGCGCAGAATCCGTGGAAAGAGTGCAATACGCGGCGCATGGCGGAAGATGGCATCCGGCTGGCGCGTCGCAGCAGCGGCGGTGGCGCGGTATTTCACGACCTCGGCAACTGCTGTTTTACCTTTATGGCCGGTAAACCGGAGTACGATAAAAGCGTCTCGACGGCCATTATCCTGCGTGCGCTGAACGCGCTGGGTATCCCTGCCGAAGCGTCCGGGCGTAACGATTTAGTGGTGAATACCGCTGAGGGACTGCGCAAAATCTCCGGCTCTGCGTATCGTGAAACACCGGACCGCGGCTTTCATCACGGCACCATTCTGATCGATGCCGATCTTTCCCGGCTGGCAGACTACCTGAATCCTGATGTAAAAAAATTGCAGGCCAAAGGGATTACCTCGGTGCGCGCCAGGGTAACCAATCTGGCGGAGTTAACGCCGGGTATAAGTTATCAGGCGATCTGCTCTGCCGTGACGGACGCATTTTTTGATCATTTCGGTGAGCGTTGTGAGCCGGAGATCATTTCGCCTGAAGCCCTGCCCGATCTGCCAGGATTCACTGAGCAGTTCGCAAAACAGAGTAGCTGGGAATGGAATTTTGGTCAGGCTCCTGACTTCTCGCACCTGCTGGACCAGCGCTTTGTCTGGGGCGGCGTGGAGATTCATTTCGATGTGGAGCGCGGCGTGATCACCCGCTGTCAGATTTTCAGCGACAGCCTCAATCCCGCGCCGCTCGAAGCGCTGGCGCAGCGGATGCAGAACGTCACTTACCGGCCAGATGCACTGGAGCCGGTGCTGAATCAGCTGGTTGCAGATTTCCCGGCGCAGCAGGCGGAACTGACAGAGTTACAGCAGTGGCTGATCGCCAGCGTGCGCTAGCGTTTTACTGGCCCGCGCACACCTGTGTTGCGGGCAAAACATGCGCCAGCATTTCGCAAATCACAAACGCAAAAAACCCGCACAAGGCGGGTTTTATTCATTATCAATTTCAGGCTTATCTGCTCAGGCTGGTGCCGTCATCGCGGTTATAAGCATGATTGATAACCAGGGCTTACATAGGGACTACGTTTGCCGCTGAAGGACCTTTAGCGCCGTTTTCAATAGTGAATTCGACCTGCTGGCCTTCGTCCAGAGTTTTATAATCGTTGCTCTGGATTGCAGAGAAATGTACGAATACATCTTTGCTGCCGTCCTGAGGAGAGATAAAACCGAAACCTTTACCAGCGTCAAACCATTTTACTAAACCAGTCATTTTATTAGACATCGATAATTCCTTAATTTATGAGCCACTAAGTGGCGAAGATGGCCTGTCTTTCAGAAGGTAACTTACCAGGCTTTTAGGAGGAGACTCATGAATAAGGGGTATCTTGTGATATCGCTTGCACTGAGGACTGCTTTACTAAAACTGCTTTGATAAGGTCTGTGTTCCAAACCGATGACGCTATTAAGCCAGACCTTACCGACTTTAGCAAACATTATTTTAATTTACTTTTAACATCCAGACGTCCGGACCGCCTTTATTGATTTTCTTAGCCTTTTGAAAATTCCGGGCTGGCCGAATGATAATTTTCACTGAACGGTCAGCGAGCAGAAAGCGTTGGGGATAAGGGTTGCTGAAAAATCATACGGATAAGCTGTACGAATAACGCGCAGCGATAAGGGTATCGCTGCGCGTTGATTGTATCAGGCCAGCTGCGTCTGCTGACGGGCAGCATGGCGGGCCGTCATCACAAACACCATCAGACCCGCCACGCCTAGCGCAACGCCGACCCAGGCGGTGGAGATCCAGCCATAGCCCAGTGACACCGTCAGGCCACCCAGATAAGCACCCATCGCATTGGCGATGTTCAGCGCCGAATGGTTCATCGCGGCCGCAAGCGTCTGCGAGTCATTGGCGACATCCATCAGGCGAATCTGCAGCGACGGCAGCAGTACCGAGCAGGTGCCGATCAGGAAGGTCGCCAGCAGTCCGGTTGCCACATGCTGAACCAGCACCGGGAAGGCCAGCATCACCATTACATTCCATAACAGCGTCCAGCCAATGATATTCAGCACCGAACCATCAGCCAGACGGCCACCGACCAGATTACCGATGATCATCCCCAGCCCAAATGCCACCATTGCCCATGGGATCAGCGAAGGAGCAATGCCCGCGATGTTAATCAGCGTTGGTGCGATATAGCTGAAGATGGCAAACATCCCGCCAAAGCCTACCGCGCCCACCAGCAGGGTCAGCAGCACCTGTGGGTTTTTCAGCGCGCCCAGTTCGCGCAGCGGATGCGCATCGACATCACCCGGCGTGTAAGGCACATAGCGGCCAATCAGCAGGCAGGTCAGCAGACCAATCGCGCCGACAAAGGTGAATACCACGTGCCAGCTGAATAGCTGTCCTATCCAGGAGCCCAATGGCACGCCAATCAGCGTCGCGACCGTCAGTCCCAGCATCAGTGACGCCAGCGCACGGCCACGCCGTTCAATCGGCACCAGTGAAGCCGCCACCAGCGACGCCACACCAAAATAGGCGCCATGCGGCAGTCCGGTCAGAAAGCGCGCCACGAGCAGGCCGTGATAGCTATCGGCCATCGCGCTGGCGACATTCCCGATGCTGAACAGCGCCATCAGGATCAGCAGCAGTGACTTACGCGCCATCCGCGCCGCCAGTACCGCAATAAACGGCGCACCCACCACCACGCCCAGCGCATAACTGGCGATGGCGTTGCCCGCCTGCGGTTCGGTAATTGCCAGAGAGCGTGACACATCCGGCAGCAGGCCCATCATGATGAATTCACCGGTGCCGATGCCAAAACCGCCCAGCGCAAGGGCCAGCAATGCCCAGCGGACAAAACCGGCATCGTCGGTTTTATGATTTTTTCTTAACAAAATTGATTCCCAATGGCCTGAACTGATAAAACGGAAGTGATCCGGGCGGGAGAAAGCAGAACGTGTTCCCGTCCGGATGAAGCGGTCAGACTATAAAAAGGAAGAACGCGCTTAGCAATCAATTTTGTGATCTGGCGCACACTTAAGGGCGGACTCGCGCAGCCTTTCATCAGAGCAGCCATTGAGCGGAACAGGCTGCGTCAGCTCACAATCCGGCAAGGTCATCCCGCCTGTGTCAGGACTGTCTGCTTAACTCATCGGTTAGCGCTTCTTTACTTACCCGGATACAGAACAGGAATCAGCAGATGACGACCAGAGTTATTCTTCTTACCGGTGCCAGCGGGCGAATCGGCCGGACGTTCTTCGCAGCCCGCCAGACTCGCTACCGTTTTATCCTGACCGATCTGCGCGAGCCGGACTACGCGATCCCTGCCCCGCACCGTTTTATCGTGGCGGACCTGTCACAACCTGGTCAGGCGGCGACGTTGCTGGCAGAAGAACCTGTCGATACGATTATCCACCTTGCCGGTATTCCCGATGCACAGGCCAGTTTCGAGGATCTGCTGCCCGCCAATATTCTCTCCACCACCTGGTTACTCAAGGCAGCAGCGGAACATCGCTGTCGTCGTCTGGTGTTTGCCAGTAGTGCACAGACCATTGAGGGCTATCCGAAAGATGTGCAGATCCATCCCGGCATGGCAGTCTCTCCCGCGAACCTCTATGGCGTCACCAAATGTTATGGGGAAGCACTCTGCGCTTTCTATGCCAGCCAGCATGGTCTGAGTAGCGTGGCGCTGAGAATCGGGGCATTTGAGCCTGAACTGGATAACAGTCAGCACAATGCGCGGGATTACAGCGCCTGGCTGAGTCCGGATGATGCCGTCAGACTGCTGACCGGCGCGGTCGAGGCAGAGAAGATTTCCTTCTTTATCGGCTATGGCATTTCCGATAACCGCTTTAAACGCTTCGATCTGACACAGACGCGTGAGGTGCTGGGCTATACGCCGTCTGATAACGCCTTCAGAGCCTTCAGACCGGGCGAACTGGATTATTAAAACCGGGCGTCATGCTTAAGATGAATGACCGCCAGAAAGTGCGGCGGTCATTTATCTCTGCCGGAAACGGAATCCAGACGAAGCAGAAGCGGAATCAGGCCAGTCACTGCGTGCCGGTATTCACCCGGCGACCGATGTCTTTCAGCTGTGAATATTTCTCCAGCAGCTGCGGGCCATCATCCAGGCTCATGGCAAACATCCACATATAGGTCATCACCGAATAGATGTGACCCGCATTGGTGCCGCCACGGCTGGACATCACCGCGATGGTCACGGCAAACAGCAGAGCCGCCACGCTACCAATCGCCAGATAGCCGCACGCTTCCCGATCGGAGAGGCGAATCCGCAGGCTGGCCAGCACGCCATAGTGACGGCCAAGTGATGAAGCGTTCGCGTTGCTGACAAAGCTCACCTCTTTCTCCAGCCGGTTATTCAGACGACCAAACAGCGCGTCGTTTTTGCGGGTAAATCCCGGCAGGAAACAGGCGAAGAACAGGAGGATCGCCAGACAGCCCGCGCCGGTCCAGAACTCGATAGCCAGCAGCATGACCGCCGCACCGGTCATCGACGCCAGCGAGGTAATCAGCACCGGCAGATGCTTCTCGAAAAAGTCGACAAACTCCCGTGACAAGGCGACCCGCGCGGCAATGGTAGACGCGCTCTGGTTTTCGCTGCGTTGCGCCACGATCACCGGCACGGCCAGTTCGGCATAGATACGGGCAAAGGTGCGGGTATCGACGCTGCGGCGTGCCGCGCCGATGGCCCACATGGTAAAGACCATCGCCGCATAGAGCACCGCATGCCAGGTTCTGCCGGAGATAATGGCATTAATCGCGAAGCCCGCCAGCAGCGGATAGAGGAGATACATGACATTCTCCGCCACCACCAGCAGCAGCGTGAGGAACAGCTTACGGCTATGGCGACGGCCGAGCATTTTTAATGTCAGAATAGCGCTGCGGGGAGCCGCAACAGGAAGGATCGTTTTTGAGGAAGGCATAGTTTCTGTTTCTGATATAGTTATTCTTGAGCGGTTGCTCAATTATGAAAAGCAGTCTATTTGAGCAATTGCTCAAAGTCAACGTAAGCGTAATCGGGAGATTGATGAAAGAGTCAGCGGAAGCACTGAGAACCAAAATACTGGATGCGGCGATCGTGCTGTTTATCGAGAAAGGGATCGAAAAAGTAACCACGCGGGAACTCACCGAATCGGTGGGCATTTCACGCAGTCATATCTACCACTATTTCAGCAACTGGCAGACGCTCTGCCTGGCGGCGCTGGAGCGCTTTATGCGGGTCGATTTCGAAACGTTCGCTGAATCTCTGACCACGCTCACGCCCCGCCAGCGGCTGCTTACTCTGTTCGAAAGTCATCTGCCGAGCGCACCGGATGCCACCTGGCAACTGTATGCCTCGTTCTGGCAGACGGCTGCACATAACGAAACCTATGCGGTGCTGGCAGATGAGATGACGGCGGCGTGGCAGGCATTAGTGGAGGGTATTATTCGTGACGGCGTCACGGATGGCGCACTGCGCTGCCGTGACCTGCCCCGCACCGCCAGGCAGATTAGCGCCATGCTCAATGGCTATGCTGATCTGCTGACCATCAACCCGTCAGAAAAGAAAGCCAGTGAAGCGCTAACGGACTTAACGCAGTTTATTGATGTTGTGCTGTCATAACGCCGATTATGAAAGTAATTAGCGGTACGGCAATGGCGATATATTAATTAAATGTTAATGAAAGGTTTATTATTTTAATTACTCTGCACTTTTTGCTGGCTATAAATGCTGCTTCGGCAGTTAAACAGACTTATGCTTTTTACGTCTGAGAAGCCTGCTTTTTGATAGCGTTTTTCGCCGGAAACAGCTATTTACACAGATTATTATCATTGACTTAGCGCATCTCAAGCCGGGTAAGCTGGTGTTTTTACGCCATTTATTAACAACCGGCTTCAGAAGCAGTCATAATGTATGCGGTCACAATCCCACCAAATGATTGATTCCTATAGCAAAGAATCGGATATCTGCCGATAAAATTAAACATTGAGTCGGACCTTAAAAACCCCTATATTGGCCGCGCTTTATACACCGACCCCCATTTAATTCATTTATTCAACTGTGACGCTACGCCCGTCACGGTTGTAGGAGAGATATGATGACGGATAAAGTCCGTATTGATAGTTTGAATGCACAGAACGTAAACGCAACCAACGAAACCTATTTAGCCCGTCAGGCTGAATTTGAATCAAACGTTCGCAGTTATCCTCGCAAATTGCCATTCGCGATTGCGAAAGCTCAGGGTGTCTGGATCACCGACGTCGAGAATAATCAGTATCTCGACTGTCTTGCAGGTGCAGGAACGCTGGCACTGGGACATAACCATCCCGATGTTCTGCAGAGTATTCAACATGTCATTACCAGCGGCTTGCCGTTACATACTCTTGATTTAACGACGCCGTTAAAGGATGAGTTCTCTGAGTACCTGCTCTCCTTATTACCGGGCCAGGGCAAAGAGTACTGCCTGCAGTTTACCGGCCCGTCCGGTGCAGATGCCGTTGAAGCGGCGCTGAAACTGGCGAAAAAACACACCGGCCGTTCCGGTATCATCAGCTTCTCGGGTGCCTATCACGGTATGACCCACGGCGCGCTGTCGGTCACCGGCAACCTGTCTCCGAAAGAAGCCGTTGACGGTATGATGCCGGAAGTGCAGTTCATGCCTTATCCGCACCTCTACCGCTGCCCGCTGGGCATTGGTGGTGAAGCGGGCGTGAAAGCGCTGACCTATTACTTCGAAAACCTGATCAACGACGTTGAAAGCGGCGTTCGCAAGCCAGCAGCGGTGATTCTGGAAGCGGTTCAGGGCGAAGGCGGTGTTAACCCGGCTCCGGCTGAATGGCTGCAGCGCATCCGTAAAGTGACCAAAGAGCATGGCATTCTGCTGATCATCGACGAAGTCCAGGCGGGCATCGCCCGTACCGGTAAATTCTTCGCCTTTGAGCACGCGGGTATCGAGCCAGACATCATCGTGATGTCCAAAGCGGTCGGCGGCGGTCTGCCACTGGCGGTACTGGGCATTAAGAAAGAGTTCGACGCCTGGTCTCCGGGTCACCACACCGGCACCTTCCGTGGTAACCAGCTGGCAATGGCCACCGGCCTGACCACGCTGAAACTGCTGAAAGACAACAATATCGCTGACAAAGTGGCGGCACAGGGCGAATGGCTGAAAGGCAAACTGGGCGAGCTGCAGCAGCGCTACCCGGTCATTGGCAACGTGCGTGGTCTGGGTCTGATGATCGGCATTGAGCTGGTGAAACCAGACGAGCCTGCTGACCACATGGGCAGCTTCCCGGCTGACGGCGAACTCTCTGCTCTGGTTCAGAAGAAGTGTTTCGAAAACGGCCTGATTCTGGAGCGTGGCGGACGTCACGGCAGCGTATTACGTCTGCTGCCTTCCCTGCTGATCACGGATGCAGAACTTGACGTGTTCATGGATAAATTTGAAAACGCCCTGCTGTCAGCTGGCGTGAAACCAGTTTGAGTGGAGTGAATGCAATGTCCCGGTTAAACCCGATTCTGGCGGCCTCAGCACAGAGTACCGAGGCCTACCAGCAGGCGATTGCCCAGAGTAGCGCGGCCGTCGTTAAGTGGCTGGAACAACCTGAGATGTATCAGGGAAAAACCGTCGCAGAGCTGCGCGAGCGCATCAAGCTGGACTTCAATCCTCAGGGCCTGGGCAACCAGGCCGCGATTGAACGCGCCATTGAGTACTTCCTGAAAGACAGCCTGTCGGTGCATCACCCGCAGTGTGTGGCGCACCTGCACTGTCCGAGCCTGGTTATCAGCCAGGCGGCGGAAGTGCTGATCAACGCCACCAACCAGAGCATGGATTCATGGGATCAGGCACCGTCTGCCACCCTGATTGAGATGAAACTGATCGAGTGGCTGCGCACCCAGGTGGGTTATCAGCCGGGCGACGCGGGTGTCTTCACCAGCGGCGGCACCCAGAGCAACCTGATGGGTCTGATGCTGGCGCGTGACGCCTGGTTTGCCCGTCAGGGACATTCTGTTCAGCAGGATGGCTTAACCGGCGATCTGAAGAAGATCAAAGTCTTCTGTTCAGAGAACGCACACTTCTCCGTACAGAAGAACATGGCGCTGCTGGGTCTGGGCTATCAGTCCGTCACCCAGGTGAAATGTGACCGCTTTGCCCGCATGGACATGGATGACCTGCGCCACAAGCTGGCCGCCTCCAAAGCCAACGGCGAAAACATTCTGGCGATTGTTGCTACGGCCGGTACCACCGATGCCGGTGCGATCGATCCCCTGCGTGAAATCGTGGCGCTGGCAGCGGAAGAGAACATCTGGGTGCACGTCGATGCGGCCTGGGGCGGCGCGCTGCTGCTCTCAGAGAAGTATCGTGACTATCTGGATGGCATTGAGCTGGTGGACTCCATCACTCTGGACTTCCACAAGCAGTTCTTCCAGACCATCAGCTGTGGCGCATTCCTGCTGAAGGAAGCGCGTCACTATGAGCTGATGCGCTACCAGGCGGCATACCTGAACTCAGAGTTCGATGAAGCACAGGGCGTGCCGAATCTGGTCTCCAAATCGCTGCAGACCACCCGCCGTTTCGATGCACTGAAACTGTGGATGGGTCTGGAAGCGCTGGGTCAGAAGCAGTATGCCGAAATCATCGATCACGGTGTGACGCTGGCGCAGCAGGTTGCACAGTACGTTGATGAGCAGCCTGCACTGGAGCTGGTCATGAAACCGCAACTGGCCAGCGTGCTGTTCCGCTATCGTCCGGCGCATCTGGCTCACCTGAGCAGTGCGGATATCGCCCTGCTGAACCAGCGTATCGGTGATGCCCTGCTGGAGTCAGGCCGCGCTAACGTCGGTGTGACCGAGCATGATGGCGTGACCTGTCTGAAGATGACGCTGCTGAACCCGACTGTGACGCTGGAAGATATCAAAGTGCTGCTGACGCTGGTGGAAACCACGGCACAGCAACTGGTGTAACGGAACTTAAGTCACACCCGAAAAGGCGCCTCAGGGCGCCTTTTTTATTCTGCGCCTCTTCTGTTTCACTATCAGGCAGGTCATTAGTGAGTCACCGACCTCAAACGTGCTGAGCTTATCATCCTTTTGTTTTTCATCTTGCCTGTTAACTTCCTGATAAGGTGAAAGCGCCCTTCTGGCGGGATAAATTACCTGGCCTCGACTGACGTGCTTATTTTAAGGGAAACAAAAGCCGGCCCCGATATTCGCCACTGACCGGCTGAAGCTGACTACTATTACACGCAACGGAATACGTTTTCCGCCGCAGCACAGCGCCCGGCATGCGCCAGAGTCCCGCAGCGCCTGACGTTTCAGTCCGTTGAGCATACCCAAATCCATACTTAAGAATTCACCTGGTTTAGCGCAGGTTTATTTTCAAATCCGCACCGCACTATTATTCCCGCATAAGCAGCGGAATCTGGTTTTCGATCAAAAAAAACAGCGCGCCTTTCAGCAATAATCTCTCACCTGATTAATTAACGTCCTGATTAACCGCCTGACTGCTCCGGTTGATCGGGATTCATTTACACCATGGAAATTATCGCTCATGCTCCTGCGTAAACTTTTTATTATTATTCTGGGCCTGATTATGGCGGCTGTGATTATTATTGCCGACAAGCACGGTCATAAAGTTCATCAACGCGATCAGGTGTTCAGCCTCTCTTCATCCTGAAAAAACCCATTCCGGCTAAGGGATGGCTGCAGGTTGCCTGCGCAGACTGTCAGATACACTGCTTAGCGCGACGGCGGCTCATCCAGCAGCCGCAGATGGTCATCTTTGTTCAGCGTCATCAGTGCCACGATACTCACAAGCGCCGTCGCCATCACATACCAGGCGGGAATATCGGGATTACCGGTCTCTTTGATTAGCCCGGTGATGATCAATCCGGCGCAGCCGGAGAAGACCGCATTGGAGAGCGAATAGGCCAGACCCAGCCCGGTGTAGCGAACCCGTGTCGGAAACATCTCGGCCAGCATCGCGGGGCCGGGTCCGGCCAGCAAACCGACCACCCCGCCCGCGATAAACACCACCAGCGCTTTCAGCAGCAGTCCACTGCTCTCTGACTGCAGCACGTTGAGCAGCGGCAGAGAGAGCACCAGCAGCAGCACCGCCGCTGAGACCATAACGGCGCGGCGGCCAATCCTGTCGCTCAGCATCCCGGCCGGGATGATGGTGGCGGCAAAACCGAGGTTTGATATCACCGCAATCAACAGCGCCTGATTAAAGCCGGTGTGCAGCGACGCCTGCAGGTAGGTCGGCATAATGACCAGCCAGGTGTAACCCGCTGCCGACCACACCATCAGACGACAGATACCCAGCAGAATCGTTTTCAGCGTGTCGCCCAGGCTGGCGTCAACTTTTGCCACAGGTTGTGCCTGCTGCTGTATAAACGCCGGAGTCTCCTCCATCTGCACCCGCAGCCAGAGCGCCAGAGCGCCCAGTGGCAGGGCGATAAAGAACGGGATGCGCCAGCCCCAGCTCAGCATCTGCTCCGGCGTCAGCAGCACGGAGAGCAGCGCCACCATGCCCGCACCGGCCAGCAGTCCCAGCGCCACGGTAAAGGATTGCCATGCGCCATACAGGCCCCGCTTACCGCGCGGTGCAAACTCAGTCATCAGTGACACTGCCCCGCCATACTCGCCCCCGGCGAACAGTCCCTGCAGAATACGCAGACCGGTCACAATTAGCGGTGCCAGTACGCCCAGCTGGGCGTAAGTGGGAACCAGCCCGATAGCGGCCGTCGCCAGCGTCATCATGATGAGCACAAAAATCAGCGTGGGTTTGCGCCCGAGGCGGTCCCCCATCCGGCCAAAGATGATCGCGCCGAGCGGACGGAAGAAAAAAGCGACGGCGAAGGACGCATAGGTCAGCAGCAGCCCGGTCAGCGCGGATTCCCCCTGCAGGCGGAAGAAGTTCTGTGCAATCACGGTGGCCAGAAAGCCATAAACCGCAAACTCATACCATTCAATGAAATTCCCCACCGAACCGGCAAGCAGAGCACGTTTACGGCTGGCGGAGCTGAGCAGATTATCGGCAGGTACCCTCATGGCAGGCGATCCTTTTCAGTGCATCATCAGTTGCTTATGCTTAGCACAATCGCTGCATGCCTGCGCACTCTTCTGCCCGTCGCGTTAACCCAGGCACATAAAAACAGCGATGACACGCCGCCAGAGCGCTTTTTCACCTTCAGTCCTTGCACAACCGCTTTACGATTGTCAGGATGTGCGGCATTGACTGAATCAGGCGGATAGACGATGAACGCACACACCTCAAAAGATCCTCTGCACGGCGTAACGCTGGAAATGCAGATTAACAGTCTGGTCGCTCAGTATGGCTGGGCGGAGCTGGGTAAACGGATAAACATTAACTGCTTTAAAAGCGATCCCAGCGTTAAATCGAGCCTGAAATTTTTACGCCGTACGCCCTGGGCACGGGCTGAAGTCGAAGCGCTCTATCTCGCTTCGTTAAACGCGCAACCCGTAACGCGTGAAGAACCGGCTGACGACGCAGAACAGGCTCCGGCGGAAAATCCGTGGGGCAACTGGCGCGGTAACACGCCGGAGTAACGCAGAAAAACAGCAATAAAAAAGCCCGCACAGGCTAACCTGTGCGGGCTTTTTTTACGTCAGGTCGCGGTTACAGCGCCATGTCGTGTTTCGCTGAAGGCGCAGCCTTCTCTGGCTGTGCAGCCGGTGCGTCTGTCGCTTTGCCATCCATGTTGATCACAGGAGGTGTGGTCAGCTGCAGGGTCGCTGCGGTCTCATTCCAGACCTGCTGCAGCAACGGCACGTTGTCATTCAGCTTCTGACCGTAGCCTGGGATCATCTTGTGGATCTTGGCCTGCCACTCCGGTGACTTAAACTCTTCCGGGAACAGTTTCTGCATCACGCTCAGGGAGATAGGCGCGGCGGTTGAGGCACCAGGAGAAGCACCCAGCAGGGCTGCAACAGTTTTCTGCTGATCGGTCACAATTTCTGTGCCCAGTTTCAGCACGCCACCTTTGTCAGCATCTTTCTTGATGATCTGCACACGCTGACCGGCCTGAATCAGTTTCCAGTCCTCTTTCTTCGCGTCCGGATAATATTCCTGCAGCGCTTTGAAGCGATCTTCATCACTCAGCATGACCTGTCCAATCAGGTATTTCACCAGATCGAAGTTATCCATACCCACATCGGTCATCGGCACGATGTTATGGGTGGTGGTAGTGCTCAGCAGATCAAACAGCGAACCGTTTTTCAGGAACTTGGTGGAGAAAGTCGCAAACGGCCCAAACAGGACGACGCGTTTGCCATCCAGATAACGGGTATCCAGGTGTGGCACGGACATCGGCGGTGCACCGGTAGATGCCTGGCCGTAGACTTTCGCCAGGTGACGATCGGCAATCGCGCTGTTTTCGGTCACGAGGAATGAACCACCGACCGGGAAGCCTGCATAGTTATCTGCTTCCGGAATGCCGGTCTTCTGCAGTAATTTCAGCGCGCCGCCGCCTGCACCGATAAAGACATATTTCGCGTCAACAGCACGTTCGTTGCCGTTTTTTGCGTCTTTAATGGTGACGTGCCACGAGTTGTCGCCGTTACGTTTGAAGTCGGTGACTTCAGACGAGGTTTCCAGACGGAAGTTGTCATTCTTCTTCAGGCTGCCGATCAACTGACGGGTGATTTCACCGTAGTTAACGTCGGTGCCCACTGGCGTCCAGGTAGCGGCCACTTTCTGCTGTGGATCACGACCTTCCATCACCAGCGGTGCCCACTGCTCGATCTGCTTGTGATCGGTAGAGAACTTCATGCCCTGGAACAGCGCGGTTTTCTGCAGCGCAGCATAGCGTTTGGTCAGGAAGTCGACGTTGTCGCCCCAGACAAAGCTCATGTGTGGCGTTGAGTTGATGAAAGAGCGTGGATCGTGCATCACGCCCTCTTTAATCTGTGAACTCCAGAACTGACGCGAAATCATAAAGGCTTCGTTGATTTCCAGCGCTTTGGAGACGTCGATAGAACCGTCTTTACGCTCAGGCGTATAGTTCAGCTCCATGTTGGCAGAGTGACCGGTACCGGCATTATTCCAGCCGTTAGAGGATTCCAGCGCCACGCCATCCAGCTTCTCAACCATGATCTGTTTCCAGCCAGGCTGCAGCTCTTCCAGCATGGTGCCCATTGAGGCGCTCATAATGCCGCCGCCGATTAACAGGACGTCGGTTTTTTCTGGTGCCGTTTCAGCATGAAGTGCCGAGGAAACTAACAATGCCGCGAGGGAAAGGGTGGGAATAACGTTCTTTGAATTCATCATTTTAATCTACAGCTCAGACGGTACTGGTTAAAAAAAGTCCCGAAAGTTTAAAATAATGTTATTTATGAGTTAATGTGAAAATAGTTATAAAATTAAAAATAGCAATTTATCCTTATTTTAATTACAAAAGGCTTACTGAATTGCTCACATATTTTAACCACACATTAAGGGCGTCCTTTGAATTATACAATCCCCTAACACAAATATTGTTATCCGGCGATTGCCCGCGCGCAGACCGCTAAAACTGTACTGATGCGGTGAGTTAGCGTATGTTTCCCGGCGATCTCCCACCCGTGCTGAACACCCATGACAAGCCAACCACAGAACCGACATGCCGTGACTAAACGACCGATGAAACTCAGTACCCTGACCACGCTGATGATGACTGCGGTGATCATTACCGTCCTGTTCGCTGTCCATCTGCTCTATTTCGTGCAGATCGATAATTTTGCGCAGGCACATCTTAAAGATAAGGCGATGGCCGTGGCACGCACGCTGGCAGATTCGCCGGAAGTGCAGCGTGGTTTGCTGTTACCGGACGGCAGCAGCCAGATTCAGCCCGTGGCGGAGGCGGCGCGCAAACGCAACGGGCTGCTGTTTGTGGTGGTCACCGATATGAAAGGCATTCGCTTCTCCCACCCGAATGCGGCGGTGATTGGCAAACATTTTGTCGGCAATGATATCTACCCCACGCTCGGGGGCCGGGAAAATGTGGCGGTCAATCATGGCGTGCTGGTGGAGGCTTTGAGGGTGTTTACGCCGGTCTATAACGCACAGCATCAGCAGATTGGCGTGGTGGCGATCGGCATCGCGCTGAATGATGTGGCGGCGCAGATCGCCAAAAGCCGCTGGAATATTGTCTGGACCGTCCTGTTTGGCGGCATTGTGGGCCTGCTGGGCATTCTCATTCTGGTGAGGCGACTGAAAACTATCCTGCTGGGGCTGGAGCCGCACGAAATTTCCAGCCTGTTCGAGCAGCGTCAGGCGATTCTCAATTCTATTAAAGAGGGCGTGATTGCGGTCGATGATCAGTCACGCGTCAGCCTGATTAACCATGCGGCGCAGCAGCTGTTACATGAAACTACCCGCAAAATGCCGTTAAGCGGCGATCTGATTGCCGAAGAGAGCGTGATGCACCGCCATCAGCAGGATGCGCTGCATGCGGGCATAGCCTGGCACGATCAGGAGCTGACGCTGGGCAACCGCATTCTGATCAGCAACACCGTGCCGGTTCGCAGTCGTGACCGCATTATCGGCGCCGTGACCACCTTCAGGGACAAGACCGAGATCAGCCAGCTGATGCAGCGTCTGGACGGCATGGTAAACTATGTCGATGCATTACGAGAGCGGTCCCATGAGTTCATGAATAAGCTGCATGTGATTCTGGGCCTGCTGCATATGAAAAATTATGCACAGATGGAAGAGTACATCCTGAAAACGGCTAACGCCTATCAGACCGAGATCGGATCACTGCTGCAGAAGATCAAATCGCCGATCATTGCCGGCTTCCTGCTCAGCAAAATCAACCGGGTGACGGATGAAGGCCATCAGCTGATTATTGATGAGGCAAGTTTTCTGCCCGACTGCGGCAGCGAAGAGCAGAACGCTGTCCTGATCACGGTGCTGGGCAATTTAATTGAAAATGCGCTTGAGGCGCTGGACCCGGAAACCGAAGGGGAAATTCACCTCATGCTGCACTATCAGAACGGCTGGTTAGCCTGCGAAGTGAGTGATGACGGGCCAGGCATTGACGGCACGCAGATCAGCGCCATTTTTGAGCGAGGCGTCTCGTCAAAAGGCGACGATCGCGGTGTCGGACTGTTTCTGGTTAAGCAGCAGACCGAAAGCCTGGGCGGCAACGTCAGTGTCGAGTCGGAACCGGGTGTGTTTACCCAATTCTTAGTGCAACTTCCGTGGGAGAGAGGAATGATTACCCAATGATCAATGTGTTAGTTGTCGATGATGACGCCATGGTAGCCGAGCTGAACCGCTGCTATATCGGGCAGATCCCAGGCTTTACCTGCTGCGGCACCGCCTCAACCTTACAGCAGGCCAAGGAGCGGCTGGCGCAGGACGAACCGCCAATCGATTTGATCCTGCTGGATATCTATATGCAGCAGGAAAACGGTCTCGACCTGCTGCCGGAACTGCGCAGCGCAGGCCGTCCGGTTGATGTAATTATTATCTCGTCGGCCGCCGATGCCGCCACCATCAAAACCTCGCTCAACTATGGCGTGGTGGATTATCTGATCAAGCCATTCCAGTTTGCCCGCTTTGAAGAGGCGCTGACCGGCTGGCGACAGAAAAAATCGCTGATGGATAATCATCAGTTCTATCAACAGTCGGACGTTGATCAGCTGTTACACGGTAATCCGCCTGGCGCCAGCGAGCAGAAACGCCTGCCGAAAGGATTAACGCCGCAGACACTGCGCACGCTGTGCCTGTGGATCGACGCGCATCCGGGCACCGAGTTCTCTACCGATGAGCTGGCGACCGAGGTGAACATCTCCCGCGTCTCCTGCCGCAAATACCTGATCTGGCTGGCGCAGATAAATATTCTGTTCACCAGCATTCATTATGGGGTGACGGGGCGTCCGGTTTACCGCTATCGCCTGCAGCCGGAGTATCACACTTTACTCAAACAATACTGTCAGTGAACCAGCCGGTAATCCGTGTCCAGTAACTGAAAGGAAAAGTGACGTTGTGACGAGCAGATCACCTGCCTGTCACGGGTCACAAAGATCGCTTCAATGCCCGGTTTGTCGGCGAGGCAGGCAATGCCCTTTTCGACGCCCAGGCCATAAAGGAGCGTGGTGTAGATATCGCCATCCAGCGAACGATCCGAGATCACGGTGACGCTCAGCAACTCGTTATCCAGCGGATACCCGCTACGCGGATCAAGAATGTGGTGATAACACTCGCCATCCAGTTCGAAATAGCGTTCATAGATACCCGATGTCACCACCGAACGGTTATTTACGCCGATTACCCCGATCAGTTCATCGGCCTCACCAAAAGGTTTTTTCAGGCCGATTGCCCAGCCCGCTTCTTCGGGCGGCGCGCCCACCGTCTGCACATTTCCGCCCAGATTAATCAGGGCACTGCTGACCTGCTGCTGGCGTAAAAACGCCTGTACTACGTCGGCGATATAGCCTTTGGCAATGGCCCCCAGGTCAATCTCCATCCCCGGCCGGGTCAGCATGACACTGCGGCTTGCGGCATCAAGGATCACCTCCTGCGGATTTGTCAGCGCCCTGCGCGCCTGAAGATCGCTTGATGACGGGACGCTGTGGCCCTGAAAGCCGATTTTCCAGCACTTCACCAACGGGCCAATAGCCAGATTAAACAGGCTGTCGGGTAGCAGGCTCACCGCATGGGCACAGGCGATCAGATCAAACACCGGCTGGCTGACCACCACCGCGTGCTGTCCGGCCGCGTGATTAATGGCCATCACTTCTGATTCCGCGCGATTAACCGTAAAGAGGTTCTCCTGCTGTTTGATCAGGCGAAAAACCTGTCCGGCCAGCGTCTGGTTGTCATCGAAGAGTTTGAGCAGGATGGGCGAACCCATTAAGACGGCGGAGTAAGCATAGACACGCGCTTCAGTTAACATAGGCGACTCTGCTTTTGAAAGGGAAAAACCGGCACCCGCAGGACGCGGATGCCGGAGACTGCCGTTAACGTCGGGCGTAAGCGGCGGCGTTACCACCGGCAAGAATACCGAAGATGATGATATCCGCCACAGCGTTACCGCCGATACGGTTCGCGCCGTGGATACCACCAACCACCTCGCCACAGGCCCAGGCGCCGTTAATCACCTGTTTCTGGCTGTCCAGCACCGCTGTGGTGGTATCGATAGTGACGCCGCCCATGGTGTGGTGAACGCCCGGTGCGACACGAATCGCATAGAACGGCGCTTCACTCAGTGGGTGACGCAGCGCGGTCTGGCGACCGAAGTCTTCATCTTTCTGCATGATAACGAAGTTGTTGTAACGGGCCAGCGTCGCTTCCAGGGTATGATGCTCACTCATATTGAGTTTCACCGCCAGTTCCGCCACGGTGGGGGCGCTGATCACAAAGCCTTTGGCGATATATTCGTCAGCCGCTTTGTTGTTCATTCGCACCTGCTCGTCAAACACAATCCAGGCACTCTTCTCTGGCAGCGCGATAATCTGCGCCGAGACTTTGTCGCGGGTTTCCATCTCATTGTAGAAACGTTCGCCCGCCTGGCTGACCAGGATAGCGCCGCCGCCACGAATGGATTCGGAAACCAGATAAGAGGTGGTCTGTTCGACCGTAGGGTGAATCTGGATTTCGCCCATATCCACCGTACCGGCACCAATTTTTTCCAGCATCGCAATACCGCTGCCGGTCGCGCCTGCGTGGTTGGTGGTCACGAAGCCATCCAGTTCAGGACGGTATTTCACCACCAGCTCACGGTTCGCACTGAAGCCCCCGGTTGCCACAATCACGCTTTTAGCATTCAGGATTCGGCTGTCGTTGTATTCATCGACCACTTTCACGCCCGCGACGGCGCCATTCTCATAGAGGATCTCGGCAACGGAGGTTTCCAGCAGGACTTCAATGTTGCGGCTGTTGATATTTTTTACCAGGCCGCTAATCAGGAAGCCCCCCACCGCTGAGCGGTCAGCCGGACGGTGCGTACGGTCGATGCTCATCCCGCCGGTGATGGTGATGTCGTTAAGCTCAATGCCTTTACCCGCCAGCCACTCAATCGCTTCAGGTGCCAGATCAACAAACTCGCGCAGCAACACCGGATTGTTTTTGAACTGACCGCCCTTCAGCGTTTCTTCGTAGAACAGCTCTTTGCTGTCTTCGATGCCTTTGAGTTTCTGGAAGCGGGTTTCCGCTGCGTTCATGCCCACTGACGCCTTAATGGTGTTACCGCCAATGGTCGGCATCTTCTCGATGATGACCACGCGCGCGCCTTCATCGTGCGCCTGAATCGCCGCCGCCAGACCCGCCCCGCCGCTGCCGACAATCACCACATCGTAATTCTGTGGTGCGTTAGGGTTACCGCCCTCCTCGATCACATGCTCTTTGCTGGAGGTGGTCATCGCGCGTGAAACCGCTTTTTTCAGCGCCTCACTCTGCGTGGTCGCACCGGTAATGGCATCGACGTGTGGGCTGTTCGCCACCAGAATGCGGCTACGCAGGCTCTCAAAGGTGGTGGTGAAGTCCACATCCAGCGTGTCATCCGGCACCAGTGAGATGTCGGTGATACGGTCAGTATCCAGCGTGACGTTGATTTTCAGCTTAAGCGCTTCGGCTTCGACTTTTTCCTGATAAACGCCCGCTTTGTATTTACGACCCGATTCGCTGGTGTCGCGGATCATCGCATCGACCAGTGAGAAGCGCCACAGCGGTTCCGGAATCTGCAGCTCTTCGCGTTTGTTGCTGTCGATGTAGAGATCGAGATGTTCGTTATTGATGATGCGGTCAGCCCAGTTCGGATAGGCGATACAGGCTTTACCAATCGCCACCAGATCGTAGCCCTTCTCCAGCGCCAGCTCCGCATCGGCTTTGTTCACCACGCCGCCGACACCAATCACCGGCACTTTTGCCAGCGCAGGTGAACGCATCGCGACGAATTTCTCAATCAGCGGCGTCGGGTCCTGCGTATCGACAATCGACGGACGCAGCAGCTGACCCACGGAGAAGTGAACGTAATCGAGTCCACGTGCGGCCAGTTTTTCCAGCAGATAGAGCGTGTCATCAAAGCGGATGCCGGGGACTTCGATCTCTTCGGGCGAGAAGCGGTAGCCGATGATGAAAGAGTGAGGGGCGAAGCGCTCCGCCATTTTATGGGTGATTTCCAGCACTTCCAGCGGGAAGCGCGCGCGGTTATCGCGGCTGCCGCCCCACTTATCATCGCGCTGGTTTGAGTTCGGAGAATAGAACTGCTGAATCAGGTAGGTGTTGGCCCCATGAATTTCGACGCCATCGAAACCGGCCTTGATGGCGCGGTTCACCGCATCACCAAATTTGGTGATCATGGTATCGACTTCTTCGGCACTCAGCGCCAGAGGTTTGGTTGCGCCTTCACGCGGTGCCGCGATGGCACTAGGCGCAACCGGCGTTTTCCCGCCAATCAGTTCCGGCTCGACCATGCGGCCACCGTGGTAGATCTGCAGAATGGCCGTAGACCCTTCCGATTTAATCGCGTCCGCAATGCGTTTCAGACCGGGGATTTTGTTGTCGCTGTCGATAGCAATGGCACCCGGAAACGCCGGGCCACGGTTATCAATAAAGCAGCATTCAACGATCACGGTGCCGATGCTGCCAGCGCGTGCGCGATAGTATTCGACCAGCTCGCTGGTGACCGTGCCGTCATAAAAACCGGTACAGGTGGTCATCGGTGCCATCACCAGTCGGTTTTTTAAAACAGCGCCATTAGGCAGGGTCAGTGGATTAAGGATGGGAGTGAGAGATTTCATTGCGATAAACTCCAAGATTTAAAAGTCTGGAAATTTTTTAGCGGACGCAAATTATCGCTTAATTAAGTGGTCCGATGTCATGCAATTAATATACACCTTTCTTTACTTTCATAAGCGATGAATTTAGTTTTTTAACTTTTAAACCATTCAGAGTTTTTATTTGCTGAAAGTATGAACTGAAGTTATATTAATTGTTAACCAACAGTTACTAAAAATCAACCAATCATTCACATAAAAAATAAAAACTTTATAATCAATAGCTTATTTAGCATCATTCGATTTTATCACCCTGGGAATTTGTCGACAAGCTTCACAAAAGTGTCAGAATAGCGAGGGTGAGAATATAAAATAAAAATAAATGTTAAAAAAAAGAATAATGAATTAATTTCTTTGATCTGGATCAAAATCTATATTTGCAGAAATCGCATCATATTTACATGGATTTAAAAATGCTGCTCAATAGTCAGGCAGCCGATTAAAAAAAATCAGTGCATCGCGGTTTATTCACACAATTAAGAATAAAAAAGAAAAGTCTTCAGTGAAGGTCCGGGGCGCAAATCGCATTCTTCTTAACTTGCAGATAAAACACTATGAAAACACTCTCAGCTGTTACTGAACCCCCAAAACCCGCACCAGCGGCAGCGGGTAAAAAGAAAGCTATCATGCTGGCTCTGCCGGTGATCGTGGCCATATTGCTGTTGCTGGTACCGACACCCGCCGGACTCGAACCCTACGCGTGGCACTTCTTCGCCATCTTCGTCGGGGTGATTGTCGGACTGATCTTTGAACCGCTGCCAGGCGCGGTGATCGGTCTGACCGGCGTGGTGGTGATCGCGCTGTTCAGCCAGTTTCTGCTCTTCAGCCCGGCCGAGCTGGCTAATCCGAAATTCAAAGTCGCCAGTGAGTCCTTTAAATGGGCGGTCAGCGGTTTCGGCAACTCTACGGTCTGGCTCATCTTCGGGGCCTTCATGTTTGCTGCGGGTTACGACAAAACGCAGTTTGGTCGTCGCCTGGCCCTGATTCTGGTGAAGTATCTGGGTCGCCGCAGTCTGACGCTGGGTTATGCCATCACCTTTGCTGACCTGCTTCTCGCACCGTTTACCCCATCCAACACCGCGCGCAGTGGCGGCACCATCTACCCGATTATCGCCAACCTGCCTCCGCTGTATGGCTCAAAACCCAACGACCCGAGCGCGCGTAAAATCGGTTCGTATCTGATGTGGGTTGCGATTACCGCAGCCTGTATCACCAGTTCGATGTTCCTCTCTGCCCTGGCCCCTAACCTGCTGGCACTGGCGCTGGTGAAAAGCATCATCGGTTTTGATATCTCATGGGGTATGTGGTTCCTGGCCTTCCTGCCACTGGGCGTGCTGCTGATTCTGACCATGCCGCTGCTGGCTTACTGGTTCTATCCACCTGAAGTCAAAATCAACGATGAAGTGCCGAAATGGGCTATCGCAGAACTGGAGAAACTGGGCCGGCTGACCCGTAACGAAATCCTGCTGCTGGTGTTTGTGGTCTGTGCTCTGCTGATGTGGATTTTCGCCACCTCATGGATTGAGCCTGCTCTGGCTGCCCTGCTGGTCGTGGTGCTGATGCTGTGGACAGGCGTCCTGAGCTGGAATGACATCACCAGTAATAAACCGGCCTGGAACACCTTCGCCTGGTTCGCCACCCTGGTCGCGCTGGCGGATGGCCTGGCGCGCGTCGGATTCATCGCCTGGTTAGGTAAAGAGGGAGGCATGCTGCTACAGGGCTATGACCCACAGATTTCCGCTGTCGTGCTGTTGATTGCCTTCTTCCTGCTGCACTACCTGTTTGCCAGTACAACCGCGCATACCACCGCGCTGTTACCGGCCATGCTGACCATCGCAGCGTCAATCCCAGGCATCAATATGCCGGTCTTCTGCCTGATGCTCTGTACCTCTCTGGGTGTGATGGGCATCATCACACCTTACGGTACTGGCCCAAGCCCGATTTACTACGGTAGCGGTTATCTGCCGACTAAAGATTACTGGCGCCTGGGCACGATCTTCGGTGCCATCTTCCTGGGCTCCATGATGCTGATTGCCTATCCGTGGATGGTGTGGATGTTCTGACGGATACAACATGCAGATCAACGCGTTATAAGATACCATTCCTGCACTTCCCCACCGCATCCGCGGTGGGGAAGCATAATAAACGATTAATTCGCCTATGATGTTGCGCCCCGCAGCCTGCACGCGGAGGTTCAGCCGGTCATTAAGTGAGAAAAAATGTCGAACAAACCTTTTGTCTATCAGAACCCTTTTCCGCTGTCCCACGAAGATACTGAATACTATTTGCTGAGTCGCGAGCATGTCTCGGTCGCTGAGTTTGAGGGTCAGGAGATCCTGAAAGTCGACCCGCAGGCACTGACGCTGCTGAGTCAGCAGGCCTTCCACGACGCCTCTTTCATGCTGCGTCCGGCCCACCAGCAGCAGGTTGCCTCCATCCTTGAAGATCCGGACGCCAGCGACAATGACAAATATGTCGCCCTGCAGTTTTTGAGAAACTCTGAAATTGCCGCGAAAGGCGTGCTGCCGACCTGTCAGGATACCGGCACCGCGATCATCATGGGCAAAAAGGGCCAGCGCGTCTGGACCGGCGGTGGCGACGAGGCCGCGCTGTCACAGGGTATCTACAACACCTACATTGAAGATAACCTGCGCTATTCACAGAATGCCGCGCTGGATATGTACAAAGAGGTGAATACCGGCACTAACCTGCCAGCGCAGATCGATCTCTACAGCGTCGATGGCGATGAGTACAAGTTCCTCTGTATCGCCAAAGGTGGCGGCTCCGCCAACAAAACCTATCTCTATCAGGAAACCAAAGCGTTGCTGAGTCCGGGCAAGCTGAAAAATTACCTGGTCGATAAGATGCGTACCCTCGGCACCGCGGCCTGTCCGCCTTACCATATTGCGTTTGTTATCGGCGGCACCTCGGCTGAAAGCACCCTGAAAACCGTTAAGCTCGCCTCGACGCACTATTACGATGGTTTACCGACCGAAGGCAACGAGCATGGTCAGGCGTTCCGCGACGTACAGCTGGAGCAGGAACTGCTGGAAGCCGCGCAACAGCTCGGCCTCGGCGCGCAGTTTGGCGGAAAATATTTCGCCCACGACATCCGCGTGGTGCGTCTGCCGCGTCACGGTGCGTCGTGCCCGATTGGCATGGGCGTCTCCTGCTCGGCTGACCGTAACATCAAAGCGAAGATCAACCGTGAAGGTATCTGGATTGAGAAACTGGAATCAAATCCAGGCCGCTTGATCCCGGAAGCGCTGCGTCAGCAGGGCGAAGGTGAAGTGTTGCAGGTCAATCTTAACCGTCCGATGGAAGAGATTCTGGCGCAGCTCTCTGCTTATCCGGTCTCTACCCGCCTGTCACTGACCGGCACCATTATCGTGGCGCGTGATATCGCGCATGCCAGGCTCAAAGAGCGCATCGATAACGGCGAAGGATTACCGCAATACATCAAAGATCACCCGGTCTATTACGCCGGTCCGGCCAAAACGCCAGAAGGTTATGCGTCCGGTTCACTCGGCCCGACCACTGCCGGACGTATGGATTCCTACGTGGATCTGCTGCAGGCCCACGGCGGCAGTAAAATCATGCTGGCGAAAGGCAACCGCAGTCAGCAGGTAACCGATGCCTGTCATAAACATGGCGGCTTCTACCTGGGCAGCATCGGCGGTCCGGCCGCGGTTCTGGCGCAGCAGAGCATCAAAAGTCTGGAATGCGTGGAGTATCCTGAGCTGGGCATGGAAGCGATCTGGAAAATCGAGGTGGAGAACTTCCCAGCCTTTATCCTGGTCGATGACAAAGGTAATGACTTCTTCCAGCACATTGAGCGCGCCCACTGCGCGAAATGCGTTAAGTAAACCCTGCGTCAGATAAGACAAAAGCCCCGGATTCGGGGCTTTTTTGTTGAAAGAGTAAGGGCTATTGGCGGTCAGAGAGTCTGCGCAGGGAGCATGCTTAGAACCTGAATCAGTATTCGCCTTGCAGCAACGAAAAAACTCAATGCGCAGGGAGCACGGTCAGAGGAGGAAAGCGTCCCGCACCAGGGACGGTGCGGGTCGAGCGTGTCATGGATGACGGCTTTTGCGTCTTTCCGATCTGACCGCGTTCCCTGAGCAGGCTCGATCCAGCAACAACCCTACCTTTCTATCCCCGCTGCAACCTCTGCAACGCTACCTCAATCGGCACATCACCTTTGGTGAGTTCAATGATCTGATACTTAATCGCCGGATTCTCAATCAGCCCGACCAGCGTTGCCGCCACATCTTCGCGTGGGATCTCACCATAGGGAATCGCCAGGTCAGCATGAACCCGACCCGTACCGGCTTCATCGGTTAGCGTACCCGGCCGCATGATAACCCACTCCAGCGGACTCGCCACCAGCTCGGCATCCGCCAGGCGCTTCACCCGCATGTAATTCTCAAATCCCTCTGACGGGGTTTTGCCACGACCGGCATCGGGAAAAGCGGACACCAGCATAAAGCGGGAGACCCCCGCCTGCTCAGCTGCGGCTACCGCCAGTTTCAGCCCTTCACCGTCAATCGCATTCGTCAGCTCGATGCCTGCTCCGCCCGCGCCCGCCGTAAAAACGGCCACGTCGTGACCGGTCATCAACTCTGCCAGTGCCGTCACGCTCAGCTGCTGAATATCTCCGGCAACAGGCTTTGCGCCTGCGGCCTGGAGCGTCTCCGCCTGTTCCGGTTTACGGTGCAAGGCCGTCACTGCATGGCCTTTGCTGCTCAGCTGACGGGTCAGCTGTTGGCCAACCTTGCCCGCCGCGCCGATAATGAAACATGTCGCCATAGGATCCGATCCTCCTTTCGCTGATGGGGTGCCAGAGTATAGCCTCTGCCAGAAACGAAACAGGCGCCTGTTACGGCGCCTGATGGGTTTATTCCGGAATCACTTTTTCCGCTTTTAGCTTATCAAACAGCTGAGTAAAGGCGTCGAGCGTGCTGCGGTAGCCGATGAAGCCCGCTTTACGGCTTTTACTCATATCGGTAAAGGCTTCCATCGGACGACCCAGGTCGGCATCGGTATGCCACCACGAGGCCAGCTTAGTCACATCCGCCTCACGCAGCTGATGCTGCTCTGCAATCGCCTGCCATGCACTGGCGGCTTCCTGCATGCGATTTTCCAGCGGCATCATCTGTGCCGGGAATTCTGCGGCTTCGATACCGAAATACTCAGCCAGTTTTGGCCACATCCAGTTCCAGCGGAACACGTCGCCGTTTACCGCATTGAAATCCTCATTAGCGCCATTCGGGGAAGTGGCCGCCCAGTGCAGCTGCTCAGCCAGCAGACCCGCATCGGTCATATCAACAATGCCGTTCCACTGCTCTGGTGAGCCTGGGAAGATAAACGGCCAGCCCTTCTCTTTGCACAGCGTTGCGTAAACCGCCAGCGTCTGACCCATATTCATCGCGTTACCCACAGCATGACCGATAATGGTATGCGGACGGTGCACGCTCCAGCGGTAGTCATACTTCTCTGCGCCCGCGAAGACTTCATCTTCCTGCGCGTAGTAGAAGTTATCGACCGGCTGGCGGCCCTGCTCTTCACGGAACGGTGTTACCGGCACCGCGCCTTTACCGTACGCTTCAAACGGACCCAGGTAGTGCTTCAGGCCAGTCACCAGCGCCACGTGTGAACCCTTCAGGCGATCGCCCAGAGCTTCAATCACATTGCGCACCATGCCGCCGTTCACGCGGATATTCTCTTTCTCATTTTCCTGACGCGCCCAGACACTGAAGAACAGCGCATCGGGTTTAACTGATTTCAGTGCGTCACGGACGGCTTCCGCGTCGGTCAGATCGGCGGTCAGGCTGGTGGCGCCCTCAGGTACTGCACCGCGTCCGCGAGACAGACCGGTGACCTCCCAGCCTTCATGTTGTAATTTTTCTGCCAGTGCGCGGCCGATAACGCCGCTGATGCCCACAATCAAAGCCTGCTTTTTCATTTGATTTCTCCTCATTTTGCGTAATGCTAAGCCTAATAGAGAATTCAGTTCTTATCTCTGGCATTTATTCACAGCATTCTCAACCTGAGTTCATTAATCGATGCACGATCATCGCCTCAAAGATATTCTGCCGTTCGTTGCCAGCGTTGAGTGTGGCAGCTTTACCGCCGCGGCTGAGCGTCTGCACGTAACCGGATCGGCGGTCAGTAAAAGCGTCAGCCGCCTGGAGACGCGCCTCGGCTCGCGGCTGCTGGAACGCACGACGCGCAGCCTGCACCTCACCGACGCAGGTAGTGCTTATTATCAGACCTGCCTGCGCATTCTGGAGGATCTGGCCGAAGCCGAAGCGGTGCTGGCTGCCCAGCGCATTATTCCCTCTGGTCGCCTGCGCCTGGCAGTGCCCACCACCTATGGCCGCCTCAACGTCATGCCGCTTATGATGCCCTTTTGCCAGCAGCACCCGGAGCTTGCGCTCAGCCTGAGTCTGTCCGATCGCTTTGTAGACCTGTTTGAAGAAGGCGTGGATGTGGCAGTGCGCATCGGCGGCGCGCCCGACCTGCCAGCTTCGCTGGGCTGGCGTAACATGGGCCGCGAGCAGATGCAGTTCTGTGCTTCTCCCGCTTATCTTGATCGCGTGGGACGTCCGGAGAATGAAGCAGAACTGCTGAACCATCCCGCGATCCTTTATGAACGCGTGGATGGCACGACCAAACCCTGGCTGTTTACCACCGAGGATGGTCAGCCAAACTGGCGTGAGGTGCCGTTCCGGCTGGCACTGGGCGACGTCGATGCCCAGCTTCAGGCGGTTATCGCCGGGCTGGGTGTGGCCCAGATGCCCTCCTGGCTGATTCAGCGCGCCGTAGCAGCCGGTGAGCTGGAGATTATTTTGCCGCATTTGCAGCCGGACGGACTCACGCTGAGCGTGGTGTGGCCACGACGCAAACAGTTCCTGCCGAAAGTGGACGCACTCCTGTCGGCATTAAGTGCCCTCGCCATTCGCTGACCCTGCTTAATACACCTTATCGCGGTTGGGATATTTCATCCTGACCGTATTTCATTTATTCACCCTGCCGCTATTTCCCGCCTGTTTTGTCCTGTCTGAAACGCGTCCATCTTATTAACACGCACAATAACCCGCTTAAATTTAATGCTTTTATTTTCACTCTGATGGAATCCCATCAAAATAAAAAGGGCGAAAGGCTTGAGCTCACATAATGAAAACTAAGTTTCAAATATAATTTAACCCGAAATAAAAATATCAGTAGGGTGATGGCTTCTTCATGTTCTGACGTTTTGTCTTTGCCGTTATTACCAGGAGTATGCATGGAAAAAGAACTCTATATCTCGTCGAACCCGGCCTCCGGTCCAAATAGCGCCACCCGCACCGAGCCTTTTGTGAAGATTATTGCGCTGGTCGCCACCCTGGGCGGATTGCTGTTTGGTTATGACACCGGCGTGGTCTCGGGTGCGCTGCTGTTTATGCGCGGGGATCTGCATCTCACGCCGTTTACCACCGGGCTGGTCACCAGCTCCCTGCTCTTTGGCGCGGCCTTTGGCGCGCTGGCGGCTGGTCATCTGGCGGATGGCCTCGGCAGACGACGCATTATCATCGCGCTGGCACTGATCTTCGCCCTGGGGGCCGTCGGATCAGCCCTGGCCCCGGATGTCACCTGGATGATCGCCTCACGCCTGTTCCTGGGCTTTGCCGTAGGTGGCGCAGCGGCCACCGTGCCGGTCTACATCGCAGAAATCGCGCCCGCCAACAAACGCGGCCAGTTGGTCACCCTGCAGGAGCTGATGATCGTCAGCGGTCAGCTGCTGGCCTACATCTCTAACGCCACCTTTAACGATATCTGGGGCGGCGAAAACACCTGGCGCTGGATGCTGGCGCTGTCGATTGTCCCCGCCATTCTGCTCTGGATCGGCATGATATTTATGCCTGAAACCCCACGCTGGCACGTCATGAAAGGCCGCAGTCAGGCCGCCCGTGAAGTACTGGAGAAAACCCGTGCCGCCGAGGATGTGGAATGGGAACTGGAAGAGATTGATGAAACCATCGAAGAGAACCGCCAGCGTGGCAAAGGCCGCCTGCGCGATCTCGCGACACCCTGGCTGATGAAAATCTTCCTGCTGGGCGTGGGTATCGCCGCCATTCAGCAGCTGACCGGCGTCAATACCATCATGTATTACGCCCCTACCATGCTGACCGCCGCCGGGCTGAGTAACGATGCCGCGCTGTTCGCCACTATCGCTAATGGCGTGATTTCGGTGGTGATGACGCTGGTGGGTATCGGGTTAATCGGCAAAGTGGGCCGTCGCCCGCTGGTGCTAATCGGGCAGATGGGCTGCACCTGCTGCCTGTTCTTCATCGGGCTGGTCTGCTGGCTGATGCCGGAATACCTCAATGGCGCGGTCAACCTGCTGCGGGCTTATCTGGTGCTGGCGGGCATGCTGATGTTTCTCTGCTTCCAGCAGGGCGCGCTGTCACCGGTCACCTGGCTGCTGCTGTCGGAAATTTTCCCCGCGCGGATGCGTGGCATCTGTATGGGCGGCGCGGTCTTCTCGCTGTGGATCGCTAATTTCGCCATCTCCATGGCCTTCCCGCTGTTATTAGCCGCATTTGGTCTGGCCGGTGCCTTCTTTATATTCGCGGCAATCGGCATCGGCGGTTCTGTTTTTGTTGTGAAGTTTATTCCCGAAACCCGGGGAAGAAGTCTTGAGCAGGTCGAGCACTATTTCTATGCGCTTTATAACGGCAAAAAATAGTGCCTGAACGCTGCGCAGAAAAAAATCACGGCCTTCGTCATTTCGCTGACGGCCCGATTGCTATTAACACCGACACCCTACATGCAAGGAAACAGTTATGAGCCTGAATATTCCCAACGCGCGCTTTTGCATCAACCGTAAAATAGCGCCCGGCCTCACCCTTCCTCAGTTTTTTAAACTGGTCAGCCAGCTGGGTATTCACAATGTCGAGCTGCGCAATGATATGCCCAGCGGACGCGTGACCGACGATCTCACCGGCGATGAGGTGAAAGCGCTGGCGCGTGAGTCAGGCATCCGGATTGTCACCATCAATGCGCTCTACCCGTTTAACCAGCTGAATGAAGAGGTGCTGCAGCGCGCCCGCCAGCTGTTAAGCGATGCGCAGTCGGTCGGTGCAGAATCGCTGGTGCTCTGCCCGCTCAATGACGGCACGCCCATCAGCGCCGCCGACACCGTGAGCGCACTGAAAACCCTGGCCCCGCTGTTCGCCGATGCGGGCATTCAGGGACTGGTCGAGCCGCTGGGCTTCCCGCAAAGCTCACTGCGCTCGGCAACCCAGGCGCAGACGCTGATCCGTGAAGCGCGCGTGCCGTTCAGATTACTGATCGACACCTTCCATCATCATCTGTTTGAGGATGCGGAGCAGACCTTCGAACAGGAGATAGACATTCAGCAGATCGGTCTGGTTCACCTCTCCGGCGTCACCGACCCGCGCCCGCTCAGTCAGCTCACCGACGAAGAGCGCATTATGCTCAGCGCAGATGACAGATTGCGCAGCAAAGAGCAGGTCGGGCGGCTGGAGAAGATGGGCTACACCGGCCTTTACGCCTTTGAGCCGTTCTCCTCCGTGATGAACAGCTGGCAGGCAGCGGACATCACCCGTGAAATTCGCGACAGCATCCAGCTGTTGAACCACTCAGCTTAAGGAGATCATCATGACAATTAACATGGGTGTTATCGGCACCGGCGCAATCGGCCGCGAACATATCCGCCGTTGCAGCACAGTTTTACAGAATGCGCGCGTGGTGGCTCTCAACGACATCAACCGCGACAACTGCCAGCAGATTGTGAACGAACTGAC
The DNA here is from genome assembly GCF_030062155.1 of Pantoea sp. Lij88. Lineage (NCBI taxonomy): Bacteria > Pseudomonadati > Pseudomonadota > Gammaproteobacteria > Enterobacterales > Erwiniaceae > Pantoea > Pantoea sp. Lij88. Next base: position 511,677 of record NZ_CP118267.1, on the reverse strand, counting down.
GCCGGAAGCGCGTATTTATGACCATGCGATTGATCTGATCAACGATCCGCAGGTCAACGCGGTGCTGGTCACCTCCTGGGGTCCGACGCATGAAGCCTTTGTGCTGGCCTGTATCGAGGCAGGCAAAGCGGTGTTCTGCGAAAAGCCGCTGGCGGTCACCGCACAGGGCTGTATGAACATTGTGAAAGCAGAAATTAAAGCGGGTCGTAAGTTGGTGCAGGTCGGCTTTATGCGCCCCTATGACAGTGGCTACCGTGCCCTGAAAGCGGTGATCGACAGCGGTGAGATTGGCGAGCCTTTGATGCTGCACTGCGCGCATCGCAACCCGGAAGTGGGCGACAGCTACACCACCGACATGGCGATCACCGACACACTGATCCACGAACTCGATGTGCTGCGCTGGCTGCTGAATGATGACTATGTCAGCGTGCAGGTGATCTTCCCGCGTAAAACCCGCAAGGCGTCGTCACACCTGCGCGATCCGCAAATCGTGCTGCTGGAGACCGCTAAAGGCGCGCGCATTGACGTCGAAATCTTTGTGAACTGTGAATATGGTTACGACATTCAGTGTGAAGTGGTGGGTGAAAGCGGCATTGCCCGCCTGCCGGAGCCGGTTTCTGTGCAGACGCGCAGCGCGGCAAAACTCTCGACCACCATTCTGACGGACTGGAAAAAGCGCTTTATCGATGCGTATGACGTGGAGTTGCAGGCATTTATTAATAACGTCATCAGCGGTGAGATGACCGGTCCTTCAGCGTGGGATGGTTACGCCGCTGCGGTTGCGGCAGATGCCTGCGTCGCGGCGCAGACGTCCGGAGAGATTGTACAGGTTAAGATGGCGGATAAACCGGCGTTTTATCGCTGACAAAAACAGTGCACGGCGGGCTCCGCCGTGCGTTTACCTTTCCCCTTAACAGCAACGGGTCACGCTTTTAACACCCCCGCAGAACCGCACTCAACATGGCCACTCGTCTGTCACGGGGCCGTGATCACAATCGCTACGCGCCGGTTTTGTGCACGCCCTTGTGCGCTGTCATTGCTGGTCACCGGCGCACTCATGCCCAGGCCACGTGTGACGATATTTTCGCGGGGTATCGCCGCGCCGACAGCCCACTGTGCCGCAACCGCATTCGCTCTTTTTAACGACAGCTGCTGGTTGTAATCGGGCTTGCCGTAATTATCGGTATGCCCGTCGATGCGCACATGCTCAATACCGGTCGACGCCAGGTTCTTCGCCATCCCCTGAATCGTGCTTTTACTGGCCGGAGTCAGTTCTGATTCATTTACGCCAAACAGAATCTTGTCGGATAAGCCTAATCCCCAGCCTTCCATGTTCTGAGTGAATCCGGCACTTTTCATCGCGGCGATTTGCGCCTCACTGAAACGCTCTTTCGACTGACAACCGACCAGCGCCAGAGTAAGCAGCATCAGGGAAATGTTCTTCTTCATATTCACGCCTTATTTACGCTTTATTTGTTCGCTTATTCTTGTACATATTCATATCGGCTCGTTCGAGAATGGACTCGACCGTGTCACCGTGCTGTGACCAGGCGTAGCCGATAGTCACCGAGGTCGAAATCGGCATGCCTTCTGCAATGATAATTTTTTCCATAATGACGTCATGAATGCGCTGCATAAGTTGCTGTAACGCCGCCTCACTGGCCTGGCTGCTGACCAGCATGGCAAACTCATCCCCGCCTAATCGGGCGACTAAATCCTGCTCAGACGCGAGTGACAGCAGGCGCGACCCTATCGCTTTTAATACCTCATCCCCGGCGGCATGGCCCCAGTTATCATTGATGCTCTTGAAGCGATCGCCATCCAGAAACAGCAGAGCAAAGCGCTCGTGGGCATATTGCTGATCGAGCAGCTGAGTCAGTCGGGCGGAGAAGGCACTGCGATTCGCCAGGCCAGTCAGTGGATCTTCCAGCGCTTTGGCGGCCAGCGAGAGATTGTCACGCATCAGCGACGCCTTCAGCGACTGCATCTCCATCAGCAGCGAGTTCAGGTCATCTGAAAAGAGCTGAAATTCCCGGATCGGGCCACCCGGAATGCGCAGCGAAAAATCGCCAGAATGAATCACATAGTGAATCGAGCTGGTGATGGTGCGCAGCGTCGCGATCATGCCCCGATGCAGAAATTCACTCAGCAGCAGTGAGATAAGCAGTACACAGAGCATCCCGCTGGTCAGAATCAGGAATGAGTAACGAATAAAACTGACCGCGCCGGTCACCGTGCCTTCCAGCGTCAACGTGCCGACAGCCGCGTCAGCGTGAATGATATTAACGTTGAGCGGTTGGTGATAAATCCATTCACGTAACAAACGCGAATACCAGCCCGTCTGTTCCTGCCGCGCATTCCACCGGACCAGAACAATCTGATCACGGGTGACCAGCTTCGCCGAGGCGTACATGCCCTGATCGCCAAGCCGTTCGATTTTATTTCGCGCGTCGTAACTGTCGGCAAAAACGGTAGCCGCCGTCAATGTGGTACTTAACGTCGAGCCAATTAATTCGAGATTTCGTTTCTCATAATTTTTAATAAACAGCAGTGATGTTGATGAAAGCAATATCCAGCACAACAGTAATATCACCGCTGAGTTGATGGTGCTTATTTTCCGCAGTTTATTGCGGATAGAGGACTTGTCATGTCTTAATTTATCGAATTTCATCTTATTCGCTTCCCTCACGGGAGAGCAAAAGCACATCCGGACTCACCCTGACACCGCTTCGGGAGAGCGAATCAAGATTAACGGAAAAATGCGTATGGTCAGGTTGAAAAATCAGGCAAAAAGCCGCGCCCACAGTGCACTCCGCATTGTTCTCAGCAAGCGTCAGAACGGCTTTGCCCTTAAACTGCTGAATAGCCTCTACCTGCTGCTGCGGCGTCTGATCGCCGAAATAAACCACATCGCATCGATGCTTTCCGATATCGCTGACGTCAGCCAGATAGATAACGGTGAATGTCGGAGCCGGAGGTGCGGATTTTTGCGGCAAAGAGAGATGCCGGGCGGAAGATAACGCGCATAATTCAGGGCTTTTTACACCCGGCCATTGGGTAAAACTGATAATACCGCTGACAATACGATTGGCTTTGCCATCGTTAATCTCGGCCCAGGCAAAATGCGGGACAAACAGCAGCAAAATAAGAGACGTAAAAACGATTTTGCAGATGTGGCGCAGCAGAAGCAGCACATCGATTTCATGATGAATCTGATATTTATCTATCATACTGCGTTCCAGTAATACTACGCACGGCAGGAGACCTGAATAAGCGCGAAAATATTAGCACAGCGGCAGTTACAATTGTAAACAGATTTTGGATCGCTGTAGTTATTAATGGCACTATTTTGTTGTGTGATCGCGCCTGTATTCGCGCGATACACGTCAGATCATCCCGGCATCCAGACGCCCGTCAATGACATTCCTGCATCCTTCCCCGGAGGGCCTGTTAATTCAGACGTAGCCCATCATTTTCAGCAGTGACTGCACCTGATTCATCGCTTCGCTGCGGTGGGTTACGCCCAGTTTTTGGTAGAGGTTGCGGATATGCGTTTTGATGGTGGTCGAAGCCACCGCCAGCTCACCGGCGATTTGATCGTTACTGTAGCCCGAATAGATCAGTCCCAGCACCTGCCATTCACGTTGCGTCAGCGGGCTGGTGCGGATCAGTTCCGGCACGTCCGGATGGTTGAGCAAACGGCTGACGAATCCTTCATCGAAATGGGCGAATTTGTGACGGTGATATTTGTTGATCTCCAGCAGGATGCGGCGGGCGCGGTGGCTGTCCAGCTCATTCAGGGTATTCAGCTGAATCAGCTGCCGCAGTTGCTGCGCCATCATCTCCCCTTCAATCACAAAATGGCTGATAAAACCGGTGCTGCGCGCCAGTTTAAGCGCTTCAATCAGCACGCGCTGCGCCTCCGCTTTGCGGTCGGTCTGCCAGAAGATCTGATTCAGCAGCAGCAGATTACGGTTTAAATCGCTCATCAGCCGCAGGGCGCGGGCATTCTCATTCAGCTCCTCCAGCACCACTTCTGCCTGACTGACGTCACCCAGCAGTATCTGCGCGCGGGCGATGTTACGCCACTGCCCCTGCAGAAAATGGTTGTTGGCGAAGGCGGGTTTAGGGGTCTGCCGCATCCAGTCGCGGGCGTTCTGGCTGTCGCCGGTCATCTGCCAGTAGATCACCCGGACTTTATCGGCATTGGCGATCCAGTCGCTGTGCCAGTTGCCGTTGTTCAGCAGGTTTTCCAGCCGGTTCAGGTAGCTGCGGGCGTTATCAATATTGCCGCGCGCCAGTGAGCACTGCACCAGCAGTCCCAGACACTGAATCTGCTGCTGCGGCTGATAACCGTTCAGCACCTTAATGCCTTCGCGCGCCGCCTGCTCCGCCTCTTCCAGCCGGCCCCAGGCCCACAGCAGCTGAGCGCGAATGCGCAGCAGAAACTCATGCAGCGGGAACTGCGCCAGATGCTGCTCTTCCACCAGCACAAAGGCCCGGCTCTGAATCTCATAAGCGGCCTGCAAAAAGCCCTGCGCAAACAGAATCTCACTCTGCTGAATCATGCTCCAGAGGGCGTAATGCCACACCTCATCACGACGCGCCATCTGTTCGGTCTGCCGCATCAGCTTGAGCGAATCATCCAGCTCGCCTTTACAGTGCATCACTTCGCCATGCACTGAGGTCGCCACAATGCGGCTGTAGTGACGGCTGGCTGGCAGCGTGTCGAGTGCCACTTTCGCCAGCCGCTCCGCTTCATCGGTATTACCATCGTTGATCGCCACCTGGGCGCGCAACGCATTAAATTCACCGCGCAGGGCTGCATCAATGTCGCAGCGGCTGGCCTGTTCAAATCGTGCCAGCAGACTGTCAACTTCAGAGAAGCGATGCTGAGTCTGCATCAGCCACGCCTGCAGCAGCACCAGCATCGGATTCTCCAGCATCATCTCCCACGGCAGCGCTTTCAGGGAGTTCTCCAGCAGCGGCAGCTCGCTCTGATTAAACAGCGTCCAGGCGTGCTTCAGCAGCACGTCCCGCAGCATAGTGGCATCGCCGGAGGCGAGTGCATGATGAATCGCCTCGCCCGGAAATCCCTGTGCCATCCAGCTCTCTGCCGCCGCCCGATGGAGCACAGGCAGCTCCGCCGCCAGTTCCCACTGACAGCGCTGACGCAGGAAGTTGCCAAACAGCGGATGGTAGCTGAACCAGCAGCCGGAATCGTCCATGCGCTGCAGAAACAGCCCCTGACGCTCGATCTCCTCCAGTCGCATCTGGCCGTTCTCTTCGCGCGTCACGCAGCCGATTAACTCATCGTTCATCGAGCGCAGCAGCGCGGTTTTGAGTAAGAAATGGCGGGTGGGCAGATCGACGTTATCCAGCACCTCCTCCACCAGATAGTCGGCGAGATGGCTGGCGTTGATTCCGGAGAGACGCCGGGCGGAATGCTGAGCCGAACTGGCACCCTGTCGCGCCGACAGCACGATCAGCTGCAGCGCCGTCGCCCAGCCCGCGACATCATCACAGAGCCGGCTGCTCTCCTCACTTTCCAGCGGCGCCGCCAGCCGGCAGTCAAAAAACTGACGCGCTTCCTGATGGGTAAAAGCCAGCTGCTGGCTGCCCAGTTCAATCAGTTGCTCACGTACCCGCAGGTTAGCGATACCGAGCTGCGGCAGATTACGTGACATCAGAATCAGGGTGAGATTTTCAGGCTGATGGCGCAGGAAAAAGCGCATCGCGTCGTGAATGACCGGATTGGTGATCAGATGGTAGTCATCTACGATCAGCCACAGCGGCTGCTGCCACTCCACCAGTTCGATAAACAGCTGAGAAAACAGCGCATTGAGATTCACATACTGCCGCTTCTGCGCCAGCAATTCACTGCGGGGACAGCCGCCGTGAGTTGCCTGTTGCAGTGCTGCGATCAGGTAATCGGCAAAGCGCTCCGGCTGATTATCGCCCTCGTCTAAAGAAACCCAGCCCAGATCGCTTTTGCCTGCCGCCCACTGCGACACCAGTGTGGTTTTGCCGTAGCCCGCCGGACTGGTGACCAGCACCAGCCGGTAGTTACCGGCAGCGGTGAGCTTTTGCAGCAATCTTTCACGGATGACGGTGCCTTCAAGACGGACCGGGCGGCTGAGTTTGGCGGGTATGAGCATGGGCGCGCGTTTCTCCATTCGTCGAGCGCATCATTATTTTACGCTTCGTAATTATTCCTTACACAGGTTCAGCATTTCGTCTGATGAATGCAAGCAAACCCATTAACTAAACTTTACAAAAGCGTGCGCTATCACACTCCTTCAATGATTTAGGAAAAGCCTCATCCTCTCCACCCTCCCTATCCTCCTGCCCTAATTCTTTGCAGGAGGATGAGCGCGCGTTTCCGCACGGGCAGACTGTCGTCACATTGACCTACTTTCTGTTTTTACAGGACATAACCATGACACAGCCCGACTTCAACCCGATTCAGTTCAATGCTGCCCTGACACGTCAGTGGCAGCGTTTTGGCCTGCGCGATGCGCAGGAGATGACCCCTGCACAGTGGTGGCAGGCACTCAGCGGTGCGCTGGCCGATATGCTGGCCGCGCAGCCTGCTCCGCCGGCCGCGACAGAACTGCGTCACGTTAACTACCTGTCGATGGAGTTTTTAATCGGCCGCCTGACCGGCAACAACCTGCTGAATCTGGGCTGGTATGACGCGGTTAACGACGCGCTCTCTGCCTGGAATATTTCACTGACCGACGTGCTGGAAAACGAAACCGATCCGGCGCTGGGCAACGGCGGCCTCGGTCGTCTGGCGGCCTGTTTCCTGGATTCGATGGCGAATGTGGGCCAGCCTGCAACCGGCTACGGCCTGAACTATCAGTACGGGCTGTTCCGCCAGCGTTTCGAACAGGGTGCGCAGGTAGAAGGCCCGGATGACTGGCAGCGCGATTGCTACCCGTGGTTTAACCATAACGCCGCACTTAACGTCCGTGTCGGACTGGGCGGCAAGGTGGTGACGGTGGCGGGTCAGCCACAGTGGCAACCGGCGTTTGAGCTGATCGGTGAAGCCTGGGATCTGCCGGTAGTTGGTTTTGAAAACGGCATCAGCCAGCCACTGCGTTTGTGGCAGGCGAAGCATGCTCAGCCATTTAACCTCAGCCGCTTTAACGACGGTGATTTTCTGCGTGCCGAGCAACAGGGCATTGATGCAGAAAAACTCACCAAAGTGCTCTACCCCAATGACAATCATCAGAACGGTAAAAAACTGCGTCTGATGCAGCAATATTTCCAGTGCGCCTGTGCGCTGGCTGACATCCTCCGTCGCCATCATCTGGCCGGACGCCGCATCGAAACCCTGGCCGATCACGAAGTGATCCAGCTTAACGACACCCATCCGACGCTGGCGATCCCGGAGTTAATGCGGCTGCTGCTGGATGAGCATCAGCTGAGCTGGGAGCATGCCTGGCAGATCACCCGGCACACCTTTGCCTACACGAACCACACCCTGATGCCGGAAGCGCTGGAGTGCTGGGATGTGCGGCTGGTGCGCAGCCTGCTGCCGCGCCATATGATGATTATCAACACCCTGAACGCGCAGCTTAAGGCGGCCGTTGCGGCACGCTGGCCGGATGATGAGGCGAAATGGGCGAAACTGGCGCTGGTGCACAATAACCAGCTGCGGATGGCTAACCTCTGCGTCACCAGCGGCTTCGCGGTCAATGGTGTGGCGGCGCTGCACTCGAAACTGGTGGTGCAGGATCTCTTCCCGGAATATCACCAGATGTGGCCGGAGAAATTCCATAACGTCACTAACGGCATTACGCCGCGCCGCTGGATTAATCAGTGCAACCCGGCACTCAGTGCGCTGATCACCCGCACGCTGACAAAGCCCTGGCTGAACGATCTTGATGCCCTGCAGGGACTGGAAGCCTTTGCCGATGACGCCGCCTTCCGCGCAGAGTATCGCGCCATCAAGCAGCAGAACAAACAGGCGCTGGTCGGCTGGATCAAAACCCGGACCGGCATTGAGATCGACCCTACCGCGCTGTTTGATGTGCAGATTAAGCGCCTGCATGAGTACAAACGTCAGCATCTGAGCCTGCTGCACATCATTGCGCTGTGGCAGACGCTGGTCATCGATCCGCAGGCGAACCGCGCGCCGCGCGTGGTGCTGTTTGGTGCCAAAGCTGCACCGGGCTATGCGCTGGCGAAAAACATCATCTATGCCATCAACAAAGTGGCAGAGGTGATCAATCAGGATCCACGCATCGGCAACCGCCTGAAAGTGGTGTTCATTCCCGATTACAACGTCTCCGTCGCCGAGCGGCTGATTCCGGCCGCTGACCTGTCTGAACAGATCTCTACCGCCGGTAAAGAGGCCTCCGGCACCGGTAACATGAAGCTGGCGCTTAACGGTGCGCTGACCATCGGCACGCTGGATGGGGCAAACGTCGAGATCGCCGAGCAGGTCGGCAGTGAAAATATCTTTATCTTCGGGCATACCGTGGAACAGGTGGTGGCGTTAAAAGCGGGCGGCTATGCGCCGGACAAGTGGCGCAAAAAAGATCCGCAGCTTAATCAGGTGTTACAGGCGCTGGAAGATGGCACCTTCAGCCAGGGTGATCTCCACGCCTTTGACGCGATGCTGCACAGCCTCGGCCCGGAAGGCGGCGATCCTTATCTGGTGCTGGCTGACTTCCAGCCCTACCTGGACGCGCAGGCGCAGGTGGAACGGCTGTGGAGCGATCAGGAGGCCTGGACGCGTGCCACCATCCTCAATACCGCTCGCTGTGGCATGTTCAGCTCCGATCGCGCCATCCGCGATTACCAGCAGCACATCTGGCAAGCGAAACGCTAAGGAACGCCATGAAAAGAGATCCGGTTATGGATGATTTTTCCCTGGCGGGTATTGCCGCTGAGTATATCAATGCTCACGGCAAGCCGCAGGCGATAACGAGCCAGACCCGCCAGCGTTTGCTGGCGGTGATGCAGCCTCCGAATCCGCTGAGCACGCCGTTGCCACCGGTGGTGATTTTTCGCAGCGGCGAACTGCTGAGCCTGTCGCCCCAGCTGAGTGATGATGCCCACTGGCACCTCACCAGCGAGGCGGGTGAGATCAGCTCGGGTCGCTGCCAGCCCGCGCAACCGCTGCATCTGCCGCCGCTGCCCGAAGGCTATCATCAGCTGACCCTGCAACAGGGCGCGCTGCAGTGGGCGTGCCGGGTGATCATTGCCCCGGCCCGCTGTTATGAACCACCGGCACTGCTGGCGGGTGAATCGCTGTGGGGCGCCTGCGTGCAGCTTTATACCCTGCGCTCGGCGCAGAACTGGGGCATCGGCGACTTTGGCGATCTGCGCCGGATGCTGCCGGAAGTGGCCGCGCGCGGCGGCGCGTTTATCGGTCTTAACCCCATCCATGCGCTGTTTCCCTCCAGCCCGGAGAGCGCCAGCCCTTACAGCCCTTCGTCACGGCGCTGGCTCAATGTGATCTACATTGATGTGAGCGCCGTGCCTGACTTCCAGTTGAGCACCGCCGCGCAGGCCTGGTGGCAACAGACGGAAACGCAGCAGATGCTGGCGCAGGCACGCGCAGCCGAATGGGTCGATTATGCGGCGGTAACCCGGCTGAAAATTCAGGCGCTGAGCCTGGCGTGGCCGCAGTTTACCCAGCGTGACGCCGCCGATCCTGAGGTGCAGGCATTTAACGCATTTATCCGTGAAGGAGGCGAAAGCCTGCTGCATCAGGCGCTGTTTGATGCGCTGCATGCCGACCAGATGGCGCAGGATAGCGGGCGCTGGGGCTGGCCGGTGTGGCCGGAGGCGTTGCACAATCCCGGCAGCCCGGCGGTGCAGGACTTTTTGAAACAGCATCAGGATCAGGTGCGCTTCTGGCTCTGGCTACAGTGGCTGGCCGCTCAGCAGTTTGAAAGCTGCTGGAACAGCTGCCAGCAGCAGAAGATGCCGATTGGCCTTTACCGCGATCTGGCGGTAGGCGTCGCGCAGGGTGGCGCAGAGACCTGGAGCGAACGGGATCTTTACTGCATGGATGCCAGCATCGGTGCGCCGCCCGATATCCTCGGCCCGCGCGGCCAGGACTGGGGATTGCCGCCCATGGATCCGCAGGTGATGCGTCAGCGTGCCTGGGAGCCGTGGATCGCCCTGCTGCGCGCCAATATGCGCCACTGCGGCGCGCTGCGTATCGACCATGTGATGGCGCTGATGCGGCTATGGTGGATCCCGGCCGGTGAAAGCGCGATGCACGGGGCTTATGTGCACTATCCTATCGACGATCTGCTGGCGATTCTGGCGCTGGAAAGCCAGCGCCATCGCTGCATGGTGATTGGCGAAGACCTTGGCACCGTGCCGGAAGCGATTGTCGATAAGCTGCGGGATGGCGGGGTTTACTCCTACAAAGTGCTCTGGTTCGAACAGACCTCAGAAGCCGGTTTTCGTCCGCCCGCCAGCTGGCCCCGGCAGGCGATGGCCGTCGCCACCACGCACGATCTCCCGACGCTGCGCGGCTGGTGGCAAAGTGACGATCTGACCACCGGCGCGCAACTCGGTCTCTATCCGGACAAAGTGGTGCTGGCCGGACTGTATCAGGATCGACTCCGGGCGAAACAGGCGCTGCTGAATAGTCTGCATCGGGTCGGCGCGCTCCCGAAACGTGCCGGCCGCGATGCACGCCGAACCGGCATGAGCAAAGCATTAAACCGGGCGATGCAGCGCTATCTGGCGGACAGCCACAGCGCCCTGCTGGGTCTGCAACCGGAGGACTGGCTGGATATGGCCGCGCCGGTGAATATTCCCGGCACCAGCGACGAGTATCCGAACTGGCGTCGCAAGCTGAGCGTCGATGTTGACACGCTGTTCGGCGATACGGAAACCGGGACGTTGTTGCGGGATCTGACGGCACGCCGCAGGCGGTCAGTGCAGAACTGAGGCGGAGCGCTTCAGTACACCATAAAGCCAAGCCAGCGCGCGCCAGGGAGGGCGTGCGCCGCCAGCATCAGATCGGCCTGCCGGTCCCGGCGTTTCTCTCCGTGATCCATTTTCGATACTGCACCGGCGTCATGCCGAGCGTCTGGGTGAACGCCTTGCGAAACGCCGTATCCTCTTTGTAGCCACATTCAGCAGCCACTTCCCGGATGTTGGCCTGCGGGTTGGCCAGCAACACACAGGCGGACTCAATCCGCACCCGCGTAATAAAGGCTTTCGGCGTCTCCTGGGTCAGTGCTTTGAGTCTGCGCTGCAGAGTGCGCTCAGTAGTGTGCAGAGCGGCCGCCAGCATTTCGGCGGTAATGGCGGGATTGCGATAACGAATAATCTCTTCTGCGCGCATCAGCAAAGGATGGCGGGTGTTGACGAAACCCGGTGGCGCATAGACCTGCTGTGACAGGGGCTGGCTGTCGGCCACGGCCATGTCTGCGGTGAGTCTGGCAATGTCACCACCCGCTTCACGACGGATGATCTGCAGCGCCACGCTCACCCACGACAGCGGCCCGCCGGTCGTCAGCACGCGCCCGTCCTCTTCCATCGCCTTGCCCCACACCGGTTTCGCGGCCGGATAACGTTGCTGCAGGGTATGGAACAGCCACCAGGTTGTGGTGCAGTGTTTGCCATTTAACAGGCCCGCCTCGCCCAGCAGCAATGCCCCGGCGCAGGCACCTGCCACTCTGGCGCCCCGCTCATACTGCTGCCTGATCCAGCCCGCGGCCTGGACAAAACCGGGCATATGAACCGGCAGGCGATCCGCGCCCAGCGCCATGCCGGTCGCGATGACGATATCTGGCTGGCCTGCGGCGGCAAAAGCACAATCCACGGTGATCATCCGTCCCTGCGCATCCCGCACCGGGGCACCGTCGGCACTGACGATCTGCACATCAAACAGGTTTCCTGCCGTCCCGGTGGACTGTTCTGGCTGGCTTTGCATGGCCTGACGGGTAATCCAGAACATGTCGGACAAACCTGAGATCGACGAGTGCAGGCTTCCTTCAAGCGCAATGATTGCGATGCGTATCGTCATGAACAGGCGATCCGTTTTGTCGTTTTTTGCATGCTTATAGTCCCTCTTCTCACCTTACTCAACGCCAGGCCGCAGCTTACACTGGATTCAACACAGCAGGGGCCAGATACACCCCCTCCTCACTGCAAAAGATACCGGAAGGAAACAGAATTAATGAAGCTCTTTCGATCACTCTGCGCCATCACCCTCTCCGCTCTGATGAGCGCGCCCGGAATGGTCAATGCACAAGGCATCACTAACATCGTGCTGGTGCATGGCGCATTTGCCGATGGTTCATCCTGGTCTGCGGTTATTGAACGTCTGCAGGCTAAAGGCTATCACGTCACAGCGGTGCAGAATCCCCTGACCTCACTGCAGGACGATGTTGACGCCACCGAGCGGGTTATCGCCCGTCAGCACGGCGACGTTCTGCTGGTGGGACACTCCTGGGCGGGTGCCGTGGTGACGCAGGCGGGCAACAATGAAAAGGTGCGGGGGATCGTCTATCTCTCGGCGCTGGTGCCCGACAGCGGTGAATCGGTCAGCGATCTGTTAACCCGCCTGGGCAGCCCGATGGAGGGTATGACGCCAGACCCGCACGGCCTGATCTGGCTCGACAGCCCGGCGGCATTTCAGCACGTCATGGCGGCAGACGTCGCAGCAGACAAAGTGCAGCAGCTGGCAGCGGTTCAGCAGCCCATCGCGGCCCGTGCGTTTAATGACAAAATTAAGCAGGCGGCCTGGCGAAATAAACCCACCTGGTATCTGCTGACCCAGAATGATAATGCCCTGCCTTATAGCGTGCAGAAAAAAATAGTGGCCCAGACAAGCTCTGAAACGAAAACCCTTCGCTCCAGCCATCTTTCACTTATTTCGCATCCCGACGACGTTGCCCGTTTTATTGCAAAAGCAGCAAAAAGCCTGAATTAACGTTCAGCTCATTGAGTTATTACTACGCCTGCACCAGGAGGATTCATGTCAGTTATTCTTCATCTTGATTCCAGTATTTTAGAGGGGAAGTCGGTTACGCGCTTATTATCGGCGGAAATTGTCCGGCAGCTCCAGGCGCGGGACAGCAATGCCCGCATTCACTATCGCGACCTTACAGAAGATGCCATACCGCATTTAACCGCCAGTATTGCTCAGGGGTTCAGGCCGCTGGGTGTTAACGACGCGGATGAAGAGACGCAAAACCAGCATCGCTTATCGGATGCGCTGGTCAACGAATTTATGGCCAGCGACATCATTGTGATAGGTGCGCCGATGTACAACTTTTCGGTTCCTACTCAGCTCAAAGCCTGGCTGGATCGTCTGGCTCAGCCGGGTAAAACCTTTCGCTATACCGAAAAAGGCCCGGTCGGGCTGGCAGGCGGACGAACCGTGATCGTCGCCTCAGCGCGGGGCGGGTTTTATGAAAACGGCCCCTTTGCCTCAATGGATTTCCAGGAGCGCTATCTCAGCGCGTATTTCGGTTTTCTCGGCATTGATAAGATTCATTTTATTCGCGCCGAGGGTGCGTCCAAATCTGACGATATCCGCCAGCACGAAATTGAACGGGCGCTGAATGCCGTTTCTGACATCGTGGCCGCCGTTAATTAAGGAGTGACCATGTTATATGCCATTACGCTGACATATCTGCACAATCAGGATGAACTGGCCCACCATACTGCGGGGCATAAAAAATGGCTCGCCGATAATATCGTGAGCGGGAATATTATTTTCGCCGGTCCCCGCGTTGATGGAACGGGCGGCTATATTCTGGCGAATTATCCGGACGACGACGCGGTTAAAATAGCGCTCTCTGAAGATCCCTTTATTCTGCATAACCTCGTCAGCGTGCAAACCGATGCCGTTATTGCCGCCATCGCTGCCGAACCTTTTGCCAGCCACTGGGCAAAAGAGGCGGTCTCCCTTTCCATAAAATAGCGGCCAGGTGAGTTTTATTGCTCCTCAATAACCCTGCTCCGGTTGTGAAAACCGCCGGAGCAGGGTTTTCTGCTGCCCGCCTGTCGCACGCTGAAACGCCGTAAAGAAAAAAGGTGCGCCAGAGCGCACCAGATGGGACAACATCAATAGCGTCGGGGCAGCTTCACCCCTTGCCTTTAACACTACTGATAAAGGTTTGCCGTGCAGAGGTCGATCCCAGCCGCTCGGCTTCATCCAGCAGTTTCAGCGCCTTGTCGATATTGCCGCTGTTCACCGCCTGGGTGATCTTCTGATTAAAGTAACGCTCGGTGTCGCTCATGATCGGTTCCGCCCGGGCTTTTGGCGCGGGCGCTGCGGCCGGAGCAGGGGCAGGCGCTGCGCTGTAAGCCGCCGCCGGTGCACCGTTACCTACGGTGACCGCACCCGGACCGGATGATCCAAACAGCGGCCCGACCAGAATTGAGGAGCCGGAACTGGTCTGCATCTTCAGCTTAATCGTGCCTTCGCGGCTGTGGCTGGCGATCGGATCGGGAATATCCGGCACGGCATGGCCGGTGCCCTGGGCGTAGGCTTTAGCCGGATCGAGCAGCGTGGTGGTCCGGGTCAAATCGCTGTCGGTGGTGAACACCAGCAGGTAGATCTTTTGCTGGCCCAGCGCCGGAGTCAGTTTCATCACCCCTTCCAGCCGATCTGCCGCCATCACGCCCGGCTTCTGATAGGTAAAGTAGCGGCTGGGGAACCACGCCGCAGGGCGCAGGTTTTCATCCAGCACCAGCACGTTAGGCGCGAAAACCTGACCGTTTGCCACTTCACTGCTCAGCGTCAGCGTCAGTTCGCCGATATTCGCGGGCAGACTGTAAGCCGCGACCGGTCCGGCAATGTGAGGCGCATTCAGCGTCTGTCCGCTGCTGGCGAGTTTTGTGGTCTGCGTCTGAGAAGCCGCCAGCGGCTGCCAGCTCAGGCGTTGCAATGTTTCAGGGGCGACGACGGGTGCGGAAGAGAGATCCTGCGGCACCAGATTGACCTCCGCCAGGGCGGGAAGCGCGTGTCCTGTCAGTAACGCCGCACTCAGGCAGAGTGCAGCCAGTTTTTTCATTTTCATTATGCGTACCTTATTGCAGGTCGCGGTGTGAACCAGGCAATGGCACACCGCGACCAAAGAGATCCATAAGGCGCGTCACCGCGCCCGTCAGAACAGGTTCTGGCTTACCACCAGATTTCCATCTGCGCGCCGAAGGTCACTTCGTCGTCTTTGCCACGGCTGTTGGTCAGGATGCCGTTGCCGGTGGAGTCCGCAGAGGCGAAGGAGGTGAGATCGCCCGAGTTATCTTTGCTGTAACCCCACTTCTCATCCCATTTGGCGTAGGTCGCAAACAGACGCAGCGCCGGACGTGACCAGATGCTGTCACCCGCCTGCCACTGCTGCGCCAGCGTCACTTTGTACTGGCCGTTGCGTTCGTTCGCCTGCTGCGATTTGACGTTGTCGTAGCCCAGCTCCAGCAGGGTGCTCATGATTGGGGTCCATTTGTACATCGGGCGCACACCCACGGTGTACCACTCGGTGCCCCGGTTGTTGTCCAGATCGATGTTCTGATACATGGCGACGTACATCAGATCCCAGCGTTCCGCCAGGGAGATCGCACCGTGATCGAGAACGCGGTACATGTCACCGTTGTTATTGATACTGGTGCCCTGCGGCACGCCTTTGCCCTGCGAAGTCATCGCGTCAGTCGCGTACTGCAGCACAAACTTGTTGTAGCCTTTCAGCATGCTCTGGGTATGTTCAGCGGTGAACATCCAGCCATCTTTAGAGGCACCATCTTCAATACGGTAGCCGTCACGCGCATTGGCACGACCATAATCGACACCCAGTTCCAGCACGCCGTTCGGGTTGGTTTCCATGCCGGCCAGACGCACATCAAACACGTCGTTAGCAGTGCTGGTGGCGAAGTCACGGATACGATCGCTGGAGAAGGTATAAGAGCCACCCGCTTCAGATGACCGGGTTGCGGCGAACGAGAGCTTACCGAAGCCTAAGTCAACATCTTCCAGACCGGCACCCGGACCGGAGATATCCCAGTAGTAGAAGTCGATCATGTGGACGTCATGACGCTGATAGAAACGCTTACCGGCCCAGAGGGTGGAACCTGGCAGTGCATCGATCAGGTTTTTACCTTTAACGTTGGCTTCACGAAAAGCGGGTGATGTCGCTTCCCAGTCATTCTGCTGCGCCACGGAGTAAGCCACGTTGGTGTCGAAATAGAAGCTCTTGTCGCCCTCTTTCCACACTTCCTGGCCTAATTTCAGTTCGGCGTAGGTTTCACATTCGTTGCCCAGACGGTACTTACTTTGGGCGCCGGTGGCCTGGAAACATTGCTGTTCGCCACCGCTGCCGGTCCAGCCAATGCCGGAACGGGCGTAACCGGTAAAATCCACCGCCATCGTCGGGGCGGAAAGGGTGCCCACCGCGACGGCAACGGCGATGGGGAGTTTGCGCAGAGTTAACATTTTCTATCTCCTGAGGTCATTGCTTTTATTGTTTTGGCAGGGCTAAACACCCGGCTCCTGATACAACCTGCGGCACGCGCTCCCGTCCTCACGGAACAGGTGACAACGCTCGGGCGGCAGGCCAATACCGAGGATGGCGCCCTCTTTTACCAGCACGACGTCCTCCTGGCGGTAGACCAGGTTCTGACGGATAGCGGGAATCTCGATGTGGATTTGTGTTTCATGCCCCAGCTGTTCCACCACCTGCACTTCCCCTTCCAGGGTGACGTCGGCGATATCGCTGGAGAGCAGATGTTCCGGGCGAATACCCAGTGACATGTTGCTGCCGACCTGCACCCCGGCACTGTCAACCGGCAGCCAGACCAGCTGCTGATTCGGCAGCCGCACCTGAACCTGATCGATGGCGGTGGCGGTCACTTTGACCGGCAGGAAGTTCATTTTTGGTGAGCCGATAAACCCGGCGACAAAGCGGTTAGCAGGATAGTGGTACAACTCAAGCGGCTTGCCGACCTGCGCAATGCGCCCGGCATCCAGCACCACGATCTTGTCAGCCAGCGTCATCGCTTCGATCTGATCGTGGGTGACGTAAATCATGGTGCGCTTCAGGCGCTTATGCAGACGGGAGATCTCAATCCGCATCTGGACGCGTAGCGCGGCATCGAGGTTCGACAGCGGTTCATCCAGCAGGAAGACGCGCGGTTCGGCCACCAGCGTGCGGCCAATCGCCACGCGCTGACGCTGACCGCCAGAGAGGGCTTTGGGCCGGCGATCGAGCAGGTGCGCCAGTTGCAGAATTTCTGCCACCTGATTAACGCGCTGATGGATCTCCGCTTTTTTCACGCCAGCCAGCTTCAGGCCGAAAGACATATTTTCCGCCACCGACAGATGGGGATAGAGCGCATAGGACTGAAACACCATGCCGATGCCGCGTTCAGCGGGCGGCACGTCATTCATCCGCTGGTCGCCGATTAACAGCTCGCCGCTGGTGATGGTTTCCAGTCCGGCAATCATGCGCAGCAGCGTCGATTTGCCACAGCCTGATGGGCCGACGAAAACAACAAATTCCCCTTCACGAATAGTGAGGTCGATATCTTTCGACACCACCGTATCGCCCCAGGCTTTCGTGACATTGCGTAACACAACGCTCGCCATGATCCCTTCCCTCTTAGCTGCATAGTCGTGTCTGCCCAGCGGCAGACGGGTTCCGGGGCTCACTATGCGAGAGGAAACAATCGGTAACATCCTCCGCCATAACGCAAACTGCTGGGGGAGGAGGCGGGAGGAGGAGAAACGTATGCTGAGGGCGCGGCCCGCGCGCTGCGGCGCTTTTTTGTGATCGCTGACGCAGACCCGAGGAATTTTTTGCCGCGTAACCCCCCGCTTCAGGCGCTTTTTGCCAGCGCGATCACAGCGACAGGGTGAGGGGCGTAGAGCGGAGGAGGATGAGATGCCGGTGTGGATACGCACAATGATGCCGACAGAGCATTCACCACTTCCGCTAACAGGATGGATTTATGACGAAGAAAACCGGAGCAAGAATTCTGGCCCTTTCGACCCTCTCTGCTGTGCTCTTTTCAGCAAGCGCGATGGCAAAAATTGAGGAAGGTAAACTGGTCATCTGGATTAACGGTGACAAGGGCTACAACGGCCTGGCCGAAGTGGGTAAGAAATTTGAGAAGGAGACCGGCATTAAAGTCACGGTCGAACATCCTGACAAAATGGAAGAGAAGTATCCGCAGGTCGCGGCAACCGGCGATGGCCCGGACATTATCTTCTGGGCGCATGACCGTTTTGGCGGCTATGCGCAGTCGGGCCTGCTGGCGGAAGTAACGCCGGATGCCAGCTTCCGCGAGAAGATCGTCCCGTTCACCTGGGACGCGGTGCGCTTCGACGGCAAGCTGATTGGCTATCCGATTTCGGTTGAAGCGCTGTCACTGATCTACAACAAAAAGCTGCTGCCAAACCCGCCAAAAACCTGGGAAGAGATGGCGGGTCTCGACAGGCAACTGCGCGCCAAAGGCAAAAGCGCCATCATGTTTAACCTGCAGGAGCCCTACTTCACCTGGCCACTGCTGGCCGCTGGCGGGGCCTACGCCTTTAAACTCACCGACGGACATTATGACGTGAAAGATGTCGGCGTCGACAACGCCGGGGCGAAAGCGGGCATGCAGTTCCTGGTGGATCAGGTCAAAGCCAAAACTCTGAATGCCGACACCGATTACTCCATTGCTGAAGCCGCCTTTAACAAAGGCGAAACCGCCATGACCGTTAATGGTCCGTGGGCGTGGGGCAACCTCGACAAGAGTGGCATCGACTATGGCGTCACGGAGCTGCCCACGCTGAACGGTAAACCCTCGAAAGCCTTTGTCGGCGTGCTGAGTGCCGGGATCAACGCCGCCAGTCCTAATAAAGAGCTGGCGAAAGAGTTCCTGGAGAACTATCTGCTGACCGATTCCGGACTGGAAACGGTGAACAAAGACAAGCCGCTGGGTGCCGTGGCGCTGAAATCTTACCAGCAGATGCTGGAGAAAGATCCGCGTATCGCCGCCACCATGAGCAACGCTAAACAGGGCGACATCATGCCGAACATCCCGCAGATGGCGGCCTTCTGGTACGCGATGCGCACCGCCACCCTGAACGCGCTGGGGGGACGTCAGAGCGTTGACGCCGCACTGAAAGATGCCCAGGCCCGTCTGAAGAAGTAATCCTTCCCTGCCGGGGTCATCCCCGGCCTGAGTGACCGTTAAGGAAAACCGCATCATGTCAGGAAAACCGAAAACGCGCAGTCTGTTGCTGAAAAGCGTTCTCATCGGGATCTGCTGTCTGCTGGTCGGCTATCTGCTGGTGCTGATGTACGCGCAGGGCGAATATCTGTTTGCGCTGCTGACGCTGATCCTCAGTGCGACCGGGCTGTGGATTTTTGCTAATCGTCGCGCCTATGCGTGGCGTTATGTTTATCCCGGCGTGGCCGGAATGGCGCTGTTTGTGCTGTTCCCCCTCGCCTGCACCATCGCCATCGCCTTTACCAATTACAGCAGCACCAACCAGCTCACCTTTGAGCGGGCGCAGCAGGTGCTGCTGGGCCGCACCTTCCAGTCGGGTGAGGCGGTCAGTTTCTCACTGTTCCCGGCTGGCGATCGCTGGCAGCTGGTGCTGAATGATGGCAAAGCCGACTTTGTCTCGCCGCCCTTTCAGTTTGGCCCGGAACAGACGCTGAAAATGGCAGCCACGACGCCACCCGCTGGTGAACGCGCGACCTTAAGAGTCATCACCACGAATCGTCAGGCGCTGAGCCAGATCCGCGCTGAGCTGCCGGATGGCCGTCAGCTGCGGATGAGTTCGCTGCGTCAGTTCTCCGGCACCCAGCCACTCTATCGGGTTGGCGCGCAGGACGAGCTGATTAACCAGCAGAGCGGCACGCATTACCGTGCCAATCCGCAGACCGGCTTCTATCAGGCCGTGAACGCGGATAATAACGGGGGCAACGAGACCTTAAGCCCTGGCTTCACTGTGAATACCGGCTGGAAAAACTTTGTGCGGGTGTTTACTGACGAAGGGATTCAGAAGCCGTTCCTGGCAATATTTGGCTGGACGCTGCTCTTCTCGCTGATCACCGTGGTGCTGACCGTCGCCGTGGGCATGGTGCTGGCCTGTCTGGTGCAGTGGGAAGCATTGCGCGGCAAAGCGGTCTATCGGGTGATGCTGATTCTGCCCTATGCCGTTCCGGCGTTTATCTCGATTCTGATTTTCAAAGGGCTGTTTAACCAGAGTTTTGGTGAGATAAACGTGATGCTCAGCGCGCTGTCTGGTGTGAAGCCCGCCTGGTTCAGCGATCCGACGCTGGCGCGCGCCATGCTGATTATCGTGAATACCTGGCTCGGCTACCCCTACATGATGATCCTCTGCATGGGGCTGCTGAAAGCGATTCCGGACGACCTCTATGAGGCCTCGGCAATGGACGGTGCTGGGCCGCTGCAGAATTTCTTTCTGATTACGCTGCCGCTGCTGCTGAAGCCACTGATGCCGCTGATGATTGCCAGCTTTGCCTTCAACTTTAATAACTTTGTGCTGGTGCAGTTACTGACCAACGGCGGGCCGGATCGCCTCGGCACCACCACGCCAGCCGGTTATACCGATTTGCTGGTGAACTACACCTGGCGTATCGCCTTTGAGGGCGGCGGCGGGCAGGACTTTGGTCTGGCGGCCGCCATTGCGACGCTGATCTTCCTGCTGGTGGGTGCGCTGGCGGTGATTAACCTCAAAGCCTCGCGGATGAAATTCGATTGATAGCCTGACGGACCGGGCGCTAAGGAGTTGTTATGGCAATGGTACAACCTAAATCACAACGGCTGCGTCTGTTCACCACGCATCTGCTGCTGCTGTTATTTATCGCGGCGATTCTCTTCCCGCTGCTGATGGTGATCGCGATTTCCCTGCGTGCCGGTAACTTCGCCACCGGCAGCCTGATTCCGGAGCAGATCTCCTGGGAGCACTGGCGGCTGGCGCTGGGTTTTAGCGTGGAACATGCGGATGGAAGCGTAACACCGCCGCCCTTCCCGGTGCTGCTGTGGTTATGGAACTCGATCAAGATTGCGGCGATCAGTGCGCTGGGCATTGTGGCGCTCTCCACCACCTGCGCCTATGCGTTTGCCCGCATGCGCTTTACTGGTCGCGCCAGCCTGCTAAAGGGGATGCTGATTTTCCAGATGTTCCCGGCGGTACTATCACTGGTGGCGCTCTATGCCTTATTTGATCGTCTCGGCCAGTATCTGCCTTTCATCGGGCTGAATACCCACGGTGGGGTGATCTTCGCCTATCTGGGGGGGATCGCGCTGCATGTCTGGACCATCAAAGGCTATTTCGAAACGATCGACGGGTCACTGGAAGAGGCCGCCGCGCTGGATGGCGCAACGCCGTGGCAGGCGTTCCGGCTGGTGCTGCTGCCGCTGTCGGTGCCGATTCTGGCGGTGGTGTTTATTCTGGCGTTTATCGCTGCGGTGACGGAAGTGCCGGTGGCGTCGCTGCTGCTGCGCGACGTGAACAGCTACACCCTGGCGGTCGGCATGCAGCAGTACCTCAATCCGCAGAACTATTTATGGGGAGATTTTGCCGCCGCGGCGGTGCTCTCTGCGATTCCGATTACCCTGGTGTTCCTGCTGGCACAGCGCTGGCTGGTGAGCGGCTTAACCGCGGGCGGGGTGAAAGGCTAAACGATCATCATTGTACGTTGCCACTGCTTACACAACGCCTGTTGTGGTTGAATGATTCGGCGGCCTGCGGGCCGCCTTTTTTAGGCTACGCCGATCCCGACGCACGACTGCCTGCCACCAGCGCCACGACCATGGCCGTGATCGCCTGCTCGCCGTCCGGTTTGCCAACATCGCCGCGTGCCACCGCGCCGGCGATGGCATCTGCGCCGCCCAGCAGGCCCCACATGCCGGCTTCAGGAATCCTGCGGCGGTCAGCGAAAGGCGCAAACCAGCGCTGACAGCGGGCGATATAGTCGAGCTGATAGTGGCGTTTAACGGCCGCCAGCTCCGGTGAGGTGCTCAGCGCTGAAATGAGTTCCGGTATTTCGCGCCCCTCGGTCATCACGCAGTCGACGTAGCAGGCAGCGAGCACTTCCGCTTTTTGTTGCAGCTGCATCGGTGCGGCATTCATCGCCGCTTCCATGAGTTCGGTCTGGCGGCGATCAAAATCGTCATACAAGGCCGCCAGCAGCCCATGACGGGTGGTGAAATGGTCATACACCACCGGTTTACTGACTCCCGCCGCTTCGCCGACCCGCGCCAGGGTCAGCGCCTCGCTGCCTTCGGTTTGCAGAATCTGCCACGCGACATCCGACAACTGCCTGCGTCGGGCCTCGCGTGACAGACGCTTACGGGGTGTTTTTTCAACGGTCATGTTTTTCCTGAGGGGTGAACACACGCTGACCCAGTTGCTGCGCCAGCTGATAGTGCGACTCAGGATAACCTTCATCGCCGCTCAGCAACAGCTCGCTGGTGACCACCGGCGCACCACAGAAGTCAAAGATGCCGTTATCAATCTGATTCCGCATGCTGGCGAAATAGCCGCGCCGCAGAAAAGTACGGGTTTCCGCTGCACCAATTGCCACCAGATGGACGGGAAGATGCCCAAGGCGTTTAACCAGCTGGCCATCCTGCTCATCAAAGGCCCAGCCCGCGATGAAGACCCGGTCGATCCAGCCTTTGAGCTGTGCCGGGAATGACCACCAGTAAACCGGATAGACCAGCACCAGCGCATCGGCGCGATCCAGCCGCTGCTGTTCAGCCAGCACATCGGGCGTCGCCACCCCCTGCCCGTTGAAAAGCTGGTGATCGCTGAGCGTGAAACGGGGATCAAAC
This sequence comes from Pantoea sp. Lij88, assembly GCF_030062155.1. NCBI lineage: Bacteria > Pseudomonadati > Pseudomonadota > Gammaproteobacteria > Enterobacterales > Erwiniaceae > Pantoea > Pantoea sp. Lij88. Next base: position 488,889 of record NZ_CP118267.1, on the reverse strand, counting down.
CCTTCAGCCGCCAGATCGGCCTTTTCCGCCGTGTGCTGGCCGGTCGCCATGATGCCCTGCGCCAGCTGGTCCGCTACGCGGTGGGTATGCGCATCCTGGTTGGGATGGGAAGTTACTATTAATGCATGCATCGTCGTCACCTTACCTTGTCAGCCATTAAGCTACTAAAGGTAAGTTACTATTGGTAGGTTATCAAGCCGTAACGACTGCTGAATTTGCGGACCGCATTTACTGTTCAGGCGCACCGGTCGCCAGAAAGGCCTGCTCAAGCAGATGAGAGTCGAACGTAAAAGGAAGATGCGCCAGGCTGGCCGAAGGAAAGCGGATCTGCTGCGCAATCTGCCGGACTCTGTCGGCATTGATTGCCGCGGGCAGCGTCAGGGGCGAGTGAAAACGGCGCAGCAACGCCATCAGGTCCGGATCGACCTGCTTTCCCTGCTGTTCAATCCAGGATTGAATCAGCAGGCTGAAACCGACTTTTTCGCCATGCAGCCAGTGATGCAGTTCAGGCTGGTGAGTGAGACGATCGTGGATAACATGGGCAAAGCCGGGGGTCGCCATCGCATCCTGAATACTGTTTGCCAGTCCCGCCAGCACAATGTTGGCTTCGATCACCTTCTCCAGCGCTGGCGTGACCTGCTGACTGATGTTGTCGGCCACAGCCTTTTCGCCCCACTGTTTAAGCACCGTCACCGCCTGCCAGGCGGCAGAGACTTTGAGATCCATCGCCATCCGGTGCGGCGTCTGTCGCTGATAAGGCTCAAACTCAAACCATTTCGCCAGCGCATCGACAATACCGGACCGCAGATAGCGCACATCGCTTCGGGCGATCACTTCGCTATCCACCAGAATCCACTCCGGCATGGCGTTGAGAGGCTGGCTGCGCAGATGGCCGCCCTGTTCATCATAAATAATCGCCAGCGGCGACCAGGCGGCACAGGTTGCGGCCAGCGTCGCAACGTTCACCAGCCGGATATCCGGCAGGGCGTCGTTGACCGCTTTGGCACAGTCCAGCACCCGCCCGCCACCGACGGCCAGAATCAGGGTAGCTCCGTGCGTCTGCACCTGTTGTTGCAGCGCCGCGATCGCCGCATCGGTACACTCTCCGGTCAGAAAATCGAGCTGCCAGCGAATACCCGCCTGTTCCAGACTGATGCTCAATGCCGGGTTTACCGCTTCCCAGGCGCGCGGCGACGTGAAGATATGAATATGCGAGGCCAGCGGCCGGATAATCTTCCCTGTCTCAGCCCGAAGGCCGGGCCGCTGCAGATAGCCTTTCGGCGACATCACACGAAACATAGTTACTCCTTAACGACGATAAGCCAGCGAGCGCACCAGCCGGTCGCCGAGTTTCTGAATCAGCATCACCAGTGCCAGCAGCACCACAATGGTGGCCGCCATGATCTGATTGTCGAAACGCTGATAGCCGTAACGAATCGCCAGATCCCCCAGTCCGCCGCCACCGACCACGCCCGCCATCGCCGAGAAGCCAATCAGCATCACAATGGTCAGGGTAATTCCGGCCACCAGCGCGGGCAGCGCTTCCGGCAGCAACACCCGGCTGACGATATGCCACAGCGTGCCGCCCATCGAGACCACCGCCTCGATGCGGCCACGATCGACCTCATCCAGCGCGTTCTCTACGATGCGGGCAAAGAAGGGAAATGCGCCCAGGGTAATCGGCACAATCGCGGCGGTGCTGCCCAGGGTGGTGCCGACCAGCAAGCGGGTAAAGGGGATCAGCGCGATCAGCAGCACCACAAACGGCAGCGCACGTCCGGTATTCACCAGCGCATTCAGCAGCAGTGAAATTGCGCGATTCGGCAGAATACCTTTCGGCCGGGTCAGAAACAGCAGTACGCCCACCGGCAGGCCTATTGCCACCGTAAAAAGGGCCGCCAGCAGCACCATGTAGAGGGTTTCGCCCGTGGCGTTCAGCAGCAGTTCCTGAAACCGTGCACTACTCATGCTACGCATCGTGTTAATGCCTCACGCTGATATTTTTCGATAAACGCCCGGTCTGCCTCGCCATCTTTCAGCAACATTTTGCGCAGGCGACCTTCTTCACGTCCCATAATCTGGCTCAGCGTGCCGCTTTCGATCAGCTGGCCATTCTCCAGCAGCGCCGCACCGTCACAGATACGCTTTACCACCGCCATTTCATGGGTAATCAGCACGATAGTGATACCGAGCTGCTGCTGAATGTCGGCCAGCAGATCAAGAATCGAGGTGGTGGTTTCAGGATCCAGCGCGCTGGTCGCCTCATCGCACAGCAGATAACGGGGTCGGGCGGCCAGGGCGCGGGCGATGCCGACGCGCTGTTTCTGTCCGCCTGAGAGTTGCGACGGCCAGGCTTTGCCAGACGATTCCAGCCCCACCAGCTTCAGCAGCGAGGCGACCCGCTGACGGCGCTCCGCCGCTCGCACACCGGCAATCTCCAGCGCCAGATCGACGTTGTCATGCACGTTGCGCGAATGCAGCAGATTGAAGTGCTGGAAGATCATCCCCATCTGCTGACGTTTCTGACGCAGTTGCGCCAGGCCCATCGTGGCGAGATCCTGCCCGTCAATCTCAATCCGCCCGCTGGAAGGGCTTTCCAGCCGGTTCAGGCAGCGCAGCAGCGTGCTTTTACCTGCCCCGCTCCGCCCGAGGATGCCAAAGATGGTGCCCTCTTCAATGGTGAGTGAGATGTCGTCCAGAGCTGGCGCGGGTGCGCCAGCGTAGTGTTTGCTGAGGTGGCTGATTTTAATCATGCTGCTCGTCCGCAACCGGAATCACAGAGCCCTGATAATTTTTACGAATGAACGCCGCCACCTGCGGCGAGCGCAGATCTTTTGCCAGCTGTAACACGCGCGGATCTTTCGCCAGTTCAGGCGTCGTCACCAGCAGGTTGGCGTAAGGGTTATGGGCCGCCGACTCCAGTCCCAGCGCATCTTTCGCGGGGGTCAGCCCGGCTTCCAGCGCGTAGTTGCCATTAATGACGGCGGCATCCACGTCATCCAGCGAACGCGGCAGCTGTGGCGACTCGATCTCAACGATTTTAATTTTCTTCGGGTTTTCACTGATATCTTTCGGCGTCACCAGCGTCGAACCCGCTTCGCCCTTCGCACTCAGTTTGATCACTCCTTTGTCCTGCAACAGCCAGAGCGCACGGCTCAGGTTGGTGGTGTTGTTCGGCACAGCAATGCTGGCGCCCTCTGGCAACGCCGCCAGCGACTTCACCTTGCGCGAATAGATCCCCAGCGGCTCAATGTGCACGCTGGCGACCACCGCAAAGGTTTTCCCCAGCGCTTTCTCCTGATCTTTTAAGTAGGGCAGATGCTGGAAGTAGTTGGCATCAACGTCCCCGGATGCCAGCAGTTCATTGGCATTCACGCCGCCGCTCAGCTCAACAATTTTGATATCCAGTTTTGGATCCAGGGTTTTGACATACTCCAGGATTTCCGCGTGCGGCAAGGGATCCGCCGCCACGCGCAGTGGTGCAGCCTGCAGGCTTTGAGCAATCAGCAGTGAAAGACCGGCAAGTAACAGAAAGCGCTTTTTAATCATCATCATTTATCTCTTATCGTTATCAGTGGGTGTTGTGTTCAGGATAGAAACGCTGGGCGACTTCCGGATGCGAACGCAACCGGCCCTTGAGGTAGTTCCAGCCGACTTCGCGCAGCAGTGGGTTAAGCGGATCGCTGCTCGGTCCCTGTGCCAGCCGGGCCAGCTGAGGTGGAAGCTGGTAGACTGGCACCACCGCATCCAGCTGGGCACCCAGGAAGAAGGCGATCGAAAGACGCTCATTGTTCTGCTGCGGTGACACCACGCGATGCACGGTGGCGCGCAGATAGCCGTTGGTCGCCAGCTCCAGCAGTTCGCCAATGTTCACCACAAAGGCACCCGGCAGCGGCGACGCATCGATCCAGTTGTCCGGTGTGACTTCAACCTGCAGGCCCGGCTGGTCATCCTGCAACAGCATGGTCAGGAAGCCGGAATCTTTATGCGCACCCACGCCCTGGCGTGATTCACCTTCGGTGCGGCCCGGATAGCGGATCAGTTTGATATGTTCGTTGGGATAGTCGCCGTAGAGGTTGTCGAAGGCGTTGCGTGGCAGATTCAGTGCTTCCGCAAAGGCGCGCAGCAGTTCCAGCGCCACCGCCGTCATCTGCTGCTGCCAGCGGGTGACCACGGTCTGCAATTCCGGTAAGGCTTTCGGCCACTGATTCGGCCCCTGCATCCGCTGCCAGGTGGGCGAATCGGCGGTGACGGGCAGCGCATCGCGTTCCGCGCCGATATCAAACTGCTCGCGGAAATCAGGATGACTGCGGGTGATTTCCACACCCGCCAGGTTATAGCCGCGAAAATGTGGGGAGTTGGCCATCGCCACCGCCGTTTTATCCGCCTGCGGCAGGGCAAAAAATTTCCGCGCGACCTGCTGAACCTCATTTAGTAGTGCCTGGTCGATCCCGTGATTGATTAAATAGAAGAAACCGACGTCACGCGCGGCCTGGCTTAATGTATCCAGAGCCTGTTGCTGCTCCTGTTGATTACCTGACAATAATGCGAAATCAATTACCGGCAATTCTGCTGTGGTTAACGCGCTCATGATAAACACTCTGTTGGCATGGAATAGCCTTACACTGCCATTTGGTTTATGCGTTAACTACCAACTAATCCTGCTATGGATATGCGGCGGATGGGAATATCCCACCACCCCTCAGGCACCCTACCCGCAGATTACTCTGCGCTTTGGACCACAAATTCTGGCGGTGACCACGCCGTAATCTCAGGCAGCGGCGCCTGAAAAAGTATGATTTCTACAAAGCAGGTCTGCGCGCTGCACCCCTGGCCCAGCCGCGAACTGCCGGTATCCTGCGTCAGCACATTAGGATTGCCATGTTTATCCAGCGGCAGGCCATCAGGCTGCTCCTGCGGGTCATACCAGGCACCGGTCGACATCTGCACCACGCCCGGCAAAATATCCTGCGTCAGATGGACGCCCGCCAGCAGCGCACCGCGGCCGTTGAAGACTTTTACAATGCTGTTCTCCTCTATGCCCCGCGATGCCGCATCCTCAGGGTGCATCCAGAGGGGCTCGCGCCCGGCAATTTTGGTAGCCCTGCTGACCCGGCCATGATCGTACTGACTGTGAAGGCGGGTTCGCGGCTGACTGGAGAGCAGATGCAGCGGCCACTGCTGCTTCTCCTGTTGCTGCGCCTGATATTCCGGCGGGTACCAGAAGGCAAAGCCGGGCGCTTCTTCATAGCCAAAGTCAGCCACCTGCTGCGAAAAGAGTTCGATTTTTCCCGATGGCGTGCTGAGCGGGGCCAGTTCCGGATTCTCCCGAAACGCTTTCAGCATGATCTCCGGTGTTTCAGGCGCGGGATATTCCCACATGCCCTCTGACCAGAACGTCTTAAACGGCGGGAGTTCAATGCCCTGCGCCACCGCGCGAGGCCGGGAGTCTTCGTAGATGGCTTCAAGCCACTGGCGCGCATCGCGCCCCTGCGTAAAAGCGTCAGCAAAACCGAGCCGCTCTGCCAGCGCGGCGAAGATCGCATAGTCAGACTTTGCGGCGGCAAACGGCGGCAGATGCTGTGGCATGGCGATGATAAACCCGTCGTTGCTGGCGCTGCCGATATCTTCACGCTCCAGCGACGTGGTGGCGGGCAGGACGATGTCGGCAAATTTTGCCTGCGCTGTCCAGAACTGCTCGTGCACAATCAGCGTGTCCGGCTGCTGCCAGGCGCGTATCAGCTTGTTGATATCCTGATGATGGTGGAAAACATTGCCGCCCGCCCAGTAGACCAGGCGGATGTCGGGATAGACCCGTTGCTGACCGTCAAACTCATAATGACCGCCGGGATTCAGTAACATGTCGGCGATGCGAGCAACCGGAATAGCCTGCGCCACCGGGTTATGACCGGCAGGCAGGCGCGGCCCGGAAAACTGTCGCCGCGCCGCACCGGCCAGATTGGTCGAGGCGTAACCAAAGCCCAGCCCGCCGCCGGGGGTGCCAATCTGTCCCAGCAGCGCGGTAGTCGCGACCGTGGCCCAGAACGCCTGCTCACCCTGCCGCGCCCGCTGCACGGACCAGGCAATATTCACCATCGTTTTGTGTGATGCCATTTGCCGTGCCAGCGTCCGGATGCGCTCAGCCGCCAGTCCGGTAATCGGCGCGGCCCATTCCGGCGTTTTGGCGATGCCATCGCGTTCGCCGCGGAGATAAGCCGCGTAGGGTTCGAAGCCTTCAGTACAGCGTGCGACGAACGATGCGTCGTAGAGGGACTCCGCAATCAGTACCTGCCCAATCGCCAGTTGCAGTGCCGTATCGGAACCGGGCTGAATCGCCAGCCACTCTGCATCGGCCACCCCGGCGAGATCGTTTCTGACCGGGCTGATATTGATAAACCGGGTGCCGTTCTGCCGCAGCGTGGTCAGCCAGTGCGCCAGAGCATGATCGTTCGCGCCGCCGCCATTGACCTGAGCATTACGCAGCGGCAGCCCGCCAATGGCCACAAAGAGTTCGCAGTGCGCTGCCAGTACCGGCCAGTGAGTGTGGTGACGTTGTAACTCATCCAGATCGCCAATGATATGCGGCAGCGTACGCTCACCGGCGGCGATGCTGTAAGTGTTGGTACTGGCGGTGTAGCCGCCAAAATGGTTAAAGAACCGATGAAGCTGGCTCTGGGCGTGATGGAAGCGCCCGGCACTTGACCAGCCATATGACCCGGCGTAAATCGCCTGATTGCCATGCTCTGTTTTCACCCGCGTCAGCTCATCCGCTACCAGTTGCAGTGCCACCTCCCAGCTCACCTCGACAAACGGCTCTTTGCCGCGTCCCCTGCGTGAGGCGCTTCTGTTCTGCAGATAACCCAGCCTGACAGCCGGATTTCTGACCCGGGTTTCGCTTTGCACTGCGCCAGGCAACGACTGCCCGATAGCAGAGGGATTACGATCCCACGCCACCGGCCTGACCGACGTCAGCGTGTCGCCGTCGGTGGTGACGTGATAGGTACCCCAGTGCATCACCGCTAAATCATTCTTTTTCATGGTTTACTCGCGTCGGATGCGCCGTGACAGCCGCGTACCCAAGGTTTGCAGAAGCTGGACTATCACGATCAGCACCAGCGCCGTTGAAATCGTGGCGAAAGCATCGAAACGTTGATAGCCGTAAGTAATGGCGAGATCGCCGATGCCGCCGCCGCCCACCGTGCCCGCCATCGCCGTGGCACCCAGCAGCCCAATGGTGGCGGTAGTCAGGGCTAACACCAGCGAAGAAGCCGCTTCCGGTATCATGAAATACCAGATGGTCTGAAATGGGGTTGCGCCCATCGCATTCGCTGATTCCAGAATCCCTTCATCGACCTCCAGCAGCGCACTTTCCACCAGCCGCGAAATATAGGGGGCGATGAAAATCACCAGCGGCACAATGGCCCCGGCGGTGCCGATGGTGGTGTTCACCAGCAGGCGCGTCAGTGGCAGGATGGTAATCAGCAGAATGATAAACGGCAGTGAACGAATGACATTGACGATCGGGTTCAGCAGCTGATGCACCAGACGATGCGGGCGGATACCGCCCGGACGACAGACCACCAGCACAATGCCGAGCGGCAGGCCCAGCAGCGAACCAAAGCCCAGCGACAGCGCCACCATGATCAGCGTGTCCTGCATCGCCATCAGGAACTGGTCGCCCGTCACGGCGGTTTCAAAGAGTTCAGACATCACTGATTTTCACTCCGGTCGCGATGAGAAACTGGATGGCCGCCGCGCGCCGGGCGGGTTCACCGCTGATCTGCACAATCATGAAACCCAGAATGGTGCGCTGCACCTCTGTCATGCTGGCGAACAAAATATTCACTTCAACGTCATGTTCACGGATCAGACGATTGATGATCGGCTGCTGTGCCGTCTCGCCGACAAACTCCAGCCGCAACACGTCGATAGACGGCGACTGGCTCAGCAGCGCCAGCGTCTGCTGTGGCAGGCGATCGTGAATGACCGACTGCACAAAGCTGGCGCTCACCGCCTGTTGCGGCTCAGCGAACAGCGTCAGGACATCGCCCTGTTCGACGATCCGACCCTGGGCCATGACTGCCATCCGGTTGCAGATTTTCTGCACCACCGACATCTCATGGGTAATCAGAACAATGGTGATCCCGTAACGCTGATTAATCTCCTGCAGCAGCAGCAGGATCTGTTCCGTGGTGTGGGGATCGAGCGCAGAGGTCGCCTCATCGCACAGCAGAATCGCCGGATTGGTTGCCAGCGCGCGGGCGATCCCGACGCGCTGTTTCTGACCACCGGAAAGTTCGTCCGGATAGCTGTCGGCCTTATCGCTGAGGTTAACGAACGCCAGCAGTTCCGCCACACGAGCAGCGATAAAGGCTTTATCCCGCCTCTGTAAAATCAGCGGAATCGCGACATTGTGAAACACCGTCCGGGCATTGAGCAGGTTGAAGTGCTGAAAGATCATGCCAATCTGCTTTTTGACCTCAATCAGCCGCTTTTTAGTGATTCCCTGTAACGCTTCCCCCTGCACCTCGACCGTGCCTGCCGTAGGAGTCTCCAGATGATTAATCAGACGCAACAGCGTACTTTTTCCGGCACCGCTGGTGCCGATCACGCCAAAGATATCCCCCCGATTGATGCGCAGATTAATGTCCTGCAGCGCCTGAACTTCAGCACCGTTACGCGCAAAGGCCTTACTGACCTGACGAAAATCTATGGCCGCCTGACTCATTTGAAATAGTCTGGTAACAGGTAGCCCGTATATTGCGCATCACCGGTTATGTACGCTTTAAATTCGGCCGAGTGATAGCCGGCAATAATGTCACGGGCAAACTCAGCCTGCTTATTTTTACCGGCTACCGTCACCACATTAATAAACTGGCTGGTCGGGGATTCCAGCTTCAGTGCCGAATTGAGTTTCAGACCACTGGAGACGGCGAAGTTGCCCTGAATGACACCATAATCGACGTCAGGCAGTGCGCGCACCTGCTGGGCATTATCTATCTCCTTCAGCACGATTTTATAAGGATTCTCCGTGATGTTTTTTTGCGAAAAGGTTGCGGCATCGCTGTCAGGGCTGATTTTCAGCCAGCCAATGCTCTGCAGTAGCAGCGCCGCACGATACTCATTGGAAGGCTGATTCGGCACCGACACGGTACTGCCCGGTGCGGGCTGATTCAGTGTTTTCACGCGCGCAGAATAGAGTCCCATTGGAGGGGTCGGCACCTGCACTATCCCGACGTTATCAATGCCAAGCCGCTCATTAACTGACTTGAGATAGACCGGATGCTGCATAATATTCGCGTCAATCGTACCGCGATGGACGGCATCATTAACCTGAATCCCATCGCTGAAATCTTTATATTCCAGGGTATAGCCCTGCTTTATTAAGCCGGGTGCCACGCCTTTTTCAAACTGCTCTTTATAAGGCCCAGGATTAAATCCGATGCGTATTATCTTCTGTTCGGCTGCCTGAGCGACTGAAATAAAAAGGCTGGCGGAGGTGAGTGCCAGAATAATTCCCCGGGAGGTGATGTGCATAGCGTGACCTGATTCATTATTGTGAGAGCGATCGATTTAATCACAGCCATCGCGGCCAGGAACAGGCAAAACCCCCTCCCGACTTGAGCTTATTTATGCTAACGATAGTTGCAGGCTGAATATCCATTTACTGGCTTAAGACAGCGTTTTTTCTGCTAAAGATTTACCTGCTGGCTGTGTCATTCTTTTTCGCCTCACCCTTTCTATTGCGGAATGAATATGGCGGAGTTTGCAGCTTCAGAGTTGGTCGGGGCGCTGGAAGAGAACCTCTTCAGCCTGCTGGAAAAGCAGGCGGCAGAGCTGGATGATGCGCAATTACCGTTGATCGACCTCTCCTCTGGCAGTCCGCGTCAGCCGACGCCGCCCGACGTCATTGCTGCCCTGCAGGCAGCGGCGGCGCGGCCGGAGAACCATGAGTATCCCTCTTTCTGGGGCAAACCGACCCTGCGTCAGACGATCGCTGATTTTTATCAGCGTCACTACGGCGTCACTCTCGATCCCGACACCGAAATCGCGCTGTTTCAGGGCGCGCACATTGGTGTCAGCGGCTTTCCCCGTGCGCTGCTCAATCCGGGTCAGGTGCTGATCTCGACCGATCCCTGCTATCCCCTTTATCGTTCAGCAGCGCGTCAGGCCGGTGCCGATTTTTATGGTATTCCGCTGGAGGCGCGCAACGCTTTTCTGCCCGATTTCCGCCAGGTGCCGGATGAGATAGCGGCGCGTGCCGGACTGCTGCTGCTCAATTACCCCCACAATCCCACGGGCGCACTGGCGACACCCTCGCTGTTCGCCGACGCGCTGGCCTTTGCCCGCCAGCATCATATTCCGCTGATCCATGACTTCGCCTACGCCACGCTGGGAAGTGAGTCGGGCGAACAGCCGCTGAGTCTGCTGGCCCTGCCGGATGGCAAAGAGTGGGCCGTGGAGATTTATACGCTGTCCAAGAGCGCCATCATGGCAGGCTGGCGTGTCGGTTTTGCCGTGGGAAACGCCTCAGTGATTGCGGCTTTTAAAAAACTGCATACACACAGTTACAGCACGGTATCTGGCGCGATACAGGATGCCGCCATCACCGCCCTGTCGCTGCCTGCAGAACAACTCACCCAGCTGGCAGAACCTTATCATCAGCGCCGCCGGGTGGTTTTAGCCAGGCTGGCAGAAATGCACTGGCCGGTTCGCGCCCGTCAGGGCACTTTTTTCCTCTGGCTGGCCGCGCCACCGGGTTTTACCGGTGAGCAGTTTGCCGCGCTGTTACTGGCAAAGTGCCATCTGCTGGTAGCGCCAGGCCACGCTTTTGGCGCAGCGGGACGTGATTATATTCGTATCAGCCTGACGGCCGGGACGACCTCTTTGCTTGAGGCGCTGGATCGCATCGACGCACTGCAACTGTTCAGATAGCCCCACCGCGTTATCCACGCTGGTGATAACCCGGAGGGCAGGCACGCGACATTACCAGATGTTCAGGGTCGTAAGCAGACATGAACAGGTGGTCCATGCTGGGTTTGTCAGGAAAGGCAGTTATTTCGGCTGGAAACTTGCAAAACCTTACAATCGTGGTCTATGGTTTAGCGGCTGCGGTTTTGCCGCTTCACTTAAAACTTATTCGGCTTCTTATAGCTTTCATTTCCACGGTTTCTTCTGAACATTGTTTGCGGCTGCGAAAGCTATAAGACTCCTTCATTGATGCACCTGAGGAGATTATGGACACCAGAAACTCATCGTCTGAACACCCAAAGAAACATTTCTGGAACAGGAAGCCTAAAGAGCTGACTGTCGACGACATTACCGTGATCGATAACGACATGCTGAAGCGTGCGGTTGGCGCAGCGGCGTTAGGTAATGCGATGGAATGGTTCGACTTTGGCGTCTACAGCTATCTCGCCGTGATCATCGGCAAAGTCTTCTTCCCGGATGCCAACAACGCGGTGCAGCTGATCGCCACCTTTGGTACGTTTGCGGCGGCCTTCCTGGTACGTCCGATTGGCGGCCTGGTCTTTGGCCCGCTGGGTGACCGCATCGGCCGACAGAAAGTGCTGGCGATGACAATGATCATGATGTCGATCGGGACATTCTGTATCGGCCTGATCCCGGCCTACTCCTCAATCGGGATCATGGCACCGATTCTGCTGCTGGTGGCCCGTCTGATTCAGGGCTTCTCGACCGGCGGTGAATATGGCGGAGCCGCGACCTTTATCGCAGAGTACTCGACCGACAAACGCCGTGGCTTTATGGGCAGCTTCCTGGAGTTCGGCACCATCGGGGGTTATCTGATGGGTGCCAGCCTGGTAACAGTGATGACGACCGTGATGTCCAATGAGGCCATGATGTCCTGGGGCTGGCGCGTGCCGTTCTTTATCGCCGCGCCGCTGGGCCTGTTTGGTCTCTATGTACGGCTGAAGCTGGAAGAGACCCCGGCATTCCAGCAGCATATGGAAAAACAGGAGGCGCTGGAACAGAGCAAACCGCGTCTGACGCTGATGCAGATGCTGAGCAAATACCGTGCGCCGATGATGAAGTGTATCGGTCTGGTGCTGTTGTTTAACGTCTCCAACTACATGCTGACGTCTTACATGCCGAGCTACCTGACCGGCGTGCTGGGTCTGCCCGAGCTGAGTGGTCTGCTGCTGGTGATGGTGGCGATGTTCGTGATGATGCCGCTGACGCTGCTGTGGGGCCGCTGGACTGATCGCATCGGTCGTCGTCCGGTGATTGCCTTTGGTGCGGTGGGTCTGATCCTGCTCGCCATCCCGAGCTTTATGCTGATCGGTTCAGGTAATATGTGGGCGGTCTTTGGCGGCCTGATGATTCTGGGTGTGCTGCACACCTGCTTCAGCGGCACCATGCCTTCGACGCTGCCCGCGCTGTTTACCACCGATATCCGATACAGTGCGCTGGCCATCGGCTTCAACCTGTCGGTTTCGCTGTTTGGGGGTACGACACCGCTGATTACCGCGTGGCTGGTGGATACCACCAAAAACAACATGATGCCGGCTTACTACATGATGGGCGCGGGTGTGATTGGCCTGCTGACGATCCTGACGGTTCGTGAAACGGCGCGTCAGCCGCTGACCGGTTCATCGCCTGCGGTGGCAACCAAAGCGGAAGCGCATCGCCTGATTGATAAGCTGCGTAAACGACATAAGCCTGCCGCAACAGCGGCGAAGTAAGTCACCTGACACCCTGCTCTGCAGGGTGTTTTTTTATCTGCCGCCTGACGCTCTACCCACCTGATTTAACCGCCCTGAAACGCGCGACTTTTGCCCGATTACCGCACAGCGCCATGCTACACCAGCGGCGGCGATGCGCTTTGGTGCGATCGTAAAACCACAGGGTACAGGCGGGATGTTCACAGGGGCGGACTCTGCTGAAATCCTCCTGCGCCAGCAGCATCGCAGCCTGCTCCGCAACCTGTCCCAGTTGCTGCATGACACTCTGGCCTGCATAGACGCGCCTGAGCTGTAATTCACCTGGCTCGCCGGTCAGCTGCAGATGGCTGGTTGCTTCGCCCAGCCAGGCATTCAGGGCCTGAATATCCACGGCTTCACCCGCTTTATGCTGCTGTACACTATTACGGATGATCTGACGTAACTGACGTGCGGCCTGCAACAGCGCATCCGGTTCATGCTGCGACGCCAGGCCATCTGCTGCCAGCCCGGAATGCTGCAGCCACGCTTCAACATCCTGATCGGTTTGCCAGAAATCGTGCGGATGGCCCTCGACAATGGCCTCAGTGTTGATGAAATCCAGCGCCGGATGATCGGCCAGAAACCACGGCCCCTGGCCGCTCTGCGATTGCGTTTCCGCCATGATAGTGCTCCTCCCGTTCAATTCTGTTGGCGCTACTGTAACCGATAAAAATGCAATTGAGTAGTTACCTCATGCTTATTGTAACCGTTATTAATTAATTTGACAGGTTACATTATCGCGGCATACTTAGCTTCAGGTAACCCCTTAAAAGTAATTTACCCAGTTACAGGAGTTCGCATGAATGCACAATCAATTTCTTACCGCTACCAGCAGGCCGACGGCATCAATATTTTTTACCGTGAAGCCGGCGATCCTTCCCTGCCCGTGCTGCTGTTATTGCATGGTTTTCCCACCTCTTCACATCAGTTCCGCAATCTGATTCCGCTTCTGGCCGACAAATTTCATCTCATCGCCCCGGATATGCCGGGCTTTGGTTTCACTGAGGTCCCCGCTGAACGCGATTATTCATGGACCTTCGACGCGCTCGGTAACACGCTGACCGCCTTTGTCGATGCACTGGGGCTGAAACGGTATGCGATGTATGTTTTTGACTATGGCGCACCAGCAGGCCTGCGGCTGGCGCTGGCCTATCCTGACCGCGTCAGCGGGCTGATATCGCAGAACGGGAACGCCTATCTGGAAGGATTAGGAGAAGCATGGGCACCGGTTCGCGCCTATTGGGCGGATCCCAGCGAGACAAACGGTCAGGTGATTCGCGACGCCATTCTGACGCTGGAAGGTGTGAAGTGGCAGTATCTGCATGGGGTCAGCGATCCGCAGCAAATCGCTCCTGAAACGTATACCCTGGACACGCTGCTGATGGAGCGCCCCGGCAACAAAGCTATTCAGCAGGCACTGTTTCTTGATTACGCAAATAACCTGAAACGCTATCCGGAATTTCAGGCGTTCTTCCGTCAGCAGCAGGTTCCGACGCTGGTGATCTGGGGCAGAAACGATCCGTTCTTTATTCCACCGGGCGCAGTGGCCTGGCAGCGCGATAATCCGCAGGCGGTGGTTGAGATGCTGGATAGCGGCCATTTCGCGCTGGAGACGCACACCGATCACATTGCATCACGCATCCGGGAGATGTTCAGTGGCGACTGAGGCATAACGCGCAGAGGCAGGCTAACTGCCTCTGCAAACCTGCAGATTACTCATTACTGAACCGGCCGACCGTGCTGGCCGCGCCGAGCGCATGGCCTTTCAGCTGAGCCACCAGTTCCGCCTGGGTGAGTCCGGCTTTCAGCTGGCCCACCGGTAAATCGGTGGCAATCAGCACAAAGTTATAGTGATGCAATCCACTGCCTGCTGGCGGGCACGGCCCGTAATAGTGCAGCGTGCCTGGCGTATTTTTTCCGCCGGTGTAGTCCTTGCCCTGCGTCAGCGCACCCTGCACAAACGACGAACGGCTGGGGGGAATGTTATAGGCCACCATGTGGGTGACGCCCAGCCCTTTCGCGCCGACAGGATCGGTCATCAGCAGCGCCAGACTGCGCGTGCCCGCTGGCGTCGCAGACCAGTTCAGTTCGGGAGAGATATTCTCGCCGGTACAGGAAGGATTACTTTTATTAGCACCGGCAAACTTCTTATCCAGTAGCGCATTGTCGCTGAAATCCTGCGATTGCAGCGTAAACACCGACGCCGCCAGCGTGGTCAGAGGCAAAACGGCCAGCACCGTCGCGCAGAGTAATTTTTTCACCAGCCACTCCTTATCAGATTATCCCGGAAATCTCTCCAGACCTGTTTCGTCACTGCCTGCTTACTATAACGGCTTTAGCGCAATTAACCCGCCAGCCTGCCTGTTTAGTGGCAGCGGAACGGCAAATCTATGATCTCTGTCGCGCAGGCACGGTCAGCGGACGCGTTGCCCTGTCGCCCATTACCCGATATAAGTTAACGCCTGCGGCTGAACTATCGCCTGAATCCCCGTGACTGTCACCGATAAGTGGACACTATGCAGATTGAAGACCTCCGGATTTATGTCGCCGTGATGCATGCTGGCAACTTTACTGCAGCGGCTGAGCAATTGATGTTATCGAAGCAATATGTCAGCCGCCGCATGGCCGCGCTGGAGGCTTCGTTAGGCGTCCGCCTGCTGATCCGCAATACCCGCAAGCTGTCAGTGACCGATGCGGGACTGCTGTTTGCGCAGCATGCCCAGCGTATTCTGGATGAGATTCAGGAAGCCGAACTGGCGGTCTCGGAGCAGCAGCAGGCGCTACGCGGTACTTTCCGCATCAATATGCCGATGTCTTTTGGTATGAGCCACCTGTCACCGCTGATCGCCGAATTTCTGCGTCACCATCCGGCCCTGCAGTTTCAGATTGAGCTGGCTGACCGCTATGTTGATGTCATTGGCGAATGCGTGGATATGGCAATTCGCATCGGCACCCTGGCAGATTCCACCCTGATTGCCCGTCCGCTGGGTGAGCTGAAGCGGGTAATCTGCTGCAGTCCCGACTATCTGAAACGGGCTGGCACGCCGCAACAGCCAGAAGCGTTGCTGCAACACGCCTGTCTGCGCTACGGACGTGAAGGTCAGAATGGCTGGGAACTGCAGGTTAATGGCAAAGCGAAATGGCTGGCGGTTCAGGGGCCGATGGTGAGTAACAACGGCGAAGTACTGCGGGATGCCGCACTGGCGGGTTTAGGGCTGGTGTTATTACCGGCCTTTATTGTAGAGAACGCGCTGCAGCGTGGTGAACTGGTGACGGTACTGGACGATTGCCAGCCGCCACCGCTCTCCCTGAATGCGGTTTACCCACAGCACCGTCAGCGCAGCGAGGTAAACCGTCAGTTACTGGCCTTTTTACAGGCGCGTTTAGCGCCATAAGTCAGCAGAAATGCTTAAAGCTGTTTTAATGCCGCAAAGACTCTGGCGACCGCGACGGCACCCGGATCGGGCACGCCGTTGAGGTTAGCGCTGTTAAGGTAGGATGAACGCCCTGCCTTTGCTTTCCCCATGCTGGCCGTCGCATCACTGCCCTGCTGCGCGGCATCAGCCGCCCCGGCCAGCGGTTCACCCGCCACCAGCGCCTCGATGGCCGGTTGCAGCGCATCGATCAGCGTACGATCGCCGGGTTGCGCCCCACCATACTGCTTCATCTTTTCCAGACCCTGCTGCAGGGCCTCGGGCAGCGCCCCACCTTCCGCCAGTTGCTGCGCAGCAGCCGTGAAAAAGATCGCCATCAGCACGCCGCTGGATCCACCCATCACCGTCGCCAGTCGCTCACCCGTCACCGCGAGCAGATCGGGCAAGGCATTCAACGGCAGTTTCTTATCTGCACATTCGCGCTGGATCTGGCGCGCGCCAGCAGCAAAGGTTGAACCGGTATCGCCGTCGCCGACCTGCGCATCCAGTTTGTTCAGCTCACCTTCGCAGACGATCAGCGTTTCACAGATGCAGCTAACAAAGGCCGCGACTGTCGGGTTATCGGAAGGTTGCGCAGGATGCGCCGTTGCCTCTTTTGTCGCGATCACCGGCTGCAGCGGCGCGATCTTAACCGCCGGAAGCCAGCCTGTGACTTCAACCGGCGCGCAGATCGCCTCTTCAAACAGCGGTGTCAGCGTCATGCAGGTGACGGAAAAGCCTTTCATGTCCAGCGCCGTCATCAGCGGCGCCGGGCCGATCAGATAATTACTGCCACGACTGAGGGGCGACTCGATCAGATCCCGTGTGACCAGACTCATCTCCAGCGCCGACATGCCGCCAAGATTATTCACCAGCAGTGCGCGTGGCTGGTCGTTGTCCGGCATGACCTTCTCCAGCAGATGCTGCACAATCTGCTGACTGTTCTGCGTCTGCATCACGTCAACGCCCGGCTCGCCGTGGATCCCCAGCCCCATTTCAACGCTGCCGTCCGGGACACGCTGGCCGGTCTGTTCATCCGGCAGATGACAGCTTGAGAGCGCAACGCCCATGGTGGCGATCGCATGGCTGGCCGCCTCTGCCGCTTCGGTCACTGCCGCCAGGTCATCACCGCGTTCAGCGACGAAGCCCGCCACTTTATGCACCAGCAAGGTGCCCGCTACGCCGCGTGGCTGAGGATTATCGGGCAGCGCAACGTCGTCACCAACAATGACCATGTTGACGCTGAATCCCGCTTTTCGGGCTTTCTCTGCCGCCAGCCCAAAATTGAGCCGATCGCCGGTGTAGTTTTTCACAATCAGCAGACATCCCGCCTCACCGGTAATGTTAATGATGGCGTTATAAACCGCGTCCACGCTGGGAGAGGCAAATACATCCCCGCAGACGGCCGCCGTCAGCATCCCTTTGCCGATAAAGCCGACGTGCGCCGGTTCGTGGCCGGAACCGCCACCGGAGATCAGCGCGACCTGCTGTTTGGTCCAGTCCCTGCGCATCACGATGCGAATGCGCGGATCGACCTGCAGCCGCACCAGATTGCGCCACGGGCTGGCGTAAATCATGCCATCCAGCGCGCTGTCGACGAGATCATCCTTTTTATTCATTACGAATCGGGTCATGTCTTCATTCCTCATGGGCATGCGTGATTGCTGATGCAGCAGTGTGGCATACCTCCAGCGATTGACGGAAACCCCCCGACAGGGCCGTGAGTCTGATGTGCGACATCCCGCACAAAACCCGCTGGCGCAGACACCGCCTTTTTTGCTAATTGATTGATTTTTATCAACTGTCATGGCCCGGAACTGAGAGCTTCTGCGCAGAAGCTGAAGCGGGGATCGCCGATGGTGAAAATTCATTTGTTAACAGAGGATGTTTTGATGACCCAACGTATGATTCTGAATGAGACGGCCTGGTTTGGGGCCGGTGCTTTACGTCATTTGCCCGAAGAGGTGGAGCGTCGCGGGATGCGGAAAGCGCTGATCGTCACGGACGAAGCGCTGGTGGCAGCGGGTGCGCTGAAGCGGGTAACCGATCTGCTGGATCAGCACCAGCTTGCGTGGGCGGTTTATGATGAGGTGGTGCCGAACCCTACCATCCGGGTTGTGCAACAGGGCGTTGCGGTGTTCCGACAGTCAGGCGCTGACTACCTGATCGCCATCGGTGGCGGCTCACCGCAGGATACCAGTAAGGCGATCGGCATTATTATTAACAACCCGGAGTTTGAAGACGTCCGCAGTCTGGAAGGCGTCGCGCCCACCCGGCATCCCTGTGTGCCGATCATCGCGATCCCGACCACCGCAGGCACGGCCGCAGAAGTCACCATCAACTATGTGATTACCGATGAAGAGAATCGTCGCAAGTTTGTCTGTGTCGATCCCCATGACATTCCGAAAGTGGCAATTATTGATGCGGAGATGATGGCGAGCATGCCCCCCTCGCTGAAAGCCGCAACCGGCATTGATGCCTTAACGCACGCGATTGAAGGCTACATCACGCGCGGTGCCTGGGCTATGACCGATATGCTGCACCTGAAAGCTATCGGGATTATCAGCCAGTCGCTGCGAAAGTCAGTCGCGGGCGATAGTGAGGCGGTCGAGCAGATGGCGCTGGGGCAGTATGTCGCCGGAATGGGCTTCTCTAATGTCGGTCTCGGTCTGGTGCATGGTATGGCACACCCGCTGGGGGCCTTTTATAACGTCCCGCACGGCGTAGCAAACGCCATTCTGCTGCCGCAGGTGATGGCGTGGAATGCCTCCTGCACAGGCGAAAAATATCGCGATATCGCCCGCGCGATGGGCGTGAAACAGATCGATACCCTGTCACTGGATCAGGCACGGGAAGCAGCGGTCGCCGCGGTTCGCAAGCTCTGTCGCGATGTGGGCATTCCGCGTTCCCTGCGTGAGGTGGGCTTACAGGAGGCGGATATCCCGGCACTGGCACAGGCGGCGCTGGATGATGTCTGTACCGGCGGCAATCCCCGCACGCCTGACCTGGAAGAAGTGATGGCGCTGTACCGGCAGAGTTAACTCACCTTTTTTACTCTCACATATTGCCCGCCCACGCTGGCGGGCTTTTTTACGGCCTGGAGACAAATAATCGGGGAGTCTTCGCCAGCGGTAGCCAGGAAGCAGTTCCGGCGTCAGCAAAGGTTTGAGCGGCAATTTTGCGACCTGGTTTCAGCCTGAAATCGCCTGCGGTGAGATTACCGGTTAGCGAGCGAATCGGGGGCTTACCCCATGATTTCTTTAGATCCTAAACCCTGCAGCTCTTGATCTGGATCACAAAAATCCGCATCATGCGCAGCGAAAACCTTAATGACGCTGCGGAGATAACGATGACACTGTACCAGGGTATGCTCATTTTCTATGCCGTTGTTGCACTGGTCGCTACGCTGATCACGTTCTTCATCGCCAAAGATAAGTTAAGCATCAAACTGCTGAGTGCCTTTTTAGTAGGTGCGACCTGGCCAATGAGTTTTCCTGTCGCGCTGATGTTTGCGCTGTTTTAATTGACAGAATTTCCTTAGCGACCACACTCAGATAAGACGTCCCTGACCCGCAAACCGCCGATCACCGACGTGACCTTGTTCATGATGGTTAATAAGGAGCGGCTATGCGCGTTGTCAGTGTGATGATTCTGGTTTCCCTTCTCAGTGCCTGCAGTGCCGCCCCATGGCACGCTGAAAAACCGGTCCCGGCGGCCGAAACCCGTCAACAGACCTGCCAGCCCGGCACCAATCCCAGCCAGAATGACTGCGGTCACTTCCCGGAACCTGAATTCCATTGATCGGTAAAGCGATGAAGCCTGTAGCGAGATCGCATTTGCGCTAATTCATCGCATAACAAGGCTTTACACTCCACCAGCCGGTTAGTAGAGTAGCGCCCAGACATCAATTCTGATGCGTAAGCGTTAACGTCAAGCAACGCCCCCGCAGCCCTGCTGCCTGTGATGATCCCTGCCATGATGCCTGTACAACACCCAGCTAAACCTCTCGCTGTGTTTTCCAGCGCCACGTTTTTTTTGTTCGTCCTGCTGCTCACTGCGGCTAATCTTCGCGCGCCGATTACCGTCGCGGGTCCGGTACTGCAGGATATCCGCGAGACTTTTGGCCTCAGCGCCGGTGAAGCGGGCCTGTTTAATTTTATTCCCCTGATGCTGTTTGCCCTGCTCGCGCCGCCCGCCGCCTGGCTGGGTCATCGCGTCGGGCTGGAACGCAGTTTATGGGGCGCGCTGTGCCTGATTACGGCCGGTTCGCTGTTGCGCTGGCAGCCCGCTGAAGCGGCGTTGTGGGGCGGAACACTGCTGCTGAGTGCAGGCATTGCCGCCGCCAACGTGCTGCTGCCGCCACTGATTAAACGCGATTTCACCGCCCAAACGGCTAAATATATTGGCCTGTATGCCGCCACCATGTCGATTACTGCCAGCCTCGCTTCAGGCATTGCCGTACCGCTGAGCCAGCTCTCCACGGCGGGCTGGCGACTCTCGCTGGTGGTCTGGGCGCTGCCGGGGCTGGTTGCGCTGCTCGCCTGGCTGCCGCTGCTACGTCAGCGGCAATCAACCTTAGCGCCTGCCGATGCGCCCGTCGCACATCGTCATCCCTGGCGATCGGCTGGCGGCTGGCAGATCGCGCTATTTATGGCGCTGCAATCGCTGGCGTTTTATACCCTGATCGACTGGTTTACCGTGTTTGCTCAGGATAATGGCTTCAGCCAGTCCAGCGCGGGCTGGCTGCTGTTCTGGTATCAGGCGATTGCGATCGTCGCTAACCTGGGCTGTATGATGGCGCTGAAGCGGGTTAAAGATGCCCGACTCACCGCGTTCATTGCCTCAGCGGGTATTTTTCTCGGCATGCTGGGTTTGCTGCTTAATCCGCAATGGGCCGCCGTCTGGCTGACACTCGCCGGACTGGGCGCAGGCGCATCACTGGTGCTCTGCCTCTCGCTGTTTAATCTGCGAGCCACCAATCACCGCCAGGCCTCACAATTGTCTGGCATGGCGCAGTGTGTGGGTTATGCGCTGGCGGCGCTCGGGCCGCTGTGCTTTGGCATGCTGCATGAGCAGAGCGGTAACTGGACGCTGCCCTTCAGCGTGCTGGCACTGCTGAGCCTGTTGCAGATGCTGCTGGCTCCGCTGGCAGCGCAGTCAAAACCTATCAGCTGAAATTGCGGCGGAGCCGCTAACAATTAATGATTCGCCGGTCGCAAATGGGGACCGCGAGAATGGACGGGAGAAGGTGCGTGTCTGAACTGAATAATGCTCTGCTGCAGGAGATCCTGGACCAGGTGCGTCCGCTGGTTCATCAGGGAAAAGTGGCTGACTATATCCCTGCGCTGGCCGATGTGGCGGCCGACAATCTGGCCATTGCGGTTTGCCTGCGTGACGGCACCCTCTTTCAGGCGGGCGATGCGGAGACGCGCTTTTCGATTCAGTCGATCTCCAAGGCGCTGTCCCTGACCGTGGCGCTGACCCGCTATGAGGACAGCGAAATCTGGCAGCGGGTCGGCAAAGAGCCGTCAGGCCAGCCCTTTAATTCGCTGGTGCAGCTGGAACTGGAACAGGGCAAGCCGCGTAATCCGTTTATTAACGCCGGTGCGCTGGTGATTTGCGATCTGCTGGAAACCCGACTGACCGCCCCGCGTCAGCGCATGCTGGAAATTGTGCGTCAGCTGAGTCAGCAGCCCGATATCAATTATGATCGCCACGTCGCCCGCTCGGAGTTTGAACACTCTGCCCGTAATGCCGCCATCGCCTGGCTGATGAAGTCGTTCGGTAATTTCGATAACGATGTCACCAGCGTGATGCAGACCTATTTCCACTATTGCTCGCTGTCAATGAACTGCATTGAGCTGGCCCGCACATTTATCTATCTGGCGAATCAGGGCAAAACGCTGGATGGCAGCCAGATGATCACACCGCGTCAGGCACGGCAGATTAACGCGCTGATGATCACCAGCGGAATGTACGACGGCGCAGGCGAATTTGCATGGCGCGTCGGGATGCCAGCTAAGTCAGGTGTGGGCGGCGGGATTATTGCTATCATCCCAGGCGAGATGAGCATTGCCGTCTGGTCGCCCGGACTGGACAGCGCGGGTAATTCGCTGGCCGGAACTGCCGTGCTGGAATTGCTGACCGACAAGCTGGGGCGCTCGATATTCTGATTCTGAGCGCACAACTAACTTCTCGCCGTGATGAGATGCGATGGGGTTCCCATGATCCCGGCAAGCTGATTTTACATTTTTCGTGCAGTGCGCTGGCGAGATGAGTCGTCAGCGATAAACAGCGCTTAACTGATTCTCAGTGAGAAATCTGCGCCAGCTCATCTTCTGCAAGGCCGGTCATTTGCATAACCGTATTGCGATCCATGCCACTCTTTAGCATGGTGCGGGCAATTCTGTGTTGCATGACCTGCCCGCCTTCCTGAAGGCCGATCTCTATGCCTTCCATGCGTCCCAGTTCAATGCCTTGCTCAAGCCCTTTCTCAAGCCCTATCTGCTCAAGCTGTTGTGCGATCGTCATAAGTGCGTTCTCGTGTTGGGGCACACGCTGTGCCAGCTGCCGTACAAAGGTTTTGGCGTTTGATACTTCGCCCGCCTGCACAATGTAGTTTACCAGTGATATCACCTGTGATGAAGAGTGATCGCCAGCTCTCAATAGGGTTACCAGCCTGTCCATCAGTTCTTTAAGATCCCGCTGACGAATATGTTTTTGCAACAAAGTCAGTGCCGCCATGCTGCGGTGTTGCATGATCTCATCATCAGGAATCACCGTGACATCGACCAGCGGAAAACTGTGGCTGTAAAGGCTGTCGGCCAGTACCGAATCGTCAAATTCATCCAGCCACCGGGTCGAATAGGGATAGGGCGAACGTCTGCCGGTGTAGAAAAGGATGGGAATCACCAGCGGCAATCTCTTATGTCCCGCTTCAAGATGGCGCTGCATGGCGGCCACTGCATAGCGCATCAGCCGAAATGCCATGTGTTTGTCAGGTGAGGACTGATGCTCAATGAGTACATGGATATAGCCTTCGCCAGCGGTTGTTTTAAGGCTGTAAAGCACGTCGCTGAAATACTGCCGCAGGTCATCCTCGACAAATGAGCCCGACTCCAGCTTCAGCGTACTGAGATCACAGCGTTCGCGTAGCGCTGGCGGCAAGTGCAGCGCCATAAAATCCCGGGCAATATCCGGCTGCGTCAGAAATTGCCGGAATGTCGCATCATGAGGCGTGGACGTGCTGTTCTCCTTTTTCACTGACCAGAATCCTTTCTGTTCCTGAAGCGCTTACAACGGCTGAATCAGCCAGTAAAGGGCGCTAAATCCTGTCGCCCCTGAGCGTTTAACGTACTGATGCACCTGACGAAATTAATACTCTGATTAGTAAACCCCGTAAAACTGTTTACCTGAATTCTACGAGGTTGCTCTGAATATCGACGAAGGTCGGGTGTTAAAAGACCATCAGGCCTGACTCAGCTCACTACGTTAATCGGCTCGCCCTGAATAAAGGCCGCGATACTGGCCATTACGCCCGTGACCAGATTCTCCACGCCGCTGCGACTCGCCCAGGCGATGTGTGGCGTCAGCAGCAGATTTGGCAGATCAGCCAGCAGTGGGTTATCAATTGCAGGCGGTTCGCTGCTCAGCACATCCAGCGCCGCGCCTCCGATGACACCCTGCTTTAATGCATCAGCGAGATCGGCCTCGTTAATCAGTCCACCGCGAGCGGTATTAATCAGCAGCGCATGGGGTTTCATTTTCTCCAGTGCCTCGCGATCGATCATCTGGCGGGTAGTGTCACTCAGCGGACAGTGCAGCGAAATAATATCGCTTGTCACCAGCATCTGCTCAAAGCTGACATACCCCTCACGCACCCTGTCACGGCCTTTGCGCTCTGCATATTGCACCTGCATACCAAGGGCCTGCGCAAGCCTGCCGACCGCCAGACCGATGTCGCCTTTGCCCGCGATACCCAGCATAGCGCCGCCAATGTCACCTATCGGCTGACGATGCAGACAGAAATGCTGAGCCTCAGGCCAGTCGATGCGGGTATTGCTGGCATAAGCGATCGTCTGACGGCGCAGGGCAAAAATCGCGGCGATTACCGCCTCTGAAACACTCTGGGTGGAGTAGCCAGGAACATTACTGACCACGATGCCACGGGCGCGACAGGCGTCGAGGTCAATACAGTCATAACCGGTCGCCGCGACACAGATAAAGCGCAGTTCGGGTAGTTGCGCCAGCGTGCTGGCACGTAATGGCACCTTATTGGTGATCGCGACAGTAGCTCCAGCAAGCGCCGACACGATGTCACTGACCGGCGTATGCGCGCGAATCTCCCAGTCAGCATTCTGCTGCCCGGTTGGCAGCGATACAGGCAGCGTGTCACCATCCAGCATTACAATTTTCATTCTCTGTCCTTTATGGGTTCGGTTTGATCGCAGCCGAATCATTAATGTTATTTGTATGTATTAGGTGGGTAACAACTAAGTTAAATGATGCTAAAATTAAAGTGAATATGTTCAAAGAGTGCGAATTTTCCCGCAACAGACGCCACTTTATTTAACCCTTTTATTCCCTTCGCGTTACACTGCCGCCCTCAATTCTGACCCTTGCGCCCGTTAAAATAATGCAGAGATCTTCCATCAGACAACGATTCACTGCCGGTATTGCGATACTGGCCGTGCTGCTGTTGTTTGTTGCCCCGATGATCTCAAAGAATCTGGCTGAACATCGCGCCGCGATGCAGGATGCCTCTGCGATGAGTGCAGAGATGCCGATGATGGATCATCACAGCGAGATGACGATGGCAGACCACGGCATGATGATGGGTTCGGGCTTTGCCTGTGGCTACTGCGATTTACTGGTGCATGTGCCGCTGATGCTCTGGGTGTTTATCCCATTCAGCTGGTGGATGTGCCTGGTCAGCCGCGCCCCGCCGCCTTCTGCCATTAATCCGCCTCAATGGCGACGCCTGTTGCGCCTTCATCGCCCGCGCGCGCCACCCTGTTTCGCGTCACACTCACTGCTAACTGATTCGATTGCGTGACAACGTCACCTGATCGCCTTTGTCTTTTGAAAAGTGTGGAATGCTATGTCCTCTAATCGGGAAATGTCCCCTGCACCACGCGGCACCCTGTTTAATCTGTTTCGCCGCCTGCATTTTTATATTGGCCTGTTCATTGCGCCGTTTATTTTTGTCGCCGCCCTTACCGGTACGCTCTACGTTCTGACGCCGCAACTGGAACAGGCGATTTATCACGATGCCCTGACCACCGACGCGCAGGGCGTGGCACACCCCCTGTCAGCCCAGATTGCCGCCGCCCGGGCCCGGGCCGGTGAATCCGCACGCATTTACGCCGTGCGTCCTGCGCCGGGTCCGCAGGATACAACCCGGGTACAGTTTGCTGAACCTCAGCTTGGCCCATCTGAGTCGCGCTCCCTGTTTATCGATCCTTACACCCTGCAGGTGAAAGGCGATATGACGGTGTATGGCACCAGCGGCGTGTTGCCGCTGCGGATGTGGCTGGATCAGCTGCATCGCGGCCTGTTGCTGGGCGATTTTGGCCGTAACTACAGTGAGCTGGCGGCGTCGTGGCTGTGGGTCGCCGCGCTGGGTGGGATTGTTTTATGGGCCGGCACCCGCCCGCCACGCACCCGTAAGAAAGTGCGCAGCGGCTTTGCGGCAACGCGTCACTGGCACGTCACGCTGGGTCTGCTGCTGGCTATCGGCCTGGTCTTCTTCTCCGTCACCGGGCTGACCTGGTCACAGTGGGCGGGCAACAAAATTGATAAGATGCGCAACGACTTCGGCTGGACAACGCCGCAGGTCAATACTGCGCTGAACGGTACAATGCCTGCCGAACCTGCCGATCCGCATGCTGACCATCGCGGTGCGATGGAGGGGATGACGATGTCCGGAATGACCATGCCTGCGAAAACCGCCGCGCCGGTGATTCTGAATCAGCCGAATGCCCGCTGGGATCAGGCACTGACGGCGGCACGTCAGGCCGGACTGCACGCCACGAAACTGGAACTGCGCCAGCCTAAAAACGCGCAACAGGCGTGGACGGTTTCGGAGATTGATCGCAGCTGGCCCAGCCAGGTTGATGCGGTTTCGCTCAATCCGGTTAATTTCAGCGTGGTGGATCGCGTTGAGTTTGCCCGCTTCCCGCTGGTGGCGAAACTGACCCGCTGGGGGGTGGATGCGCATATGGGCGTGCTGTTTGGCCTGCCTAACCAGCTGATTCTGGCGCTTTTTGGCTTCGGACTCTGCACGATGATTGTGCTGGGCTATCGCATGTGGTGGATTCGCCGTCCGGCTGTTCCACAGCTCAGCCCATCGCAGACGCTGTTAGCTGCCTGGCTGGCGCTGCCGCGCTATGCGCAGGGCACCAGCCTGATCGTGATGCTGGCGCTGGGCTATGCTCTGCCCGTCATGGGCGTCAGTCTGCTGGTGCTGATACTGCTGGATATTCAGCGCTGGCGTAGCGCGCAGCGGGCGTCCATCGTGCGGGTTGAAATCGCGCCGGATAAGCAGTCACCGCTGGCTATCGTGCAGTCGCGCTTTGCCGGTAAGCGCAAAGAGATGCGTTATTTTCTGCGCAGCGTGACGGTGCTGGCGCTGATTGTCATTTCGGTGATGGCGAATGCGATGATTGGTGGCGTGATTGATCAGTATCAGATTCCCTTCAGCCACTGGTCACTGACGATGTATATCACTCAGGCGATGATGATCCTGCTCTACTCCACGGTCTTTACCGGGCTGTTGTCGATTCCTCTCTGGTATTTCTTCCTGGGTGAGAGCGATGAACAGGGCAAGTAAGCTACCAGCACACCAGACAGCGCTTTAATCAAAATAACTGATGAAGCCGGGCAAATCTCCCGGCTTCTCATTCTCCGCCTGAGGTCTATGATCGTTGTTATCAGTCACTTTATTTAAGAGCTAATCATGAACATTGTGCGAGCGAATCCTGAACAACTGTTTGAATACGGTCCTTTTACCGTCCGTCGTCAGCGGCCCGGTGAGGCGTTAAGCCCGCTGCTAAGCGTTGACCTGATGTCACTAAAACTGGATGCCCGTATCCCGATGCAGCAGCATCAGGATGAAGACGTTTTCACTTACCTGTGGCGCGGGTCGATGCAGCATCAGGACAGCAACGGCGAGCGTACCCAGCTTTCCGCAAAGCGGGTGATGGTGGTGAATGCGGGTGATGGCGTTCAGTACGAAGAGTCAGTGCCGTTGTATGAAGCGGAGCTGTTGCAGGCTGTTATCCGGCCTTCACAGCCGGGCGGTGAGGCAATGACTCAGGTGCTGGAGCGCGATCAGGGCATTATGACCAATGGCTGGACAGAACTGGCCGGGCCGGAAGAGTCTGACGCCCCGCTGGAACTGCGCCAGGACGTGTATATCTTCGACACGCTGCTGGAGCGTAACCATACGCTCGACGTGCCGTCGATGCCGGGTTTTGTTGCTTACCTCACCGTACTTGAAGGGATTATTCGCGTCGGCGATCACCGGCTCGGTCGCGGAGATGCCGTCAGCGGGCTGGATTCCAGCATTGAAATCGTGGGCGATCGGGATGCCAATCTGGTCTGCTTCCTGGTCAAGCCCGATAATGCTGTATAAAAAAGCGCGGGAACATTCCCGCGCTTTATCCTGAGCAACAGGGCTAACCTGCATTACGTTGCTGCATCGCCTGAACCCGTTTATAGGCATGGTCAAACTGACGGACATCGTCGCGCAGCCAGTGGCGCTGTGTCAGCGGTGCATCGTCCAGCGCCTGTGGCAGCGGCACGCCCGCCAGCGATCCCCGGCAGCAAAAGGCGCGTGCGAGTGTTGGCGTGGCGATCCCGATATAGCGGGCAAACTCAGGTAACGTCATCAGTGCTGTAGTCATTTCACACCTCATGTAAACAAATCCTCTCCTGTATTGTCAGTCCAGTTCTTAAATGCTTTTATTGATCTGAAACATAGATGTGGTACTAATCTTCTGCCTGCTGATGAGAAAGCTCGCCTCGCCTGACGCAAACTGAGAAAGAAGTGAGGAACCCGTGCGCCATTATGGATTGATGATTGCCCTGCTGTTTTCCGGTTTTGCTACTGCTCACACGCTGACCACAGGCCAGCCTGTCCCGCCCGTCTATGTTGCCGATAAAGGCGAAATGATCCTCAATCAGGGCGATATAAATTATCAGCGCTGGAACAGTCAGACACTGACCGGAAAAGTGCGACTGGTGATTCATGTAGCGGGCCGGCTTTCTGCTAAAGACCAGAGCGAACCCTTAATCAAGGCCATTCAGCAGGCCAGTCTGCCGCGCGACCGGTTTCAGACCACTACCATCGTCAATACGGACGATGCCCTGCCTGGCAGTGCCATTTTTGTGGTGCGCAGTATCGCCTCCAGTAAAAAAGCGGCACCCTGGCAGCAATTCATTATCGACAGCAGTGGTGTCACGGCTCACAGCTGGCATCTTCAGCCGGAAAGCGCGTCCGTTGTGGTCATTGATCCGGAAGGGATTGTGCGCTTCGCTAAAGATGGCGCATTATCTGACGAGGATGTCGCCGGCGTGATGAAAGCGCTGCGCGCATTACTCGGCTGATTCAGGCAGAATGGCCCGCTGCAAAATGCGGAAGGCTGCTGAATTTGCCGACATTTTTAACACTGTGGACTACGCTTAGTTGTAATGGAACTACCCGCCGTTCTTTGAAAACCTGCCAACTATGCTGTGGCAGTCGGGGACGATTATTGAAGATGGCATCGAATCATTTCGACCTGCTGTGACTTCCTCTGTAGATAAGGACAGCCATGATGACGGTCTGTGCAGAACAACACGTCAGTTTCATATACAGCGATGCAGCCAGGCTGTTAAACGACATTGAGCAACGGCTTGATCAGCTTTTACCGGTTGAAAGTGAACGTGACCTGGTTGGCGCGGCAATGCGCGACGGTGCGCTGGCACCGGGAAAGCGTATTCGTCCGCTGCTCCTGCTGCTGGCGGCGCGCGATCTGGGCTGCAACGCCACCCCTGCCGGGCTGCTTGACCTCGCCTGCGCGGTGGAGATGGTGCATGCCGCCTCCCTGATTCTGGATGACATGCCCTGCATGGATGATGCGCAGCTGCGGCGCGGACGTCCGACCATTCACTGCCAGTATGGCGAACATGTGGCGATACTGGCCGCAGTGGCCCTGCTGAGTAAGGCGTTTGGCGTGGTCGCAATGGCAGAAGGCTTATCAGCCGCCGCCAGAGCAGACGCAGTCGCGGAGCTATCGCACGCTGTCGGCATGCAGGGACTGGTGCAGGGGCAATTCAAAGATCTCTCAGAAGGCGACAAGCCACGCAGCGCCGATGCCATTCTGATGACCAACCACTTTAAAACCAGCACCCTGTTCTGCGCCTCTATGCAGATGGCCTCTATCGTGGCGGAAGCCCCGGGAGAGGCGCGCGAACAGCTGCACCGGTTTTCGCTGAATCTCGGTCAGGCTTTCCAGCTGCTGGACGATCTCACCGACGGCATGGCCGATACCGGCAAAGATGCCCATCAGGATGATGGGAAATCGACGCTGGTCAATCTGCTCGGGCCACAGGCGGTTGAAACACGACTGCGCGATCACCTGCGCTGCGCCAGTGAGCATCTGCTCTCGGCCTGCCAGGACGGTTATGCTACTCATCATTTTGTTCAGGCCTGGTTTGAGAAAAAACTCGCTGCCGTCAGTTAAGGATGCTGCATGAGCCACTTCGCGGTCATTGCACCGCCCTTCTACAGCCATGTGCAGGCGCTTCAGCATCTTAGCCAGGCCTTACTCGCTCGCGGACACCAGATTACGTTTATCCAGCAGACGGATGTCAGCGCGCTTCTCACCGATAAGCGGATCGGCTTTTTCCCGCTGGGCTTAGCCTCCCATCCGGCGGGCAGTCTGGCGCATACCCTGCAGCTGGCCGCGCATCCTCTTGGTCCGTCGATGCTGAAACTGATTAATGAGATGGCCCGCAGCACCGATATGCTCTGTCGTGAACTGCCGGTGGTGCTGAACACTCTGGCGATCGATGGGGTGATCGTCGATCAGATGGAGCCTGCCGGTGCCTTAGCCGCAGAGTCGCTGAACCTGCCTTTTGTTTCGGTCGCCTGCGCGCTGCCGCTTAACCGGGAGGCGGATTTCCCGCTGGCCGTCATGCCGTTTGACTATGGCAACAGCGATCAGGCGCGCGATCGTTATCGTACCAGTGAGAAAATCTATGACTGGCTGATGCGGCGTCACGATCGGGTAATCGCCCGTCACGCCCATGCGATGGGTTTAGCGCCACGCGAAAAGCTGCATCACTGTTTTTCACCGCTGGCACAGATCAGCCAGCTGATCCCAGAGCTGGATTTTCCCCGCCAGGCGCTGCCCGATCATTTCCATTCGGTTGGGCCGCTGCGCGCAGCGGAATCCTCACCCGTTGCGTCATCACCACGCTATTTCCCGCATGGCGACCGGCCGCGCATTTTTGCCTCGCTCGGCACGCTGCAGGGACATCGCTACGGCCTGTTTAAAACCATCGTCCGTGCCTGTCAGGAAATTGACGCGCAGTTATTGCTCGCGCATTGCGGTCGCCTGACACCGTTCCAGGCGGAGAAACTGGCGCAGGCCAGCCATGTTCAGGTGGTCGATTTTGCCGATCAGCCTGCTGCACTGGCGCAGGCCGATCTGGCGATCACCCACGGCGGGATGAATACGGTGCTGGATGCGGTTAACCATCTGACGCCGCTGCTGGCGATCCCGCTGGCCTTTGACCAGCCGGGCGTCGCGACCAGAGTGGTCTGGCACGGAATCGGACGACGCGCGTCACGCTTCACCACCAGCCACGCCATGGCCCGTCAGCTTCAGACCTTACTGGCCGATGAAAGCTATGGTCAGCAGATGAAAACAGTGCGCACCGCCCTTCGTCAGGCGGGCGGCACCACGCTGGCGGCGGACATCGTCGAACAGGCGATGCTGACCCGCAAACCGGTCATCACCAGGAGAGATTATGCCGCAGTATGATCTGATTCTGGTGGGTGCCGGGCTGGCGAACGGGCTGATTGCTCTGCGACTGCGTCAGCAGCGGCCCGCCCTGCGCATTCTGCTGATTGATGCCGAAAGTGAGCCGGGCGCGCATCACACCTGGTCGTTTCATGCGGAAGATCTCACTGAAACGCAGCATCACTGGGTTGCTCCGCTGGTGGTTCACCACTGGCCCGGTTACGAGGTGCGCTTTCCGCAACGAAACCGTTCCCTGCAAAGTGGCTATTTCTGCGTAACCGCAGAACGTTTCGCGCAGGTTATCCGCGACCGGTTTGCACCGGATCTGCTGCTGAACACCAGGGTGGCGAGCATCGCTTCACGCTCAGTCACGCTGGAGGATGGACGGGTACTGGAAACAGACGCGGTCATCGATGGCCGGGGCTATCAGCCCGATGCCGCGCTGCGGATGGGCTTTCAGGCTTTTGTCGGGCAGGAGTGGCAGCTCAGTGCGCCACACGGTCTGACCGCACCGATCATTATGGACGCGACGGTGGATCAGCAGGCAGGCTATCGCTTTGTCTACAGCCTGCCCTTTTCAGCCGATACGCTGCTGATTGAAGATACTCACTATATTGATAACGCCACGCTGGAGGGCGAGTGCGCCCGTCAGAATATCCGTGACTATGCCGCGCAGCAGGGCTGGCAATTAAACCGGCTGCTGCGCGAAGAACAGGGCGCATTGCCGATTACGCTGACTGGCGACATTGCCGCTTTCTGGCAGAAACGCGATTTACCCTGCAGCGGTCTGCGTGCCGGGCTATTCCATCCCACCACCGGTTACTCACTGCCGCTGGCGGTCGCGCTGGCTGATCGGCTGGCGCAGATGCAGACGTTTACCTCTGAGACTCTGCACGCCACCATTGCGCAATTTGCTTCACAGACCTGGCAGCAGCAGCGCTTCTTTCGCATGCTGAACCGGATGCTGTTTCTGGCCGGTCCGGCGGATCAGCGCTGGCAGGTGATGCAACGTTTTTACGGCCTTCCCGAAGGTCTGATCGCCCGTTTTTATGCGGGAAAACTCACTTTGCCTGATCGGCTGCGTATCCTGAGCGGCAAGCCACCGGTTCCCGTACTGGCGGCATTACAGGCTATTATGACCCCTCACCGTCAACAGGCGATGCAATGAATAGAACCACAGTAATTGGCGCAGGCTTTGGTGGTCTGGCTCTGGCCATTCGCCTTCAGGCGTCAGGCATTCCCACCCGTCTGCTGGAGCAGCGTGACAAGCCGGGCGGCCGGGCATATGTCTACGAAGATCAGGGCTACACCTTTGATGCCGGCCCGACGGTAATCACCGATCCCAGCGCCATTGAAGAGCTGTTCACCCTGGCGGGCAAAAAGCTCTCTGACTATGTCGAGCTGATGCCGGTCAAGCCGTTTTATCGCCTCTGCTGGGAGTCCGGCAAGGTGTTCAGTTATGACAACGATCAGCCCGCGCTGGAAGCGCAGATTGCTGCGTTTAATCCGCGTGACGTTGAAGGCTATCGTCGCTTCCTGGATTATTCGCGCGCGGTGTTTGCGGAGGGTTATCTGAAGCTCGGCACCGTGCCGTTTCTGTCGTTCCGCGACATGCTGCGTGCCGCACCGCAACTGGCGAAACTGCAGGCGTGGCGCAGTGTCTACAGCAAAGTGGCCAGCTACATTGAAGATGAGCATCTTCGTCAGGCCTTCTCTTTCCACTCGCTGCTGGTGGGCGGAAACCCGTTTGCCACCTCATCTATCTATACCCTGATTCATGCGCTGGAACGCGAATGGGGTGTCTGGTTCCCCCGCGGTGGCACCGGCGCGCTGGTGCAGGGCATGGTGAAACTGTTCGAGGATCTGGGCGGCGAAGTGGAGCTGAATGCCAGCGTTGCCCGGCTGGAGACGCTGGAAAATAAAATCACCGCCGTGCATCTGGAAGATGGCCGGGTATTCCCGACCCGCGCGGTTGCCTCCAATGCGGATGTGGTTCACACCTATCGCGATCTGCTGAGCCAGCATCCGGCCTCGATGGCACAGGGGAAATCCCTGCAGAACAAGCGCATGAGCAATTCGCTGTTCGTGATCTATTTCGGCCTGAATCACCATCACGATCAGCTGGCGCACCACACGGTCTGCTTCGGTCCGCGCTACCGCGAATTGATTGATGAGATCTTTAACAAAGACGCCCTGGCAGAAGACTTCTCACTCTATCTGCATGCGCCCTGCGTGACCGATCCCTCCCTGGCACCCGAAGGCTGCGGCAGTTATTACGTGCTGGCTCCCGTGCCGCACCTTGGCACTGCCGATATTGACTGGGCCGTTGAGGGTCCGCGCCTGCGCGATCGCATCTTCGACTATCTGGAACAGCACTACATGCCGGGCCTGCGCAGTCAGCTGGTGACGCACCGCATCTTCACGCCGTTTGATTTCCGCGATGAGCTGAACGCATATCAGGGTTCGGCATTCTCGGTGGAGCCGATCCTGACGCAGAGCGCCTGGTTCCGGCCTCACAACCGCGATAAGAATATCAATAACCTGTACCTGGTCGGGGCTGGCACCCATCCGGGTGCGGGTATTCCCGGCGTGATTGGTTCGGCTAAAGCCACCGCAGGATTGATGCTGGAGGATCTGGCTTGAATAGTCCGTCACTGCTCGATCATGCTGTAGAAACTATGGAAGTGGGTTCGAAAAGTTTTGCCACCGCATCGAAGCTTTTTGATGCCAAAACCCGGCGCAGTGTGCTGATGCTCTACTCCTGGTGTCGTCACTGTGACGATGTGATCGACGATCAGGTACTGGGCTTCAGCAACGAGACCCCGTCGCTGCAATCTGCCGAACAGCGCCTGGCGCAGCTGGAGATGAAAACCCGTCAGGCCTATGCCGGTTCGCAGATGCATGAACCCGCCTTTGCGGCCTTTCAGGAGGTGGCAATGGCGCACGACATTCTGCCCGCCTACGCCTTTGATCATCTGGCAGGCTTTGCGATGGATGTGCAGGAGACCCGCTATCAGACGCTGGATGATACGCTGCGCTATTGCTATCACGTAGCGGGCGTGGTGGGTCTGATGATGGCGCAGATTATGGGCGTGCGCGACAACGCCACGCTGGATCGCGCCTGCGATCTCGGCCTGGCGTTTCAGCTGACCAATATTGCGCGTGATATCGTTGAGGATGCTGAAGCGGGGCGGTGTTATCTGCCCGCAGAGTGGCTGGCTGAAGAGGGACTGACGCGGGAGACGCTGGCCGCGCCGCAAAATCGGCAGGCGCTCAGCCGCGTTGCCCGTCGGCTGGTGGAAACGGCAGAGCCTTATTACCATTCGGCATTGGCAGGCCTGCCAGGTTTACCGCTGCGCTCAGCGTGGGCGATTGCGACGGCAAGGCAGGTCTATCGTAAGATTGGAATGAAGGTGGTTCAGGCGGGTTCACAGGCGTGGGATAAACGCCAGTCCACCAGCACGCCTGAGAAACTGGCTATGCTGGTAGCGGCATCAGGTCAGGCGGTTACTTCCCGGATGGCGCGTCATGCTCCACGCCCGGCTTCCCTCTGGCAGCGCCCCGTTTGACACCGTGACGTTCCCGCAGCGTCGCCTGCAGTTTTGACAGCGGCGGCGCATAAAGGAAACCAAACGACACACAATCCTCTTTCCCGCGTACCGCATGATGCATGCGGTGCGCCATGTAGAGTCGGCGCAGATAACCCCGGCGCGGAACATAGCGGAATGGCCAGCGCTGATGGACCAGGCCGTCATGGACAATAAAATAGAGCAGGCCGTAGAGCGTCATCCCTGCGCCGATCCACTGCAATGGCCAGACACCAGTGCTGCCCAGATAAATAAGCAAAATCGACAGGCAGGCGAAGACGACAGCATAGAGGTCGTTAACCTCAAACCAGCCTTTATGCGGTTCATGATGTGACAGATGCCAGCCCCACCCCCAGCCATGCATAATATATTTGTGCGCCAGTGCAGCCGTTATCTCCATACCAATAACGGTGACCAGAACAATCAGGGCATTCCAAATCCACAACATAGTTTCTCCCGAGCATGCATCCTGCAAAGTGGCGCAGAGGGATAATTTTAACAGAGATTAGAAGAAACCGTGGGTCGGGGTTGCCGGGTTTTGACGATTGCTGCAGGAGATGAGGCTGAGCGTGTTTTTATCAGCCTGAGCGTGCATCACCTGGCTTGCCCCGGTGATGCACAGATCCGTTAGTTATAGACCAGATTAAAGGTGACGGTGCTGTCTGCTTTCCCCGCCATCACCTGGCCGTCTGTCTGAATATATTGCGCGTTAAACGCCATCGACGCCGCCTGATTGGGTGTGGAGACGGTGGTCAGCACCGGCAACTGGTCGGTTGAGACATTCAGCGGCACCCGCTGCCCTTCCGGAACCTGCAGGCCGGGCCCATAGGTCAGGGCGATGCCTACGCCGGAAGCAGAATTACTCTGCGGCGTCAGGCTGATGGCATCTTTATCGCTCTGGGTCGCCATACCGAAGAAACCGACTTTCACCGCCGCGCTGTGCTCGCACATCACCTGAATCTGAAAGCCCTTCTGGCTTCCCGCCCGGCTGCCGATGCCGGTAAACTCGGCCTTACTCACTTTACCCATATCGACATTAATGGCGGACTGCGAGGTAACTACAGCACAGCTGCCATACTGCACGGTAAAGCTGGAGAGGAAAATCAGCGGCTTGTCATTGATGGGCTGGCTGCTGGCGGCGCTGTCCCCCACGTTTAAGCTGGCATTGCCAATGTTAGCCTCACCCACGCTGGCCGGCTGATCGCCAGGATTCAGCGGCGATCGCTGACCGGGGATTTTATAGAACACCACGTAGGACTGAAGGGTGATGACATTCGCAGAGTTAAACTGCGGGCTGGTCTGAGCGTTACAGACTGAACTGATTTTGCCCTTGCCGGTGGTATCAGAGAAGGCACCGCCACAATAAGACGGCTCTTTGAAACCGATAGCGAAACCGATGCTGTCGACACCCGGAACACGGTATATCGGCGTATTGTGTCCGCCTGCAATAGTCGTCTGTAACCCGGACTCTTCCGCGTTAATCTGAAATCCCATGTCTTTGTAGTTATAGCCCTGCTCGCCGCTGTTCTTGTTACAGGTAAAGGCATTGGTACTTTGCAGTGGCATCTGCGCCGAAATAGGTGTGCCATCGGCTGCACCCGGCACATAGTTGACGTTATGCACCTGTACCACCACCTGGCTGACACCCTGACAGGACTCCTGCGCCAGTGCGGGCAAAGAGACAAGAGCCGGGAGAACCAGCAGGGTACCTTTCATTAAATGCTGAGCTGATTTCATCTTAAATTCCTGTGGATGACTGGCAAACCGCCGGAACCAGTCTGACCGGATTGGTGCCGCTGGCGGCGGACAGGCGGAATGGCGCTCGACAGCTTTTCTGCACCCCCTCTTCCTGCCACATCACCTCAATGACGCCCTCAGCGGGCACACCGCTCAGATAGAGTTCGCCTTTTTCAGCGACGATGCCGCTGGTGCTGCTATTTTTATCTTCTGCAGCGAGTGCAATTTTCCCCGTCGCGCCAAAAGGCGGGAAGGCGTCCTGCCAGGTCAGCGTGAACAGCACCCGATTCCCCACGTGAGTCGCGTAGTCGGCCATCACAATCGCTCCACGTGTTGGGATAGCCGTTTGTCCATCCAGTTCGACATCAACGTTGTCGGGCAGCGTTTCCGTTTCCAGTTCAATCGCATTTTCATGGTAAGGCGAGAGTGAAGGCACAATGGCATAGCCACGACCATCGGTGACCACATTACTGCTGCTCTGAATCCCCACATCTGCCGTATCCGGCACCCGAACGATGGCGAATGTGTCGCCCAGAGGCTGGCTCAGCGTAATGCCGTTTGCATGCGCGACGATGCCGCCCGACAGACCATAGTTAAACTCGCTGCTGTGCCGATCGTGACTGACTCCGGCACTGACGCTGCCGCGACTGCCGCGATAGTCCAGCGAGCCGTTGCTGTTCACATTCTGTCCCTGGCTGTCGTGGCCCTGCTGCAGGTTGTAATGCAGGTTGTTGTTCTGCAACGCACTGCCCGACAGGCTGACCTGCTGCGAGACATCCCCATCATTGCTGGCATTCATGCTGTAGCTGACGGCGCTGTCTGACAGGAATGCGCTGAGGGGGATGGAGACATTGAACGAGACCGCGCGGTCAGCTTTACGTGCGCGGGTCGAGTCGGTGTAAAACCCGGCCACGCCCCATGAAATGCCTTTGACATTGCTGTAGAAACCGAGATGCAGAGTGCGATCTTCACTATTTGATCGCCAGTAGCGCTGCACATAGGCAGAGGCGCTGAGGCTGCCATAGTCACCGATCCCCTGAGAGATCGAAATCTCCGAGCGGCTGCGTTTGTTAGCCACATAGCCTGCCTGGCGGGTCATCGCATTCGCTTCGCTGAAGGCATAGAAGCCGCTGGAAGAGTAGCGATAGCTTGCCATGCTGAAGGTGGTTTGGGTTGAGGCGAAATTTTTTTGATACTGCGCGCGCACGGACTGACCACGGCTGCTCTGGCCCTGTGGCAAACGGGTTCTGGCCACGGTGACATCGGTCCCCAGCGAGCCAAAATCGCCCAGGCTTTTACCCAGGCCCACCGCCACAGCGTGATAGTTCTGCGCAAGCTGTGCGCCACCAAAGGCGGTAAAGTCATGCGGCAATCCATAAAACAGGGTGGATTGCACAAACTCAGGCGAACGCAGATTATTGCTGCCGGAATAGTGATAACGACCGCCACTGAGGCTGTATTTCAGATGTCCCTGCCGCAGCATATAAGGCACCGCAGAGTAAGGCTGGGTGAAGGTGCGCACCGAGCCATCGCTTTCATTAATGGTGATGTCGAGGTCACCACTCTGCGCCGTGGGATAGAGATCTTTGATTTCGAATGCACCCGGCGCGACCACGGTTTCATAAATCACATAGCCATGCTGACTCACCGTCACACGGGCGTTGCTATGGGCGATGCCGTGGATCACCGGCGCAAAGCCGCGCTGACTTTCGGGCAGCATGGTGTCATCAGACATGATCTGCACACCGCGAAACTGCACGCTGTCAAAAACGTCTCCGGAGGTGTAGGTATCCCCTACCCGAAACTGACTTTTCAGTGTCTTAAGATCGCGCTCCAGATACGTCGTCTGGGATTGCCAGTGGCTGACCAGATCGTAGCGCCAGGTGGCGATGTTACGCAGCCGCCATGCACCAAAATTGGCCCCGCTGCGCAGGCTGAGCAGCGTCGCGTTCCAGCGCTGGCTCTCAGTCCGGCTGCTGCTTCCGGTAAGGTTGTAGTTCACAAAAGCGGCAGAGACGCCCTCATCCCAGCTCGCAGGATCGACATAACCGCGATCTTTCATCTTCAGGGCGATCTGGGGGATTGAGAGGTTCAACTGCTGATGCGCAAAATCAAAGTCGGTCGAGGCATCGGGGATGAAATCACCCAGCTCATCAACCGCCTCATCTTTCTTCAGATGGCTGAACGCAGAGAAACCTTCTACGTTTACCCCCATCCCTGACAGATCTGCCACCGTCAGTTGCGGAACCAGCCCGTTTTTGCCCTGCACAAAAGTGACATCCCGGCTATCGATGACTCTGTTATTGAGCAACAGCGTGACAGGATAAGTGCCGGGTTGCTGGCCGCCCTCACGGGCAAAATAGTGGAGATCGGCGGCGTTATGCTGGTCGGATGAAAACTCCAGCGCCGCCGGATTAAAGTAGTCATCCGCGCGCGCGCCGCGTAGCGGGCAGAACAGAATCAGCATCAGACCCGGAACGCCAGCCAGCCAGGGAGAGGCATAAAACGGTTTCACGCGCCTGGTCTTTCCCATTTGAGCGTGCTGAGTGACTTTCACTTTTGATATCCCGGATTCAAATCAAAATTAATGACTAGCGCGTACGTTGTTCAGTGATGCCGCCATAATCATTAATGGCCGACCAGGTCACTGCGCCAGACTCCGCGACGTTCCACTGGCGATCTTCGCCTGGGCCAATCATGCCAGGATCTTTGATGTCGTGATGACTCACGCTGAGCGAATAAAATGAGACAAAGTAAGGCGTTGGGTTATGCGCGATCAGCTTATTGTCTTCATGGCGGAACGAGAGTTGTTGCCAGGCCTCAGCAGGATCCCCCGCCAGTCCTTCAGGCCGGTAAAAGAGTTTGAATTTTGATTTAATATTGACCTGCAGCTGATTACTTTTATCGCGCGGGGTGGGTGAAATAGATTTCACATTCAGCCAGAATACCGATTCCCGATCT
The DNA here is from genome assembly GCF_030062155.1 of Pantoea sp. Lij88. Lineage (NCBI taxonomy): Bacteria > Pseudomonadati > Pseudomonadota > Gammaproteobacteria > Enterobacterales > Erwiniaceae > Pantoea > Pantoea sp. Lij88. The sequence goes on along the minus strand of NZ_CP118267.1, from coordinate 449,458 downwards.
TTCGGCAGCGGTATCCCCAGATAATTAATCCTTAACAGATTCTCTTTTCCTGCATCAAGACGGAACAGCGGTGGCGTGACAATAAAAGGCACGCGACTGTGGTTATCTGCATTAAAATTCTCTAGCCAGGATTCAATCAGATAGGGAATATTTTTATCCTGATTGGTGACTGAAAGGGTCGCCTCCTTTTTTCCTTCTACAAAAATAATACGCGTCCCTCCCATCACAACACCCGCATGAGCAGCCATGCTCAGCATACACGCAGAGAAAAGCGAAATAAGTTTTATTAACTTAAACATTGTCATTTACGCCGTTGATATTTGAAAGGGAAGCAGAGTTGCCCTTGCTTTGAATCAGTTATAAACCATCACAAAGTTAGACACTGAGTTGGCCTTGCCAACACTAATTTCAGCACCGTCACTTTTATAGCTGGCGAAGAAATTCAGGTCGGCTGAACCGCCTTCAGTGGCCGCAACAACGTTGACCGCTTTAGAGATGGCACCAATCGAAACCGGCGTATGACGGTCAGATTCATAGAGCTTAATGCCCACGCCGGTTGCACCGCCGCTGGCGACTTTCAGCAGCGTATTGTCACTGCTATCTTTATCGCCATCGAACAGGACAGCCACGGCCTTAACCGATGTCGGGCAGTCTTTGACAGAAATAGTGAATGGCGTTTCCGTGGTTTCAGTGCGGCTTTCAAAATATGATTTTGCCCACTTACCTAAATCCACCGTCTGATTTTTACTGGCGGTAGAGACGTTGCAGGAAACATCGGTAATTTCACCGGTAAATTTCACTTCGCCACCGGCACCCTGGGTTCCTGCTGACGTACCCGGATTAGGATTAATAGGGGATGGGCCGTCAGTCGCTGCGGCTAATGCTGTTCCGGAAATCATAAGGCCAGCCAGCGCCACTGGCAGAATACGTTTTTTGATATTCATTAAACCTGTCTCTTTTCAACACATGCAAAGTGGCTGGAATTAGCCACCTGATGGATAGATATGCATTCTTATAAATGCGCCAGCATAACAAACCGGGGTTTATTATGTTGGCGCCATACTAAATCCGCATAACTATATAAAAGCTAAACAGGCCCCGTCGTTTTATACCCAAATAAGACACTGCGCGTTTTCCATGTTCTGCATCAGGTTTTGGTAATTTAAGAAAAGGACTAAAAGCCTGTTAGCTTCACGCATGAAGTGATTTATTCACATTGGAATTGATTTATTTTTACTTTACCTGTTTATAGATTCCGGAATGAGAATATATTTTTTCGATGAAGGGAAAATGGTGCAAAAGTCGGGGCTGATAATAGCCCGCAACGTTCATCCGTGATGATCAGACAGCCAGCTGGTGAGATTGTCCGTAAGCGATGACAGGTGGACCGGTCGGCAGCGTAACTTAAAGCAGATCGTGATCCATCGGGGTGCGAAAAGCGTGGCGTGCAGCAACCATTAACTGACTGGCTGTCACGGTGGTGGGTAATCGCATCAGAATTTTGCTCGCCTGCCAGTAACAGAGCACCATAACCTCGTCCTCCTCCTGTTCAGCCAGTTCATGCAGCCGGGCGCGCAGTGACAACACATTAATGGTCTGTTGCTCATCCAGCATGCCAGAGATCGTCTGGTTGATGACGCGATGGAGGGTTTTCCAGGTAAGATCGGTATGCAAAATTAACCTCTTCTAACGCTTATCGGCTCCGGGCAGACAGGCAGCAGGGAAGTAGCAGAAATGGCTTCGTAAAACAGGAGAGCAAACTCTGCTGATAACTATAGCTGCTCTTCAGCGGCGATGCAGGGCCAGCTGTAGAGACTGCCAAAGCCGATAATTCTAACGACTAATGGCCCTGCCTGTCGCCTGTTACGCGCGGCTCAGCGGCTGATTGCTGATTTTTGTAACAATTACGGTTCATTCTTAACTGGCTGAAGTGATGAGGATTTGCCAGGGTAAACATCCTTCCCGTTCCGTTTATCTTTAAGGAGTTATTGATGAGTCAGCAAGCAGATACACTGGTCTGGGGCCACGGCCCTTCGATCTTTGAAGTCTTTCTGGAACCCACCTGCCCTTTTTCGGTACGCACTTTCAATAAATTAGACGCGTTACTGGCGCACGCCGGGGAAGAGAAGATCACAGTGAAAATCCGCCTGCAGTCCCAGCCGTGGCACCTCTATTCCGGGCTGATTGTGCGCTATATCCTTGCCGCTGCCTGTGAAAGTAAAGAGGCGGCAAAGAAAGTGATGCAGGCGGTGGCCGATCATCGTGAAGAGTTTGAGTTCACCGATCACTGTACCGGCCCGAATCGCGATGCCACGCCAAACCAGATTCTGAACCGTCTGAAAGCGTACAGCGGCGTGGATGCCAGCGCCGCGTTCGATCAGCCTGATCTGCAGACCGCCATTAAATGGCACTGTAAATATGCCCGCCAGAACGGTATCCATGTTTCACCGACCTTTATGGTTAACGGTCTGGTGCAGCCGGAGCTCAGCAGCGGTGATGATATTGAGCGCTGGTCCAGCGTTCTGACGGGTTAGTGTTGTGCGCGGCTGCAATGGGCCGCGCCAGACTCTGCCTCACCTTTGCGATCCGTCACACAGGCGAACTCAATATCCTGATAATTAAGCCTGTTTTCCGGGGAGCAGGCCGGGTAAGCTGTACCGCTATCAGCAGCATTTACACCGCTGCTACATCATCTTAATGGCGCCGCTGGCCTGCAGTTATGCCGGCCAGGCGTTTATTTGATTGAGGATTTGCGGATGACGATGACGCTTGAACAGATACAGGACAAATATCCGGGTGCATTCGCAGATGCATTTGGTGACTCCCCGGCATTAGCCAGCGAGCTTGCAACGCTGGTTATTGCCGGAAAGAAGGTGGCTACCTGCGGTTCGTTACGCAGCTGGCAGGAGCAGGAAGTACTGCCGCAGCCGGGCGGTTACAGCATTGTTCTGAATGGTGAAAAAAAGCCCGTTTGCGTAATCCGGACCACCGGGTTATTCCTGACGCGCTTTGACCGCGTGACGCCCGAGATGGCGATGCTGGAGGGAGAAGGCGATCTCAGCCTCGACCACTGGCGGCAGGAACATCAGCGCTACTTCGAACGTGAAGGCTATTTTCACAGCGAAATGGAGCTGATTTTCGAGACGTTCCAGCTGGTCGAAGTGATTTAAACCGGCATCTTACAGCGTGTTTGCCGCCATCAGCGCCAGCCGCGTGATTCCCCGCGCGGTAAGGTTCTCAGCCGCCTGGGCCGCGCGCATACCGCTGGCGCACACCAGCACCACGCGCCGATCGCATGGCGGCTGCCAGGCCGCTATCTGTTGCGGCAGAATCCGTAATACCTGACTGGCCACACTGACCGCTGCCTCCTCCACGCTGCGCAATTCGACTATGCAATCGTCCCCCGTCAGCATTGGCAGATCGATAAACGGCGTGCCTGGCGCGTCCGGTTCGGGCGCGTCGTCGAAGCGAAACTGCCGCACATGCCAGTCCACAAAGTCGCAGTGAATCATGCAGCCGAGCGGCGATGGCGTCAGCTTCAGTAATACGCTCAGCGCCATCTGCGCCTGCATGGCGCCCAGCGTGGCCACCGCAGGTCCCATCACGCCAGCCGTGTTGCAGTTACCCGACGACGCGGGCAGCTGCGGGAACAGCGCGCGATAGCCGGGCGCACCGCCGCAGAATCCACCGACATAGCCTTTGCGCCCCAGCACCGACGCGCAGATCAGCGGCAGGCCGCGCGGATAGCAGGCGTCCGAGAGCTGATAAGTAATGGCGAAATTATCCGCCGCATCCACCACCAGATCGATTCCCTCCAGCGCCTGCGGCAGCTGACTGGCGCTCAGCGAGTGTGCATGCGCCTCGACGTGGCAGTCAGGATTTCGCTGAGCCAGCGCGCGCTGCGCGCAGATTGCCTTGGGCTGACCCACATCATCGACGCCAAACAGCGTCTGCCGGTGAAGGTTATGCAGCTCGACCCGATCGCCATCGTAAAGACGGATGAACCCGACACCCGCCCCTGCCAGTAACGGCAGCAGCGTTGCGCTAAGGCCGCCCGCGCCCACCACCAGCACCCGCGCCCCGATCAGCCGCTGCTGCCCCGCGTCGCCAATCTCCGGCAACATGGTCTGTCGCTGATAACGCTCCATCGCCACTCCTCAGAACTGTGCCAGACCAAAAATGGGCGTTGAGGCAGACGCCATGTCGCGCTGCTCCATCAATCCCGCCTGAAACGCCTCGTGCCCGCCATGGATTGCCGCAGCAAACGCCCCGGCCATCCGCACCGGATCGCGCGCTTTTGCCACCGCCGTGTTTAGCAGCACGCCGTCGAAACCCATCTCCATCGCCTGCGCCGCCTGGGCTGGCGAGCCGATACCGGCATCGACAATCAGCGGCACATCTTTAAACCACGCACGCATCGTGCGCAGCCCTTCGATATTGCGCAGCCCCTGACCGGAACCAATCGGCGCACCCCAGGGCATCAGGACTTCGCAACCCGCTTCCAGCAGTTTCTCGCCGACAATCAGATCTTCGGTGGTGTAAGGAAACACCTGGAAGCCGTCAGCGCAGAGGATCCTCGCGGCTTCAACCAGCGCAAATGGATCCGGCTGCAGCGTGTCGGCATGACCAATCACCTCAAGCTTAATCCACGGCGTGTCGAACAGTTCGCGCGCCATCTGCGCCGTCGTCACCGCCTCCTTTACCGTGTGGCAGCCTGCGGTATTCGGCAGAATGCGTTTGTTAAGCTGTTGCAGCAGCGTGCGAAAAGCACCGCCCTCACTGCCTTCCCGGCGCAGGCTGACGGTAATGATCTCCGCGCCTGATGCGTCGATCGCCTGATGCAGGATGTCCGGTGAGGGATAGCCGGCGGTACCGAGCAGAAAGCGGGATTGCGGCGTAAAGTGATAGAACATGATTAACCCCCCTGCATCGGTGACAGAATTTCCAGCTGACTGCCCGCCTCAAGCTGCTGGCTGGCATAAAGGCTGCGCGGCACAAACTCACCGTTCAGCGCGGTGGCGACGGTGCGCGGGTCGATCTGCTGCTCCGCCATTAGCTCTGCCAGCGTCTCTGCATCGGTTTCAATCGGGCGTCCATTAAGTTGAACTCGCATGAGTCATCTCCTGAGTAAGTTGCAGCATGAGTTTTTCAGCCATAATCGGTGCCAGTAAAAAGCCGTGACGGTAAAGCCCGTTTAACGAGAAACGGCCATTTTCATAGCGGACTTCAGGCAGGTTCTGTCGGTAAGCGGGACGCAGGCCGGTGCCGCTCTCCACGATCCGCGCTTCGGCCAGCGCCGGATGCAGGCTATAAGCGGCACTGAGCAGCTCCATCATCGCCCTGGCACTGATCGGGCTGCTGTCATGGCTTTCGACCATCGTGGCACCCAGCATGAAGTGCCCGCCTGCGCGCGGCACCAGATAGCAGGGAAAGCGGGGGTGCAGCAGCCGGACAGGACGGGAGAGCTGAACGTCGGACGTCTGCAGGATCAGCATCTCACCCCGCACAGCACGCAAGGCGGGCTGCTGGTCAATGGCATGGATGCCACGACAGTCGATGATTTTGCCGGTGGGGTTACCGCTGTGAAAAGGGACGCCAGCCTGCTGCAGTTTGTCGCGCAGTTGCTGCAGGGCGCGGCGGGGATCGAGATGCGCCTCAGCCGCAAAAAACAGGCCGCGGGCAAAGCGATTTTCCAGCGCCGGTTCGATGTCACCCGGTGCGACCCACTGATGCTTCAGGGTCATGCTGGCGAAGCGCGTCAGCTCGCGGCTGTCACGCGGCGGCGCTACCACCAGCGTGCCCTGCTGCACCACGCCATCAACGCGTTGCGCCCACCAGCCCGCAGCGTGCTGACCCCATTCGATCACCTGCTGAGGCGCGCTTTCCGCTTCGCACCAGGGCGCAAGCATGCCGCCCGCCCAGTGGGAGGCCGCGCGACAGTCTGGCTGCGTAATGATTTCGACAGTTTCTCCGCGCTCCACAAGCAGTGTGGCGACGCACAGCCCGGCCACGCCGCTGCCGAGCACCGACCAGCGGCTCATGGTAGCCACCGGACAGGAACAGAGAGATTCAGGATAAGATATTTCACTTTGGCCTCGTTATCAGTTAACGATGACCCGTGATACAGAGGGAAAAGGCAGAAGCATCGCGAACGCGCTCCTGCGGCAAGTATCTGATGCGATACCCGTCTTCCTACGCCAGTATCAACTGGGTCAGGTTCTAAGGGTCGCTAAGCCGCGCGATGCGCTATTAGCCTCTCAGTCTCTCTGGCGAGACTCCCCTGACGCGTTTAGTTGTAAGTTAAGCGGGCGGCTTCGTCAAGCCGCGGGCGAAGTGCAGCACATGAATATCGGCATTAAAGGGCCGACCCGGACGACCAGTCAGCGGCGGTTGCCAGCGTCACAAAGGGTCCCGCCAGTGTCTGATTATGATGACCAATAATCTTCTCCGCAGAGAGATGCGGATTATCGACGGTGGTATGCGCATCGGAAATCAGCACGACGTTAAAACCCAGTTCCGGTGCGGCGCGACAGGTCGTATCAACACAGAACTCCGTTTTCATCCCGGCTATCACCAGTTGTTTAACGCCTCTTTGCCTGAGCTGATGGTGCAGGCCGGTCTCTCTGAAACAGCTGGGATATCGTTTTGTGAAGACGATATCTGCCTGCGGGTTAACCTGCAATTCCGGGATGAGGCGAGTCAGCGGGCTTTGTTCGTTGAAGGGGGAATGATCAGGCCCGATATGGCGGGCAAAAAAGATGGGCACATCAGACTGCCGTGCTTTGGTGATAAGCAGAGTGATAGTCGACAGAATGCTGTCTGCGGCGAAAGGCGCCGCTGGACCATGAAAAAGGCCCTGCTGCATATCGATGATTAAAAGTGCACTTTCAGATGTCATCATGACCTGGCTCCATTCAGTTTTAAGAACGGAGAACAGGTCCCCGTCCGGTTCGGCGGGGAGTGGGAATCTGTTGTGTCAGGTGCCAGTCACAAAGTCGCCCACGCCGCCGCTGAGCGCGGTGGTGGTGACGGTGGTGAAAGACAGAACTGACATAAACATTTTCTGATCCTGAGTTAAGAATACGGGAAGCGTCACCCTCAACAGGAGGGGGCTGGAATCTACACTATCCTGAATGCTGTCGCTTTTAAAGCGCCTTAAGTGATTGCGTCACCGCACCAGTGATTTCACGAATGCGCGGTTCGGCGCGACGATAATAGGTCCATTTTCCCACTTTGCTGGCTTCGACCAGACCTGCACTGTGAAGGGCTTTCAGGCATAACGATGTGGCGGGCTGTGATAAGCCCGCCTTGTCCTGTATGAGGCTGGCACAGACGCCATACTGATCGAAGGGATAGAGCTGGGTATAGCCCGCAAACGCTTCATCAGGATTTTTAAGCCACTTCAGCACTGCCACTCTGGTCGGGTTGGACAGTAACTTCAGGGCATTTTCGGGGGACATGCCGCCTCACAAAATATCAGGATTGAAAAACAGGATAGTCAGTATAGCCTTTCTCAGTACCGCCATACAGGGAGGCGTTATCGACCTCATTCAGCGGATAGCCTGATTGAATGCGCGCGGGCAGATCGGGATTGGCGATGAATGATCGGCCAAAACCAAACAGATCGCCCCAGCCTTTTTCCAGCACATGCTGCGCTTTTTCTGCCGTATAGCGACCTGAATAGATGATCGGAGACCGGAATGTTTCCCGCAGCGCAACGCGGAAACTCTCTGGCATGTCCGGGCTATTATCCCAGTCCGCTTCAGCAATTGAGAGATAGCCAACTTCAAGTTCATTCAGCAGCTTTGCGGCACGGATGTAGGTCGCGTGGGGATCGCTTTCAACCAGGCCAAGATAGACGCGCTCTTCATCGGTACTGGAAAACAGCGGTGCAAACCGGACGCCCACGCGATGGCTGCCAAACACCGAGCTGACGGCCTCAACGACTTCACGCAGGAAGCGCAGACGATTCTCTGCTGAGCCACCATATTCATCCTTACGGAAGTTGGTATGTTCTGAAATAAACTGGTTAATCAGATAGCCGTTGGCGGAGTGCAGTTCCACGCCGTCGAAACCGGCGGCTTTGGCGTTCTCCGCTGCGCGTTTGTACAGCGCCACAATCTCTTTCACTTCTTCTGTGGTCAGTGCCCGAGGCTCGCTGGGTGCAGTCAGTATCCCCGCGCCTGGCCCGGTTTCAATAAACACCCGGACGTTGTCGGCTGCGATGGCTGAAGGCGCTACCGGTGGCTGCTTGCCTGGCTGAAGTTCATTATGAGATACGCGGCCAACATGCCAGAGCTGGCAGAAAATCGTGGCGCCTTCCTGATGTACCGCCTCCGTGACCTTTTTCCAGCCCGCGATCTGCGCCTCGCTGTGGATCCCCGGCGTCCATGCATAACCCTGCCCGCGAGGCTCAATCTGGGTGCCTTCGGTGACCATCAGTCCCGCGCTGGCACGCTGGCGGTAATACTCCACCATCAACTCGCCGGGAATGTTGCCCGGCTGTTCACTGCGGCAGCGCGTCAGCGGCGGCAGGACAATGCGGTTGCGAAGTTTAAGATCGCCCAGGTTCAGGGGGGTAAAAAGTGACGGCATAACAGTAAGTCCTCTGGTGTTTAAGAGGCGCCATTATATTTACACATTTAAATTTGTAAATGTGTAATCCGTGCTTTCTGTTCGGGGATCGTTTATCAGAGGGGTAATCCTGCAGACGTCACACTCAGGCCAGCTGCAGGATCATCAGAACATTAAGAAGCGTATTTTTCAGTGAACGCCTGCCATTGCTGGCGATAGACATTCAGCTGCTTCAACGCACCATCTATAGACGGTTGTGCAGCATTGCCGGGGTTGGGCGTGGCACGAATGATAGCCGCAAAGGCGCTGAATACAGTATTCATATCACTGCCCGAGTTCATGGCTTTCATCATGCCGTTCAGCTCAACCTGAGGCCGTGCGGTACCGTTTTCAAATGCTTTAAGATTATCACGTGCACTATCCTGCATATCACGGGTGCCATAATTCATCGCCAGCGTCAGCATATCCTGAGCGCCCGACAACATCGCGCTGTTTCGAATAGCCACTTTGACGTTTATCATCTGATCGGTGATGCGAGTCGCCTTTTGCTGATGGGATCCGGAGACATATTTTTCAATCAGAGTATGCAGCTTAGACTGAGTCAGGGTCAGTGACATGGCTTCAGAGGTATCGCTGTTATCGTACTGATTACGCCCCACCTGCCCTTCAGCCAGTACCTGATGTAAGGCAGCGGCGAAGTCATCCATCGAGCTCTGGGTATTGTCAGCCGTCATACTCAGAAGTGGCTTAAATGTGCTGGCATCCCAGCTGGTGTTGGGATCGTTGAACAGGGCATAGCCGAGGTTAACGGACGCCCCCTGATCGGATGACTTTAACTCTGCCAGTGCCTTGAGATTTTTTTCCTGTTGCTCAGCTGAGAGGGGTTCATCCCTGGCCTGTAACAGGCGCGCTCTTGCCTCGGGGGAGATGACCACCACACTGGCGGGTAACGCTTTTTCAGTCAGGCTCTCTTTAATGCTGTCCGATACTGTATTTGGTGTGATGAGCGTGGCTGAATATCCTCTTGCCACGTCTGTGGTAACGCCACTGATTAACCCCATAATGCCCTCTACGGTTTGTTTGGTTGAACAATTAATCGGCAGGATGTAACTCATCTTTACGGGGATAAATTCAATCCGTGATTCAGGCAACTTTTTAAGGTTTAAGGTAGGACGACATGACTTTATTTCATCATGGGTTCAGATATCTTAAGCTGGCCCCCAGCATATCAGCGCATCCTGACAGGGAAATTCAGAGGAAACGTTGTGATTAATGCACTTTCTTTAGACGCGCTCGGACCGCGCATTTGTATTATGGGTCCGTCGAACAGCGGCAAATCGACCTTAGCTGATGCTATTTCCCGCAAAACAGCCTTACCCGCCGTTTATCTGGATACACTTCACCATCTTCCGGGAAGTCAATGGATTCCCAGAGCACCGGCAGAGTTTCTCCGCCTGCACGCTGACGCGGTGAGTCAGGAAAAATGGGTAATGGATGGGAATTACACGAAATGCATTGAAGCGCGACTCGCTCGCGCCACAGGATTGATTCTTTTGGATGTAAAAGTGCCAGTAGCGCTGCTTCGGTATATTCGCAGATGTTACTCATCCACACCGCGAATTGGCGGTCTCGGCAAGCGCAAAGAGCATATGACCCTGGAGATGCTGAAATATATTATCCTCACTGCCCCAAATAATCGGCAGCGCCATAAGAAGCTATACGACCAGGTCACACTGCCAAAAATTCTGCTTCAGTCTTCAGGTGATGTTAAAGCCTGTCTGGAATACTGGGGCCTGGAGCTAAAAAATCAGTAACCCGCGCAACGGCGATTAATCAACGAGCTTTAAGCTCGCCAGAAGATCGTTCAGCGCTCCGACGGGCCCGGCATGATTTGTCTCTGAACGGGTCGTGTCCCAGGGCATGGCGTCATCAGTACAGTAATCCCCGATGCATTGCATATCAGCAGAGTCATTCAATAAACCCACCGGGATCCAGATATAAGGTTTGCCACGTAACAGGTTTGGCACGGTCGAGCCACAGCGGGAACAAAAATCGTTGCGATAACCTGTCGGTTTACGCCACGAAGCGATCTGGCTTTCACCGGATAGCCAGTTAAAGTCAGCCTCCTTCACCAGCGTCGCAAGGTTATAGCCGGTTCCGCTTTGCTTTCTGCAAAGTGAGCAGTGGCAACGATAAAAGCGTTCGGGTGTCACTGCTATTTCAAAAGTCACGGCTTCACACAGACATGCGCCTTTCATTTGATCGCCTTTTAGGGAGGGATTCCGGGATTGCCTGGTCATTTAAAAAATTCAAACAGGAGCGGCTTTCAATCTCAAATAACCGCATTTAGCTGCGGCTGAATAACAGTTTCAGCCCTGCCAGTCCAAAGCAACAGGCTAACAACGCATCGAGTCCGCGACGAATCCGGCGGTAAAAGGCGCTCATCACGGCAGTTGAGAACAGCAGAGCATAACCGCCGAACACAAAGACGCAAATCGCTGCACAGCCACAGAGAATGATCGGTAGCGTCGAAGCCGTTCCCTCTGGCTTCAGCGCAAATGACATAATCGCCACCCAGGTGAGAATCGCTTTGGGATTGCCGATATGCATCAGGATCCCCTGACGGAAAAGCCTGCCATAGGCGACCCGTTCATCGCTGGCGGTAAAGTCACTGGCTTCCGTGCGGCGTAACGCAGATTTGCCCGCTTTAAACGCCAGCCAGAGCAGATATAGCCCTCCACCGATTTTTAACGCAATCAGCAACTGTGCGAAGGTTGCCAGCACGGTCAATACACCGCAGGCGGCCAGCAGCGCCCAAATCATCGACCCACTCACCACACCCGCAGCCAGCGCCAGTGCCGCCCCTCTGCCCTTTTTCATTGCCGTACCCATAATGGCCATATTGCTCGGGCCGGGACTCGCCGTGGCAACAAAATAGGTGGTGAAGATCAGGATTAACTCGTGTGAAAGCGCCATGATTTTCTCTGCGGTGAGGATTATCACTCTGTTATATCGGCAGGCGTATGAATTTACAATTCATTCACACGCTGCCGTTCAGCTGCCTGAGGCTGTTTGCCACCCCAAGCGCATTTACTTACAGGCGCTGATAATCAGGGATGACTGCGGTCATCCAGTCGCAACTGCATAAATGTCAGATCCAGCCAGCGCCCAAATTTATTACCGACCTCTTTCATGGTGCCCGCTTCAGCGAAACCCAGCTTTTTATGCAGCATAATGGATGCCCTGTTTTCCGATTCAATGCCCGCCACCATCACGTGTTTTTTGCCCTCACAGGCAAGCTGGATTAACGTCCGCATCAGAGCATCACCTATGCCTTGTCCGCGCGCGTTTTTATGAACATAGACAGAATGTTCAACGGTGTGACGGTATCCATCCCAGGGGCGCCAGTCACCGTATGAAGCATATCCCAGCACGCTATCTTCATCGTCAGCGGCCACAATCACAGGAAAACCCGCCTGCTGGCGACTGTGTATCCATGCGATGCGATTAGCCACATCGACCTGGCTTTCATTCCAGATGGCCGTGGTGTTAAGCACAGCATCGTTATAAATCTCAGCAATCACATCAGCATCGCTTTCAACAGCCGCACGAATAATCATGGTAGACACCCCTTTGCTCATTCACTAAAGTAGATGAAACGTACACTATGATAGTTATCCATTATGCCAGATGAAATGTCCAGTAAAGAAGACAACCTGAATATCCGGATTGGACAGAAGGTCAAAGAAGAGAGAGAGAAACGCGGCTGGTCACTGACTGAGCTGGCCGATCACTCCGGTGTTTCGCGGGCAATGATTCACAAAATTGAGCGTGGAGAGAGCAGCCCGACGGCGGTCCTGTTAGCGCGCCTCTCGGGATCTTTTGACATGAGCATCTCGCAACTGCTGGCCCAGACCGAGGTGCAAACCGGCACGCTGGTCAGGCATGAAAACCAGCCGGTATGGCAGGATCCTGAAACCGGCTATCTGCGCCGTCACGTTTCACCGGGTGAGATGCCGGTCGATCTGGTCAGTGTCGAGCTGCCGGCCAATACCGCTGTGCCGATGCCAGCGATTTCCTATATTTCAAGACGTCAGCTGATATGGGTACTGGAAGGGTCATTGACGTTTGACGCGGGGTCCATCACGTACGAAATGGCGGCTGGTGACTGTCTGGAACTGGGCGATCCGGCTGATTGTGTCTTCAGAAATAACACCAGTAAGCCGTGTCGATATGCGGTGATCGTCCTGCGACCCGTCTGAGTTATTTAGTGGCATAGATATCCGGCCGCGTAATCGTCCAGATGTAGTTTTCCCGGTTAACGGGTTCATAACCCAGCTTTTCATACAGCCAGGGAGCCGTAGTGGTACACAGCAGGATTCTGCGAAGTTTTATGAAAACCGGATGGTCATGAACAGACTCCATCAGCCATCTGCTCAGCCCCTTCCCCTGATACTCCTCCAGAATATAAACATCACACAGGTAAGCGAAGGTCGCATAATCCGTGATGAGCCGGGCAAACCCTATTTGTGACTCATCATCAAAGACGCCAAACGTCAGGCTGTTCTCTATCGACATGGCGACAGTATTAATATCAATGCCTGACGCCCAGGTTGAACGCGTCAGATACTGATGGATAGCCTTGAGGTCTGTTTTTTCTTTGTCGGTGCTGATGAGATATGAGCCATTGCGCCATTCAAATACGCTGTTCATCTTCGATCCTTCTACCTGATGATTTATTAATAACGTCTGTCGTCAGATTAGCCTGAGCATGCCGGTACATCTCAGATCTCACCTATAACATGGCACAGTTGACAGAAGTACAGGACGGAAGTTTTTTTGAAATGGGGATGGCGGGAAGAATGAATCTAAAGAAGATGAGTCATGGCGCTTTTATCAATGCTGGCAGGTCTCTTTATGCAAGCCAACGTTAAGCACACAAACGAATACTCAGTCCGGCTTTTGATCGCACAACAATCACATCGCCAGCCGGACTGTACCTGCTCAGGAAAAGATTATTTTCCCAGAATCTCTCTGCGGACAATCTCTGCGCCCGCACTCAACGCATGCAGTTTGCCGTTAGCTACCTGACGCGGCAGCGGGATCATGCCGCAGTTGGTCGAAGGATACAGATTTTCAGCATCAACAAACTGCAGCGCTTTGCGCAGCGTGTCTGCCACTGCTTCAGGCGTCTCAATTTCATGAGTTGCCACGTCGATAGCACCCACCATCACTTTTTTACCGCGAATCAGCTCGATCAGGTCCATCGGAACGCGCGAGTTCTGACACTCCAGTGAAACGATATCGATAGCCGAACGCTGCAGTTTTGGGAACACCTCCTCATACTGACGCCACTCTGTACCCAGCGTTTTCTTCCAGTCGGTATTCGCCTTAATGCCGTAGCCATAGCAGATGTGAACGGCGGTTTCACACTTCAGACCTTCGATGGCACGCTCTAACGCAGCAATACCCCAGTCATTCACCTCATCGAAGAAGACGTTAAACGCAGGCTCATCAAACTGAATGATATCCACGCCCGCTGCTTCTAACTCTTTGGCTTCCTGATTCAGGATTTTTGCGAATTCCCAGGCCAGCTTTTCGCGACTTTTGTAGTGATTATCATAAAGGGTATCGATCATGGTCATCGGACCCGGCAACGCCCACTTGATAGGACGATCGGTCAGCTTGCGCAGAATTTTCGCATCTTCAACAAACACGGGCTTCTGACGTGAGACTTCACCCACCACGGTCGGGACGCTTGCGTCGTAACGATTACGGATGCGGACCACTTCACGCTTTTCGAAATCCACGCCGCTGAGGTGTTCAATAAACGTCGTCACGAAGTGCTGACGGGTCTGCTCGCCATCACTGACGATATCAATACCGGCGCGAACCTGATCGTCCAGACACAGACGCAGCGCATCTCTTTTGCCGTCAACTAACTCGTCATCCTGCAATTTCCAGGGTGACCAGAGCACCTCTGGCTGCGCAATCCAGGAAGGTTTAGGCAGGCTGCCAGCAGTGGATGTCGGTAATAAGGTTTTCATAGCAGGTGACCTTCTATTTTTAATTAATCAAAGAACGAATTCAGCAGACCAAAGCGCCAGAAGTGTCTGATTAGGCTTAATGAAATGCGCCTCAGTAAACTTACCCTGCTCGACGGCCAGGCGGCTGCGCTCTTCGCGATCGTAAACAATGCGGGTTAATGAATAATCCTGATGCTGCAGCGTGGGCTGATAGCACTGTCCGGCTGCAGAATTCGCGTTATAAATTTCCGGGCGATAGATCTTCTGGAACGTCTCCATGGTACTGATGGTGCTGATCAGCTCAAGATTGCTGTAATCGCTGAGCAGGTCGCCATGGAAGTAGAAGGCCAGAGGCGCGACACTGCCCTGCGGCATAAAGAAACGCACTTTCAGACCCATTTTTCCGAAGTAAAAGTCAGTCAGTGAAGGCGCATCCTGCTGATATTCGATGCCCAGTACCGGATGATGATTACCGGTGCGCACGTAGGTGTTTTTGCTCGACACGCTCAGGCAGATAACCGGCGATTTACTGAAGCTTTCTTTATAGGCGGCTGAGTTGACGAAGCTTTTAAAAATGTTGCCGTGCAGCTGACCAAAATCATCCGGCAGACTGAATTCTGTCTGGCCTTTATTGTGTTCTGCCAGCACGACGCTGAAATCATAATCACGCACATAGGATGAGAAGTTATTGCCGACAATCCCTTCAATGCGCTGACCGGTTTGATGATCCACGATATGCGTTTTCAGAATTTCAATCGCCGGGAACAGCTCGTCGTTGCTTTCAGGACGAAGATTCAGCTCAGCAGAAATAATCTCAAGTTCAACAGAATAGCGATCGCTTTTTGGATTGTCCCAGTGCGCCAGCGCGTTAAAACGATTGTCGATCATCGCCAGGGCGTTATGCAGATTTTCCTGACGTTTTTCGCCGCGCGCTAAATTAGCGAAGTTAGTCGTCGCCCGCGTATTTTTCGAAGGATTATAGTTTTCGTCGAAACGAATGCGCTTGAGGGTAAAGGCTAAGTTGTTCATCGCTATCGGGTATCCTGGTCGCTGATATAAATGGTTGCTTTAAGGGTTATCCAGTATTGATATCCCTTAACACGCATTCATATGACTCAAAGTTATTAACAATTCTTACTTTATGCCTCAACACCGGGTTGAAAAAAAGTGATTAAATTTCAACGAACATGAAGGAAATTCATGTTGAGGCAGTAAAGTGGGCGTTTTTTCATGAAGAGAGCGAGGCTTTTAACGCCGGGGGTGAGATCCGTACGTTAAAAGCCCCGCTGCAGGCGTGTTTAAGCTGACCGCTAAATTTTATAAAAATTATCGCACATCACTTTGTGTGCGCCTGATTTAATCGAGAGCCTGCTCGCCACCTCTTTCATCAGTTTACCCAACCCACCGTCACACGTTGTCTGCGTCAGACGTGATGCTGGCCCGGTCAGTGCCAGCGCCGCGATCAGTTTGTCATTTTCACCAAACACCGGTACAGAGAACGCCGCGATATGCGGATCGCGCATACCAGACGTAAACAGCGGAAGCTCAGGTGCGGCATCAAACAGAGGTTCGTTCAGCCCCCAGTAGCGAAGCACCTGTCCGATGGCAGAATTATCCAGCGGCAGGAAGGTACCCGGCAGGCGCGTTTCGCGCAATCCTTCCGACGGCTCTGCCCTGAAAAGACAGAGTCGTTGCTCATTTTCAATCACATACCATGAGGCACTTTCGCCCGTCGCGGTCGCCAGAGCATGCAGTTCAGGCTGAACAATACTCGCCAGATGAAAGGACTGCTCATAAAGCTTGCCCAGATAAAGCAGTCTTGGCCCCAGGGTGTAAACGCCATTGTCGCGGCGAATCACATAGTTCATGCGCTCAAGTGAGTTCATCAGGCGATAAACCGTCGTTTTATGATAGCCCGACAGCTGCGCCAGAGCGGTAAGCGTCAGCGACTCCTCGCCGGGTTTGAAACAATCCAGCAGCGCCAGCGCTTTTTCTACGGCAATTACGCCTTCATTCCCCATCGGTACGTCCTCCTGTGTGCGACGGCAGGCAGTTTACCGCGCAATTTGTGATTCACATCGTATTTACATCACAAATGAACGCTTAACACTGGTGCGATCGGAATTAACATAGATATAGTAGTTTTATATTGTACAACACGATTGTACCTGGTAAAACGACAGAGGAATGATCTATGCCCAATGCAGAGAATACCTTCATCAATCGCGACATTATCCGTGTCGCGCCAGAGCTCGTAAAACAGGCAGCTCAGTATCAGGCAGCGATACTCGCTGACGTGGCGGGACGTCGTGGAACGCTGCATGGCCGCATTAAACCGGTCTCCTCCACAATGAAAGTCGCTGGCCCTGCTATCACCGTTGAAGTCCGGCCGGGTGATAACCTGGCTATTCACGTTGCGCTGGCGATTGCTAAACCTGGCGATGTGATTGTGGTCGATGGCAAAGGCGATATCAGCTGTGCATTGATTGGTGAGATCATGGCGACTCAGGCTGCCGCCTCCGGTATCGCCGGTATCATCATTGATGGCGCTGTGCGTGACGCCGATTCACTGAGCGCAAACGGCTTCCCGGTGTTTTCAGCGGGTCTGAACCCCTGCGGCCCCACCAAGTCTGTTGCGGGACGCGTTAACTTCCCAGTTTCTGTCGCGGGTGCTGCCATTCAGCCAGGCGATCTTGTCATCGGTGATATTGATGGCGTGGTGATTCTGCCGCGTGAAGAGGTGCCTGCGCTGATCGAACTGGCGCAGAAAAAACTGGATTTCGAGATCGGCCGCATTGCCGCCATTCGTGATGGCGACCTGCGCGCGCCGTGGTTAGAGAAAGCCCTGCATACCGCCGGCATGCTGGCTGATGGGGAGACACTCTGATGACAACTTCACGTCCCGTTATTCTGGTCACGGCTGCTGATCTGGCGCCGCAGGCGGTCAGCCTGCTGCATGCGTTCAACGTGGTATATGCCGGCAAACAGCCTGACGAAGAGACCCTGTTCCGGCTCTGCCAGCAGCACAACCCGGTGGCGATTATCGTCCGCTACGGAAAAATCAACGCCCGCATTATGGATGCCGCGCCTGCTCTGCGCGTGATTTCCAAACACGGCAGCGGCATCGACGTGATCGATCAAAAAGCCGCGGCGGAACGTCATATCAGTGTGCAGTCTGCGCCGGGTGCTAATGCAGCGGCCGTGTCCGAGCATACCTGGGCGCTGATTCTTGCCTGCGCCAAATCGGTGATAACGCTGGATCAGCGTATGCGCCAGGGATACTGGGACAAATCCATCCATAAATCCGTCGAGCTGGAAGGCAGAACGCTGGGACTGGTCGGGCTGGGGGCAATTGGTGGTCGCGTTGCCCGCATTGGCCGGGCTTTTGGCATGAAGGTGCTCGCCTATGATCCCTTTGCCAAAACCTTCCCTGATGAGTGTGAATCCTCCTCACTTGACGATCTGCTGCAGCATTCAGATGTCATTTCGCTGCACTGCCCGCTGACCGAACAGACGCGGCAGATGATTAACGCGGAAAAACTGGCGTTGTTTAAAAAAGGCGCCATTCTGGTGAACACCGCACGCGGCGGTCTCATTGATGATGATGCGCTGTTAGCAGCACTCAATAATGGCACCGTGGCCTGGGCCGCACTGGACAGCTTCCCCACAGAACCGCTGACGGCCCCGCATATCTGGCAGAGTGTGGAGAACGTGATACTGTCGCCACACATTGGCGGTGTCAGCGATAACTCCTACGTGAAGATGGGTACCGTTGCGGCGAGTAACATCCTGAACGTACTCGCGGAACCGCAAAAAAAAGAAACGCCGGTAGCCTGATCAGCTTTTATCCAGAAGCCGACTCAACACGCTAACGTGTGATTGAGTCGGCTTATTTATGCGTTAAAACCACGACATTATTAATACACACTAAATACATCGGGCTTCAGACTCGCTCACTATCCATTTCTTTTCGTTTTTATCCTGGCTTAAGCTCAGTCGCTTTTTATAAATCGGTATATCGCCCTTTTATCGCTTTATGTCGCGTTATAACTGAGGCCGAATCAATAGCGGTTTATCTCTTCGTAACAATATGCCAGGGAGAAAAAAGGGTAAACAGTTCTGTTTATCAAGCCTTTAAAGACAGAAACGAAATTGCTAAAATCGTCCAGATTATTATTAATGATTCGCTGCAATACCTTCCAGAACCTGCGCTACAAAAAGTCTATGACAAACTCATAGGTAGTGCAGCGTCTATGACCAGTCGTACAGCAACCCAGCTGTCACTTTCCTCCTGGCTGGGCTCCAAAGTCATAAGTGGTGTTATGCTGTCATTTATTTCGCGTGTGGCATTACGTGGACTTACTGGCGGACTCACTGGCGGCGTTATTGCTCAGGGAGTAATTTCACGAGCTTGTGAAGCATCACGAAGATTACAGATGCAAAATCCTGATTTATGGAGAAAGCTGCGAGTTAACGATTACGACATGCTTTATTTTATGTTTGAAGAACCTCTTCAGAACTTCATTAAAATGGGTGAAATGCTCTGTAGAAACCCCTCTGCAACCAGAGAGTTTATCCATGCTATCGAAAATTATTAGGATGATCCGTAAGCTTATTGCCGAAGTATCAGGAGGTTTCGTCCTGATGGCCATGGTGGTTGGCATTTTTCTGGCAGCCACGCTTAATGAAGGAGCAATGCGCATTATCGTTCCCTTACTTTTGCTTATAGTCGGACTGGTTATTTATGGACTTACCTATCTGATTGCAGACAAAAACGATCGGCGTTAACAGGCAAGAACAAGTTCAGGCCTGCATAACAAAGCGGGGAATGGCATTATGCATGGATGTAATACAGGTCTGCTACGGACCCTGAATCAGCTTACTTTCGCAGCATCGAGAAGATAACCTGGAAGGACTCGCCTGCTGACTTCAGTCTGCAGGCGAGGTGAGATTACTTACTGACTACCGAAGCGTTATTTTCCACTTCGATGCTCAACTCTTTTTTACGACCCATCACCAGCACCGCGATACCCCCGACACCACAGAGAGCAGCCAGTGGAAGCATGGCCAGCGTATGGCTGCCGGTTGCCTGATTGATGATGCCGTAAACGTTAACCATCAATCCACCACCGATCAGGTTTGCCATCGCGCCGATAGCCGCCAGACCTGCGGCCGCCGTAGTGGATGACATCCATCCCGATGCCAGCGCCCAGAATGGCCCTTTCATTGAGTATGCACCAATCAATACCAGCGACAGGATCACAACGCTGCCGGTCAGACTGTTAGTGATAAAGGCGGAAAGCAGACCACCCGCAATCAGGAACAGCGTTAACGCGGTGTGCCAGCGACGCTCGCCGCTGCGGTCAGAACTTCTGCCCCAGACAATCATCAGAATCGATGCCAGACCATATGGAATGGCATTGACCAGACCGGTAGTCAGGTTATCCAGACCGAACGATTTAAGCAGCTGTGGAGACCAGACGCTCAGCGTTGAGCCAGCCGCAGACGCACCTGCATAGATCAGCGCCATCACCCAGATATGTTTGTGACGCAGCAGCTGCCAGAGAGAGATGTGACCAATCGCTTTCTTCTTCGCATTTTCAGCTTCAAGCGTGCCGTTCAGCCACGCTTTTTGTTCCTCATTTAACCAGCTGGCATTAGAAGGACGATTGCTTAATACGAAGAAGGCCGCAATCCCCAGAATCACCGCCGGAACACCTTCCAGGATGAATAACCAGTGCCAGCCACGCATGCCCAGCCAGCCATCCAGTGACAGAATCAGACCTGAAATGGGCGATCCAACAAAGTTCGCTGCCGGGATAGCCACCATGAAGGTCGCAATAACACGTGCACGGTATTTACCGGGGATCCAGTACGTCAGATAAAGAATCACGCCAGGGAAAAATCCTGCCTCAGCTGCACCCAGTAAAAAGCGCAGGACATAGAGTGTATTGGCGCTCTCAACAAAGGCGGTACAGACCGAGATGATGCCCCACGACACCATGATGCGAGAGATCCAGATTTTTGCGCCAATTTTCTGCATGGCAAGGTTGCTGGGAACTTCGAACAGGAAGTAACCGACGAAAAACAGACTGCTCGCAAAACCAAATACCGCTTTCGATAACCCCAGATCTTCGTTCATCTGCAACGAAGCCATACCAATGTTGCCGCGATCGATAATGGCAATCAGATAACAAACAATCAGGAAGGGCAAAATGCGCCAGACCACCTTCTTAACGGTCTGCTGCTCGATATCGGCAGAGAAAGTCGTGATGTGCTGTTTTTCAGACATGATGATCCTCACAATTTTGTCATCACTTCACGCGCTAAACGCAAAGCGTATTGTTGTACCCTGTAAAACATCAATGTACTCAGTAAAACCATTATCACGATAAAAAAGCTTCCCCGCCCGAAGATGTAATCAGGTTGTGTTATTTGTCACAGAAAAGTATTCATCAGTTTTATTTTATGTGACGGGCATGTCGTTAACGGGGTTGAGTTCAGCGCTTTTTTTCTGAAGTGACGATGAGGGATTGGGACTGCGTGGGAAGAAATGGGCGTATTTTGAGATTCAGTGACTGATGAAGGCAACATCTGTAACGACCTAAGGTTCATACCAGGCATTCCCCTGACCGAAAACGGCGAGTGACGCCTGAGGGTATTCGATAACGTAATGACTCACAGTGTATCGATGACAACCACAGGGGATATGATGAACTACAAAATTTCCGGCCTGAAAGCCGAGCCGTTTGCTCATCTTTTTGGACAGAGCGAAAGCTATCTGAACAAACACAATGCCATACGACAAACGGTAGCGTGCTATCCGGGTTATCCCGACCGTATCTCCTTGTGCGATATCCCCGTCGGCGAAACCGCTCTCCTGATCAATCACATCTATCAGCCTGCAGCCACACCTTATTTTGGCACGCATGCGATTTATATCCGGGAGGGATGTACCCGACAGGGCATATATCTCAATGAATTGCCTGAAGTCATGCAGGGCAGAATTCTTTCACTGCGGGCCTTTGACGAGAAACACTTTCTGATAGAGGCGGATATCGTTGAGGGGAAATCTGCTGAAAGCCTCATTGCGCAGTTTTTTAACGATCCACAGGTGAGTTATATCCAGATACATAATGCGAAACGGGGATGCTATTCCTGTTTTGCAGAGCGTTGTGAATGATGTTTAAACATGGGTGCAACCATTGCACCCCCTGAACCTATTCTGACCAGCAAGAGTTGGCATTCACAAAGTCTTTATCACCATTCCAAACGCGACAAGCATCATAATGGAACCGGCTGAACGGAAAAGGAGCCGTTGCGCTTTTTCGCTGGTGAGAAGGTGGCGTATTCTGAGCGCAGCAAGAATAAAGATTGCGCCAACACTTAGAAGGACGACTACTGTAAGCGGCACCAGAATCCCTCCCCACATCTGTAGTGAGACATTATCCAGAGAGATAACCAGAGGCAGTATTACCAGATAGAACGCGATGGTTTTAGGATTCCCTGGCGTGATGGTCAGCCCTGAAAACCAGGCTGATGCCAGTTCTCGTTTTGACGCTTTCTGGTCAACGTTTATAGCCTGAAGCTGGTGGCACCAGAATTGCCATGCCAGCACACACAGGTAGATTGAGGCAGCCCAGTTAATCAGCGTGAAAATCTCTGAATAAAGATCAGTTCAGGCTTTTCGCAAAGCACACCGCCTCTTTGCGATTGACGTAGGGTCCATAATTCTCAATGCGCTCATAACCCTTTCTCAGATAGAAATTTACGGCCTTATGATTCACCGAGCGCGTTTCAAGCCAGATTTGGCTATATCCCACATTCAAGGCGGCGCTTTCCAGGTAAGTGAGTAACGCACTACCAATAGCCGGAGAGCTGCGATCTGAATACATCCTTTTGAGTTCAGCAATATCGCCGGTTAAGGGTCTGATTGCGCCGCATCCTACTGCATCGCCCTTGTCGTTTCTGGCGAGTACCCAGAGCGATCGCTCGTCATCCAAACAATCCATGGTGAAGTTACTTTTGCCACTATTACCGGTAATCGCCGCGAGTTCTTCTGACAATCTGGTTATCAGAAGCTGAGACTCTGCTGAACGAGGATCGGCTTTTTCTACTGTTATCATGCTCATACCCTTTTTGATGATATTCGTCAGGATAAAAGGAGAGGAAGCTAAATGCATCAACAGCATTCTGCGAACTCCGATACCTAACGCAACCACGGCCAACCCCGCACTTCGCATCTATAATTCAGTGACTCAGTCCCAGGATGATGCCTGCCGGGTTAAGACGCTCATCATTAACAGAATTAAGGAAGCCTCATGATCTTTTCTCTCAAAAATCAGGTTGCGCTGGTTACCGGTGCCAGCTCAGGTCTCGGCTATGGCTGCGCAGAAGCACTCGCTAAAGAAGGTGCCTGTGTGGTGGTTAACTACCACAGCCAGGCGGAACCTGCCGAGGAGCTGGTTGAAAAAATCCGCGCAGACGGTGGCCGGGCCATCGCAGTGAAGGGCGACGTATCCAAAGAGGCAGACGTTGAAAATCTCTTTGACCAGACGATCGCTGAATTTGGCAGACTGGATATCCTGATCGCGAATTCAGGACTGCAGAAAGATGCTCCTTCCATTGAGATGACGCTTGAGGACTGGAATACCGTTCTGGACGTGAACCTGACCGGACAGTTCCTTTGCGCGCGTGCTGCGTTGCGTCAGTTCCGTAGCCAGGAACATCGCCCCGAACTCAGCAGAGCGGTGGGTAAGATTATTCATATGAGCTCGGTGCATCAGCTCATTCCATGGGCCGGACACGTCAACTATGCGGCATCTAAAGGCGGCGTCGATATGCTGATGAAAAGCCTGGCGCAGGAAGTGGGTGAGGATCGGATTCGTGTCAATGCAGTGGCACCTGGCGCTATCGCGACCGCGATTAACAAGGAAAGCACCTCAGGTGAGGCGGGCAAAGAGCTGTTAAAACTCATCCCGTATGGCCGCATCGGGGCGGCTGAAGATGTAGCGAATGCCGTCGTCTGGCTTGCCAGTGATCTGTCTGACTACGTTCACGGCACCACGCTGTTCATCGATGGCGGAATGAGCCTCTATCCCGGTTTTCGCGATAACGGCTGAGTCATCCCTCACGCTGTGAAATTTCAAGGCGGAGAGCGAGCTTTTCTTTCCGCCTTATGCTGCCTTTACGCCAGCCGCAGATTCAGATGCGGACCAGACACCTTCCCCTCCCGTCACCGCCGTTATCCGCACTGTGCTAATGTTGACGTAAAACACCCTCCGCTCTGAGGATTACAACATGTCTCCCTTTTATCAACTCACGGCCACCAGCCTGAAAGGCCAGCCTGTCCCGATGGTCGACTACGCTGGCAAGGTGGTGCTGGTCGTTAACACCGCCAGTCATTGTGGATTCACGCCACAATATGCAGGCCTTGAAACACTCTATAAAAAGTATGCCGCCCAGGGGCTGGTGGTACTGGGTTTTCCCTGCAACCAGTTCGGTAAGCAGGAACCCGGCGGAGCCGATGAGATCGCGCAGACCTGCCACATCAACTACGGGGTGAGTTTTCCGATGTTCGGGAAAGTGGACGTCAATGGCACCTCAACGCACCCGATTTTTCATTACCTGAAAGATGAATTACCCGGCATTTTGGGTGGTCGTATCAAGTGGAACTTCACTAAGTTCCTGATCGGGCGTGACGGCAAACCGATTAAACGATTTGCCCCGACCACCACTCCGGAAAAAATGGAGACCGCCATTCTTGCTGCCCTTTGAGAGTGTGGCTGTGGGTGGTAACCATCAATCAAGAGGATGAATTAACGATGTTCAGGATCCGACATTTATTATCCCTCGTACCCTTCTCGCTCGGGATATGTTGCCTGCCGGTATCAGCGACGACTCAAACCGTGCTCACGCCGCAACTTGCTGCCTGCGAAAGCCAGAATGGTCTGGATGGACGAAGCGGTTCCCCGGATGGTCAGAATGGCAGAGATGGCGTAGCTGGCACCGATTGCCTGAATGGCGGAAACGGTGGCAACGGCGCATCGAATGGAGGCCGGGGCGGGAATGGAGGTAATGGCGCGAATGGCGGGAATGGAGGTAAGGCCAGAATGGGTGGAAGAGGCGCCAATGGAGGCAACGGCGGGGCTGGAGGTCAGGGTGGCAATGGCGGCCAAAACGGGATTCCGGGGATGAGTAGCGCATAGAGTCAAACTTACCTGGATCTATCCGCTTTGCGCTCAAAGCGGATAATTATCTCTTCATTCAGCATTACGCGTGAGACAACGCCTGTGATACACCATCACATAGCCAGCCTGAGTTTATCTTCCAGTTTCTGCAGCACGAAATCTGCAGCACCATCGAACCCTTCATTCTGTGCCACCACCTGCAGGCCTTCCAGGATGAGCGTTATCTCCTTCGCAAGCGTCTGTGGATCGGTAATACCTGCTGCGCCGCAGAGCGAAACCAGCCTGTTAAACTGCTTCTTCTTGTGAGCAAAGATCAGCTCCCTGATTTCAGGAAATTGACCTGTGGTTTCTGCCAGAGTGTTTGTGAAGGGACATCCTCGCTGTAATGTTCCCGCCAGATTTTCCTTCAGATAACGGGCAAAACCCATAATCTGCGCACCTGGTTGCTGTTCGTATTGTGCCGCCAGCGCCTCCCATACCCGGTTGTAGTCCTCAATCAGTAACGTGATCCACACCTGTACCAGAGCCTCTTTGGACGCGAAATGCCGATATAAGGTCATTTTGGTCGACTCCGCTTTCGCTGCGATTGCATCCACGGTCACCCGGGTTATGCCTTCCTGATAAAACAGACTTTCCGCCGCCTGCAGGATGCGTTCACGAGGTGGCAGTCGGGGTTGTGATGTTCTCTGCATGAGTTTTCCCAGTTGCAACGATACTAACTAGTATCGTACGATACCGATCAGTATCAAAAGATACTACCCAGTATACTTTAAGCGTGCCTTTAAAGCACAAGCAACCCTAAGCGGAAACCATGAAACTGACAGAATATACTTCGTTCGACGGCACCGGCCTGGCTGAACTCATATCCCTGGGCGAGGTAACAGCGCAGGAAGTCAGAGATGCTGCCATCAACGCCATCACGAAAGTGAATGATGAAATTAACGCCGTCATTGAGGTCTGGGATGATGAGTGTGGCCTGAGTTCAGGCGTGCTTCAGGGCGTTCCCATGCTGCTCAAGGACCTGGGAATAGCGGTAAAAAACCGTCGAAATGAACTGGGAAGCCGACTGGCAGCCGGATACGTTTCGTCACAGGATTCAAACCTGACCCGCAAAATGCGGGAGGCAGGGCTTGTACTTTTGGGACGAACAACAACACCCGAACTGGCTGCGAGCACGACCACGGAGCCACGCTTTAACGGTGGCACGCGCAACCCGTGGAATACAGATTACAGTGCCGGAGGTTCCAGTGGCGGTTCAGCTGCCGCGGTCGCGTCAGGCATGGTGCCAGCCGCGCATGCTACTGATGGCGGCGGGTCAATCCGGGTGCCTGCTTCAGCGAATGGTTTGTTCGGACTGAAGCCAAGCCGCGGACGTATCAGCATGGGACCTGATGTCGATGAAGTCTGGTCAGGTCTTGCCGTGCATGGATTTGTCAGCCGAACCGTTCGTGACACCGCTGCGCTACTGAACGCCGTTCAGGGTAATGAGGTAGGTGATCCTTTTATCGTTGCTGCATCCCATCCAAATCTGAATGACTGCGGATCTCAGAATCCGGGTTCACTGAAAATCGGTGTCATGACGCATCCGCTGAACGGTCAGCGCAGCCAGCCAGAAGTCGTCGAAGCGCTCAATAAAACTATCGGACAGCTTATCGCGCTGGGTCATCAGGTGGAGGACGCCACGCCCCAAATCGGCAGTTGGGACAATTTTGTTGAACTGAACACACGCTTCTGGGCAGCTAATACCGCAGCCTGGATCGATGGGCTGGCGTCAGCAACCAGCAATCCCGTTAATAATGAGATGCTGGAACCGGCAAGCCTCGCTCTGTGGAAACTTGGCCATTCTCTTACGGCTACTGAGCTGGTCGGTGCAATGCATATGCGAAACACCGTCACGCAAGCGATGGGGCAATTTTATCAGGCATACGATATTCTGCTGACACCCACTCTTCCCGCTCTGCCAGGTCTGCTCGGTGATTACAATCGTCATCAGCACGACGCAGATGGGCGCGGCTGGATGCATCACGTTTTCAATCAGTCACCGTTTACTGCGCTGGCGAACGTATGCGGAACTCCCGCGATGTCAGTTCCTCTGGGCTTCCATTATTCCCTTAACCTGCCGATTGGCATGCAGTTTTGTGCAGGATTTAATCAGGAGAATTTATTGCTGGCACTGGCGGGTCAGCTTGAAAACGCCTGTCCGTGGCAGACAAGAAAACCGGCGGTTTGTGCTGGTCGCTAAAGACCCGTTCAGGCGCATCGCATAAGGCTTTTTCCAGAAGGTGAAAGCGACGACTTCCTCCCTGCTATTTTTTGTCTTTAAAATAGCGGGGAGAAGCGGAAAAACGGAAAACATTGATTCCGATGGTTTTAACTATTGAAATCTCAACCCTGGGCTGAAAATCAAGGAGCTCAATATGCAGTCAGTAAATCTCATGGGTGAGGGATATGAGCCTCATGTCACGCAGGAGGAGGGGAAACTGATCTACTCGCTGCCAGTTGATTCTGGTTTTATGAGCTATGAATTTGCCTTTGAGATCAGCCGGGACGATCTGGATATTCTGCTTTCCGATGATTACAGACGTGCTGTTCTCGAAATTACGGCGCATACCCTGCTTCAGCGTTCGACGCTTAAAGGGTATGAACGCTTAACCCAGAAAGACTTCGACAAACTGGTCATGAACACTCTCCACTCAACATCAGATTTCCTGCGGACATTTATTTCTGAGATAAACCGTGAACACCACATCGGTATTGAGCATTACGTGAAAGAGATCATGGACCGACGTTCTGCCTCACAATAAAAAACTTGCCCCAGAACAAATCCAGGGCAAGCAAATATCAGTGTTAAAAGTGTTCCTGGCGGGAACAGCATGGGGGAGCGTCTTAATGAGTCAAATCCTCCCCCGCCATTCCCTCGCCCTATCCCCCAACGCCCGGCGCTAACCCCTATGCCGTCATGCCGCCATCAATCACCAGTTCGGTGCCGCTAACGTAACTGCTTTCATCAGAGGCCAGAAACAGTGCGGCGGCCGCCACTTCATCAGGATTGCCGAGCCGCTTTGCCGGGATCCGTGCGCTTAGCGTCTGCCTGATTTCATCGCTGGCCTGGCTAAACATCGGTGTGTCAGTGGGGCCAGGGCTGAGTGTGTTAACTCTGATGCCGCGCGGTGCCAGCTCGCTGTTCCAGGTGCGGGCATAGGACCGTACTGCGGCCTTGCTGGCGGAATAGGCAGCATAGCCGGGATTGGCGATGCTCCCCGCAATCGAACCCACCAGCACGATGCTGCTGCCCTCGTCCATAAGCCGCACCGCGTGCTGAACCGTCAACACCATGGCGCGTACATTCAGATTAAAGATGCGATCAAGGTGCTGCTCGGTGGTCTCTTCCAGGCTCGCAGGCTCTGACACGCCAGACGAATTAACGAGGATGTCGAGCCGGCCAGCCCTGGTTTTGAGCGTTTCAAACAGACGTTCTAGGTCGCCTGTGCGGGTGATGTCACCGGCAATCGCCTCAACCTCTCCGCCAATCAGCGCAACAGCCTCAGCCAGCTGAGCTTCACGTCGGCCCGTTATAAAAACCCGTGCACCTTCCTGAACAAAACGACGGGCAACAGCGAGGCCAATACCGCTATTACCACCCGTGACCAGGGCGATCTTTCCACTTAGTTTCATTATTACTGCTCCGGATAGAGATTAGACACCCGATGGTATATTTATTATATTTAGTGTCAATTACGCACCTGATGTACACCAGATATCCTCAAGGAAACCTCATGACCACTGATATCACCGTTGTGCTGGCCGAGATCAACAGCACGCGCCCTATTCTGGAACAGGTGGCAAACAAATGGTCAGTATTGATTCTGACCGTGTTGTGCTCCCAGCCGTCACGTTTTAACGCCATTAAGCGCAGGCTCGATCCCATTACCCATAAGTCTCTGACGGAGGCACTGCGGCGACTGGAACGAAATGGACTGGTGAGCCGCCGTGTGATCGCCTCCTCCCCCGTGGCGGTCGAATATTCGATTACGCCGCTGGGCCGGACTTTACAGGATCCGTTTATCGCGCTGGTGAGCTGGGCGAAGCAACATGGGGGAGCGATGGAACAGGCGCAGGCGGTTTATGATGATGGGCGGGATGGGGAAGAATCGATATAAACCTTAGCCCGGACGCTGCTGCGGCATGGCGATAGCGTCAGGTTGATGAGCGGAGAAGTTCAGTAAAAGCCCTGCAGGGCCGCAAACGAAACACGCAATCCTGGGCGTCAACTAATCCGCTGCGGACTCAAAAAACTGATAAGAGCCATCGCGCCGTGCTTTGGCCTGGTACATCGCCTTGTCCGCGTTTTCGAATAACATTTTGGCCGATGCCGTACCGAAACGGGCCAGGCTGATCCCAATCGCCGCGCCGATGCGCACATCCCTGTTATCAATGGCGAATGGCTCGTGCAGACTGTCGATAATCCGCCGGGCAATGGCGGAAGCGGCTTCGCGGTTGCTGCACTTCGCTGCCACGACAAACTCATCTCCACCCAGCCGCGCCACCGAGTCGCCCGGACGCATGCAGCGTTGCAGCCGTTCACTGAACTGTTGCAATAAAGCATCACCTGTCGCGTGGCCCATCAGATCGTTCACCGCCTTAAACCCATTCAAATCGATAAACATCACGGTGGTGAAAGCCTGATCGTCTGTCTGCGACAGCATGCAGCCCACCTTCTCGATGATCCAGGCACGATTATGCAGTCCGGTCAGCGTGTCCAGGGTCGCCAGCTTCTCAAGATCGCGCATCCGTTCTTTGTCTCGCGTGATGTCGCGTGAAACCAGCACGGCACCAATATTTTTGCCGGAATTAGGGTTGATGACGCCACAGGCTTTTGTGCCCAGATTGATGTAATGGCCGTCACGATGCAGTTTACGCACCTCAACCACATCCGGCAGCACGCCCCCGCTGAAGATACAGCCCAGCGCTTCAGTGGCTAATCCGCGATCGTCGGGATGCAGGAAATCCACCACCATCTGGCCGACGACTTCTTCGGCAGTCCAGCCAATCATTTCGCTATAAGAAGGCGAGATGGAAACGTAACGGCCTTCCGCGTCGCAATGGGCAATCAGATCGGTGCTGTTTTCAATTAACAAACGATATTCTGCTGCGGTGCGCAGTGCATCTTCCAGCGCCTTACGCTGTCCGGTCACATCAAGAATGAAGCCGTTATATTGCAGGTGAGATGTACCAGGCTGGGCGTCCGGTAAGCCGGACAAAAGCACACGGCGCGTCTTGCCATCCAGACAGTGGATCGGCACTTCGATATGAAAAGGGGTCAGCATTTCCAGCGCGGCAGTCAGTTTCAGCGCGATTTTCGCATCGTCATCAGCCTGCGCCAGCCTCAGCCATGAACTCAGCGTCACGCCCTTCAGTTCAGGCATCAGACCCGCCGGGCTTGCCTGACTGGCGACGCAGATACCCTGGGCGTCTGTAGACCAGACAGCGGTAAAAGAGGGTTTGATCATTGTGTTCATGGCGGCCGACTCCGATGTCGCTGACGATATTAAATAAGCTCAATACCCGTCGCTACAGACCTGATTATAACCGTTATTGCCCGCCTGAAGCTGAAGGCGGCTCCGGGGGCAGGTTCATCATTGCAGGAATAACCACCATCAAACGCTGGCTGAAACCGGAACCTCTGCGGCTGCAGTTTCTGAGATGCCATTTCCCTATGGTTCTTCGCAAAACGTCTATGACAGTATGCAGTGTCAGAAGTATGAGCCTGAGGTTATCGGCTCATCTGGCCTCAATCTTTAATGACAGCGTGATATCTCAGCGATGAGGAAACGTAGTGTTTTCAGCTTGTCTGAGTCCCTGTACGTCACCGGCGATTTCTGTTTCATCCTTCTTCATCTGTCGGGAGCAACTGGCTAAACCCGAAAAGAATGCACAGTCACCTTATAATTCTTTAATTTTATTTCTTTTAGCGACCTGTCAGCCAGAAGCGTGTTGTAGCGCACCTCAGATAACCCGTCACAGGCCAGGTTCACTTATTCCCTGCTGGAACACATAAATTAACATTGAATACAGCGTGATATGTGCTTCCCGTCTGAACCGTGTTTGACCTCCGAGTATTTTCACCGCGACCAGAACGCCGTGAAAACATTTTGAATAAACCCTCAACCCATTCCTGCAGCTTAATCTTTCCTTAAGATTAATCCTATAACCTCTCCACTGTATTAGCCCATGTTGGGCTTTTCCGGAGTATCACCCTATGCAAAATAACAACACAGCCTCTCACGCTCTGAGTAAAGTTCCGGCCGTTACCGCGGCTTTCTGGTTAACCAAAATCGCTGCAACTACCCTGGGTGAAACCGGCGGCGATGCGGTGACTATGTCGATGAATCTGGGGTACCTGACCGGAACACTGATTTTCGCCATCATCTTTCTGATCGCGGTGGTCGTGCAGATCAACCGTCACAGCTTCAACAAATGGATTTACTGGTTTACCGTGGTTGCCACCACTACGGTCGGCACAACGATGGCAGATTTTGCCGATCGCTCACTGAACATTGGTTATCTGGGTGGCACCCTGCTGCTGAGCACACTGCTCATCCTCTCGCTCTTCCTCTGGAAAATCACCTGCGGTACGGTCGCAGTGAGTTCGGTGAACAACGCGGTTACCGAGAGCTTTTACTGGGTCACTATTATGTTTTCCCAGACGCTGGGCACGGCGTTAGGTGACTGGACAGCAGACACAGAAGGTCTGGGCTACGATGGCGGGATACTGCTGTTTGTTGGCGCGCTGGTGATCATCTGGGCGGCCAGTCGCTTTACCTCACTTTCACGCACTGCGCTTTTCTGGGCGGCCTTTATCCTGACCCGACCTCTGGGTGCCGTTGTCGGCGATTTCCTGGATAAACCCCTTGCCTCAGGCGGACTGGCGCTGAGTCGCTACGGTGCCTCGCTGACGCTGGCACTGATCATCATCGCCTGCCTGGTGGTGCTGCCACAGCGCCCGGCCATGAAAACGGCAGCGGCCAATTAAAACAGCGCGACCGCCAGACCGACAGGCAACGCATTCATACGCGCTATCAGGGCCGCCAGCAATGGCGGCTTTTTTAATCTCTGTTGCATCGTAACCCAAAGATTGCCAAATCAGACTGGACGTTCAAAGGAGATGAAATGGCTATCGGGCGCGGCGGAAAGTACCGGAAGACGCTCTGCAGGCTCCTGCAGATTCACCCGAAAGGCGGTGTTACTGGCATCAAGGCAGACGGTTCTCAGATGCCGGTTACAGATAAACCATATTTCATCGCGGTCATTTGAAAGAATGTAGTAGGCATCTGAAGTTTCAGAGGGGTTAAAACATCCCAGCGCGCGATATGCCGTCTGCGGGGTAAAGCCACTGGAAAGCGGCAGCGGCCTGGGGCCATGCGCTAACTCTTCAATCCTGAGGTAAAGTCCCTGTTCGAGCCACAACATAATGTCACTCCCTGAAGCCAGAGAAAGCGGGCTGAATGTATCGGTAGCCTTACCGCGCATCAGTATGCACGTCGCTACAGCATCAGACGACCAGGTAAGTTGTCCGACATTCAGAATAATTGTCCTGATCTGAGCATAGCAGCGGTGCGTTCATGTGCTTTTTTTATCTTCATGGATTGCCGTACTACTCAAGCTTGCTTGCGAGCAGCCGTAGCTGTTCGGCTATCTGCTTTAAATCGCGCTGCTGCTGCCCGGCGCTGCCGGTCGAACTGCGCACCACCAGCTTTGCGGGCAGAATCGAGGAGGAGCGCTGCTCATCCTGCTCACTGGCTAACAACAGACGCGCAACCGCCTCCTTGCCCTGCAAATCCAGATCCAGCGACACCGTCGTCAGCGCCGGATGGAAGAAGGCGCTTTCATAGGTGTCATCATAGCCAATCACCGAAATCTGACCCGGCACCGCCACGCCGCGCTGATGCAGCGCGCTCAGCACACCCAGCGCCATCTGATCGTTACCCACCAGCAGCGCACTAAACTCCGGCGCTTCCCGCAACAGTTGCAGCACGCCGTTATACCCACTCTGGGCATCCCAGTTGCCGTGACTGACACTGACGGGCTTCAGCCGGTAACTTTCCAGCGTATCCAGCCAGCTCTTTAACCGCAGATTGGCGGAGACGGACTGCTCAGGCCCGGCCAGCAGCGCAAATTCGCGATGCCCCTGTTCATAGAGATATTTAACGCTGGCGCGGGTGCCATCAGCCGGGTTAAACGAAACGTTAAACACCGAGCTGTAGGGATCCACATCCAGGAACAGGCAGAGGATGTCTTCGTTCTCCTGCACAATCTTTTCAGCGTCGCTGCTCTCCAGCGGGACGTTGATGATGACCTTATCCACCCGCTGAGACTTCAGCTCATTGATACAATTCTGCAGACTTTGATTGACGTTCTCATCAATCATGGCAATCAGCACCTGATAGTCCGCTGCGTTGGCATAACGTTTCACCGCAGCGGCCACCTGTGATGGCGCATGTAAAGCCAGCGATGTGGTCACCAGACCCAGCGTCGTACTCTGCTTCCCCACCAGCTGCTGCGCCAGTCGGTTAGGCACGTAGCGCAGGGTCTCAATTGACTGTTCCACCTTGCGCCGCGTTGATTCCGAGACATTTGCCGACTTATTCAGAACCCTTGATACCGTCTGATACGACACGCCAGCATGACGGGCGACGTCCTCTAAGGTGGCATTTTTTGATTTCATAATTCGCATCTCTGATGACCGATAGCGGAATGGTATCACAGGCAGTAGTTAAGCCAGACTGTCGCAGTCACATTGCGCGAATAAAAAATAAAAGTAATACCTTCACATAGTAAAATTTGGTGATCTGATTCACTAATCGTTACAAATACCGCCACTTTATTTGCAGTGCATCACACATTATCGCGATTTTGTTTGTCACCAATCTGACAAAAGGCGTTTACTGCCGCTGTCATGTGAACGTATTACAAATAAAATTGAGGATAACATGGAAACAAGGTTACGTACTGCTGCTGTGGCGCTTGCTGCGGCCCTGACCTCCCCGACGCTCTATGCCGCTATCGACAACATTGATTTCCATGGCTATCTGCGTGGTGGCGTGGGCGTATCGCAGGATGGCGGTATTGAAGAGTATCAAAAGAACAAGGTGGGCCGTCTGGGCAACGAAGCCGACACCTATGGCGAGGTTGAACTTGGCAGCGAGGTCTACAAAAAGGATGATGTCAGTTTCTACGTCGACACCATGGTCAGCATGTTCTCCGACGGCTCTAACGATAACGAAACCACCTTCGGCGACGACGCACAGTTTGGTTTACGTCAGCTGAACCTGCAGATTAAAGGGCTGGTGCCGGGTGACAAGGATGCGGTGATCTGGGGCGGTAAGCGCTACTACCAGCGTCACGATCTGCACATCATTGATACCAAATACTGGAATATCTCCGGCTCGGGCGCCGGTATCGAAAACTACACGCTGGGTCCGGGCGCTATTTCATTTGCGTGGATTCGTGGCGATGCGAATGACGTGGATTACCGCGTCGATGGCGATAACGACGTCAACATCAACTACCTCGATCTGCGCTATGCCGGCTGGACACCCTGGAGCGGCGCGTGGACGGAGTTCGGTATTGATTACGCGATGCCGAACACCACCAACAAACAGAAAGAATATGGTGGCCTGTATGACGCGGATAACGGCGTTATGGTCACCAGTGAAATCAGTCAGGACGTGTGGGGCGGCTATCAGAAACTGGTGTTCCAGTACGCCAACAAAGGCCTGGCGCAGAACATGATTTCGCAGGGCGGCGGCTGGTATGACATGTGGAACGATACCCAAAACGCCACCGGCTACCGCGTGATCAACACCGGCCTGCTGCCGATTACCGACAAGTTCTCCATTAATCAGGTCTTCACCTGGGGTTCAGCGGATGATGTGACCGCGCAGACCAGCAAAAGTACCCTGCTGTCGCTGGTGGGCCGGGGACAGTATCAGTTCACCCAGTATGTTCGCGGCATTGGCGAGGTCGGCAGCTTTTGGCAGAAAGATGAGAACAAAGTGGGCAGCGACTACAGACAGGCGGGTCAGAAATATACGCTGGCGCTGGGCCTGGCAGCCGGTCCCGAGTTTATGTCACGTCCGGAACTGCGTCTGTTTGCCTCTTACCTGAATGACTCAGAAGATGGACATAGCTTCAAAGACAACACCAGTAACAACACCTGGAACTTCGGCGTACAGGTCGAAGCCTGGTGGTAACCACGCAGTCTCCTCATTGTGATCATTGTTAAGCTCTTATGCAGGGGCTTATTTGGATAACCGGCGACGGTTATCCATTTTTTTTACTTCGTATTTTACAGCGGCGTGTTATTCCGGCCTGAAGAAACGGGCTTCGAGAAGCTGACGCAGCTGGTCAGACTGCTTACCAAAGATCGCATGAACCTCATGCCCCAGAATCACTACGCCAATCGCTCCGGCTTTCTGCAATCCCGCCGTATCCACCGCCTTCAGCGACCTCACCTTCACGCGAAGCCGCGTTAAACAGGCGTCTACCTGCTCAATATTCTCACGTCCGCCAAAGCAGTTCACCAGACGCTCCAGGAGCTCACTGTCTACTTCAAGCTCTTCCACCGTCAGCGGCTGCCGACTGAAATATTGCTTAAACGATTTCAGACTCACCATGTTGTTCTCCTTCAGATAATAAAAAGGCGGGCTGCTGCCCGCCACTCATGACTGATAACCGAAAACGAGGGGTACAGGCTCGGGACCGCTCACAGAATATACACGCTTCGTGCACCCATCCTGCAATCAGGCTCTAAAAAACCTGCCCTACATCAAGAGTAAAACCCAGCTATTCCTACAGACAATGCCCGGTCTCAAAAGCGATGGGGCATATGCCTGTAGCAAAGCATCACGGGCCAGGGACGGCCCGTGCTGAGCGGGCAGGGATGCCGTCTTTTGCATCTTTGCGGAAGGCATATGCCCTCTGAGCCGGTAAGCAGACTGCCAGCAATCGCCAACAAACCTGCCCCTGAGCCTGAGTAGCCCTACACCAGTGGCACACTCAAAACTCTGCACCCCCACGGCCCCAGCGTCAGCGATTCCCCAACACCTGCGCCATCAACCAAATCCGTCAGCCCGGCAGGCAATGACACCTGCTGCACCTGCGCCGTAAAGTTCTGCACAAACAGAAACGCCTGCTCGCCATCCGTTCGGCGTTGCACCACCACGCCCGGCGGCAAATCACTCGCCAGCGCACGCGGCAACCCCAGCTGCTTAATCAGCGCAGCATAAAAATCCCGATGGAACGGCAGATCATTACGCGACGCGATATACCAGGCTTTCCCCTGACCGACACGGTTCACCGTCACCGCCGGGGTGCCGGCATAAAAATCACTCTCGTAAGTGGCCAGCGCAGTCGCGCCCTCCAGATGGATATGCTCGCAAAGCTCCCGTGCCTGATACGGCCCGCTCAACCCCAGCTCATTGCCGCGCACACCGCGCACGCCGTTAAACTCCTCATCGGTCAGACTGTCGATCTCTTCTGACCAGATGCCGAGCAGCGGCCGCAGCGGCCCAGGGAACCCGCCGGAATAACAAAGATCGCTCTCATTCACGATGCCGCTCCAGTAGCTGGCCACGAAATGCCCGCCCCGCTCAACATGCGCTTCTGCTCGCGCCGCAAAACCGTCGCGCACCATATACAGCATCGGCGCAATCACCAGATCGTAACCGCTGAAATCGCTGTCGCCGTTAATCACATCGACCGCAACGCCCTGTTCCCAGAACGCCCGATAATGCTCGTTTACCGTGCGCTCATAATGCAGGCCGAGATTGCGCGGTCCCTGCGCGTTATCCATCGCCCAGCGACTCTCCCAGTCAAAAATAATCGCCACCCGGGCCTCAACCCGACTGCCCATTACCGGCGTCATCGCGGCCAGCATCCGGCCCAGTTCAATCACTTCACGACCGGTGCGCGTATCCAGATGACCGACATGATCGACGACGGCGCCATGAAACTTCTCGACCGAACCCCGGCTCTTGCGCCACTGGAAATACTGTACCGCGTCCGCACCATGCGCCACCGCCTGCAGTGACGACAGAATATGCATCCCCGGTTTCTTTAACTTGCTGGTCGGCTGCCAGTTCGTCGCGCCCGGCGTCGACTCCATCAGCACGAACGGCTTGCCCTGCTTCAGCGTGCGCATCAAATCGTGATACATCGCGGTATAACAGGCGAGCGTGGTCTCATCCTTCTCGTTGTGCCACATCGGGTAGCTGTCCCACGAGATAAAATCGAGCGCCGAAGCCAGCGTCCAGTAATCGTAGTCGTAGAAATACTCCATGAAATTGGTGGTGGCAGGCAGATCGGGATTGGCCTGCTTCAGCGGTTTAATCTCCTCCCGGCAGAAGTCCGTCACCTGCGCGGTCATAAATCGTCGCCAGTCCAGATTCAGGCCATGAATCGACATCTCACCCTGTGGCGCAGGCGAGACAATCTGAGACCAGTCGCTATACGTGTGACTCCAGAAATCGCTCCACCAGGCGAAATTCAGCCTCTCCAGCGTCTCATAGCGCCGCTGCAGCCAGCCGCGAAACGCCTCCTGACAGCGATCGCAGTGACACTCGCCGCCATACTCGTTGGAAATATGCCAGCCGATCACCGCCGGATGATGCGCATAGCGCGCCGCCAGCCGGCTGTTCATCGCCTGCACTTTCTGGCGATAGACCGGCGAAGTCATACAGTGATTATGACGGCCGCCATGCAGGGCGGGTACGCGATCGCGCCCCACGCGTAACACCTCCGGATACGCCTGCGACATCCAGGCCGGACGCGCCCCGCTCGGGGTCGCAAGAAACACAGAAATTCCCTGCAGCCACAGCGTATCGATCACCTCATCCAGCCAGCCAAACTCATAGCGTCCCTCTTCCGGCTCCAGCTTCGCCCAGCTGAAAATACCCACCGACATAACGTTACAGTTTGCCTGCTTCATCATTGCCACGTCGTCATCAATAATGCCCGGCTGGTGCACCCACTGTTCCGGATTGTAGTCAGCACCATGCAGCAGCCGGTTAACCCGGGCGCTGAGCGGGGGAAATTTATTCATACCTGTTCCTCAGAGGAAGACATCAGCGTTAGCGCTAATAATTAATGAAAAACCTGTAGCGAAGGCAGCGCCTTGCCGTGACAGTCAAACAGCGCCTGGTTTTCGCGGGCGTTACCCTGTTTCCATTCGTCGTGGATATATTTCATGCCAGCAGGAGTCGCCCAGGTATTGCCGGGCGCGGGGATCCACGCCGGTTCCCAGTAAACCACGCCCTTGCCGCGATGGTCCGGCACTGCCATCACCGCTTTGATCAGGTCATGCAGATAGGCCGCCTGACCCTGAACCGTGCCGGGATAGCCGCCCGCTTTTTCTTCTTTAGCCTGGAAACTGTTCTCAGCGTTGTCACAGTTTTCCAGCGTGTAGCCGTAGGCCGCTTCCACCACCATCACATCCTTGTCATAGCGCCGGGAGATATCATCCATGTTGGCTTTCAGGGCGCTGATGGGTCCGTTCCAGTAGGTGTACATCGACAGGCCAATCACATCGAACGGCACATCACGCTTAACGATTTCGTCAAACCACCAGCGGAACATGTCGTTTTTCGTGCCCTCGGCCAGATGCAGCATGATCTTCACCTGATGCGGATCGCTGAGGTTTTCGCGCAGCCCGCTGATGCCGGCTTTCAGCAGACCGGCCAGACGATCGAACTCGCCGCCGTTCTGGCCCCAGCTCTTGCCTTCCGGCCAGAGCATGCCGCCATTCAGCTCATTGCCAATCTGCACGATATCCGGCATCACGCCTTCCGCTTTAAAGCGGGCGATGGTGTCGCGCGTATAGTCATGCACCTGCGTTTCCAGCTGCGGAAAGGTCAGCGACTGCCAGGCTTTGGGCTTGAACTGCTTGCCGGGATCGGTCCAGAAATCGCTGTAATGGATATCCAGCAGCAGCTTCAGGCCCGCCGCTTTCACGCGCTTCGCCAGCGCCAGCGTGGTCGCCAGATCGTTGCCGCCACCGCCGTAGGTGTGACCGCTGTCGTCGGTGGGATCGACCCACAGCCGCAGCCGGATGGTGTTAATACCGCTGGCTTTCAGGATGGCGATGGCATCCTGCTGCTGGTTGTCCGCGTTGTAGAATTTCGCGCCCTGCTTCTCCAGCTCAGCCAGCGAGGAGATATCCGCACCTTTGATAAAATCGGCGGGCCACGGCCCGGCAGAGGCGATGACAGGCTGATCGGCGGCGAGCAGCGGTGTCGCCCAGGCCAGCGCCAGGGCGAGAATCAATGTTTTTGGCGTCATGATTTATCCTTTAGTACTGCCTGAGGCCAGGCCGGAAACGAAGTACTTCTGCAGGGCCAGATAGAACACCGCTACCGGCACGGCGATCAGCACGGCACCGGCCGCGTAGGTGGTGTAGCTGGCGCCCATTTTTTGCGACACCAGGTTATAGAGGCCAATCGGCAGCGTGAACTGCTCCGGCGTGCGTAAGATGGTGCTGGAGAGAATGAAATCGCCCAGCGGCCCGGTGAAGGAGAACAGCGCCACGACTGCCAGAATCGGTTTCGACAGCGGCATGATGATCTCCACAAAGATGCGGAAATTGCCTGCCCCGTCCATGCGCGCCGACTCATCCAGATCTTTGGGAATCGAGTCGAGGTAGCCCTTCATCAGATAGGTGTTCATCGGGATCATCCCGCCGACGTAGATCAGCACCAGCGCCAGGTGGCTGTTGATTAATCCCAGCAGCTGCGACAGCACAAAAATCGCTATCAGCGCCGAAAACTGCGGAATCATCTGCAGCAGCAGAAACAGCATCAGGCCGTTCTGACGCCCTTTGAACCGAAAACGGGAAAAGGCGTAGGCGGTACAGCTGACGCTGATGAGCGTCAGTACCATGGTCAGGAAACTGATTTTCATCGAGTTCCAGTACCACGTCATATAAGGCACCGTGCCGTTGAACAGGTCGCGGTAGTGCTGCAGCGACGCATTCTCCGGGATGATCGAACTGCTGAGCAGGCTGTTACCTGCATTCAGTGATGCCCCAACCGTCCAGACCAGTGGATAGATGATGATGGTCGAGACGGCCAGCACCACCAGCCAGGTCAGCGACAGGCGTATCCACCTTTCGCGTTTAATACTGCCGGACTTCGCCATAACTGCTCCCTTACGCCATCTCATCTTGTTTAAACGACCGGGTCGCGCGGAACTGCCACAGCGCCAGACCGACCACGAAAATCGACAGCAGAATGGTGATGGTGGCCGCGATAGCGTATTGCGACGACGACATGGTGAGCTTGTAGATCCACGACACCAGGATATCGGTTCCTCCGGCATTCGATCCCGCCACGGCCGGGCCGCCGTTGTTAAACAGATAGATGATGTTGAAATTATTAAAGTTGAAGGTGTATTGCGTGATGATGATCGGCGCAATGGCGTAGAGCACCAGCGGCAGCGTGATGGTTTTCAGCCGCGTCCAGGCGCTGGCGCCATCCATGATTGCCGCCTCATAGAGGTCGTCCGGGATCGCCTGCAGCACACCGGTGGTCATCGCGAAGACAAACGGGAAACCCAGCCAGGTCTGCATCATGATCAGTGCCGTTTTGGTCCAGAACGGATCGGTCATCCAGGCTTTCGGCGCGATGCCAAAGAAGTCGAGAATCGCGTTGTTGATCACCCCAAAGCTGTCGTTGAACATCCCGGCAAACACCAGAATGGTCACAAAGCCCGGCACCGCCCACGGCAGGATAAAGATGGTCCGGATTAGCGGTTTAAAGCGCAGGTCTTTCTGATTCACCAGAATCGCCAGCATCACGCCCACCGTGCACTGCAGCGTGGTCGCCAGCAGCGTCCAGACCACCGTCCATTGCAGCACGTCAAAGAAGGTGGAGCGCCAGATCGACAGCGTGAAAATGTTGATGAAGTTTTTGAACCCCACCCAGTCCACCAGCTTCGCCGGGGGCGTGTGATAGAGGTTGTAGTTGGTGAAGGCGATGGCGAAACCAAACAGAATCGGAAACACCACCACAAACACCAGCAGAATAAAGCCCGGCGAAATCATCAGATACGGGAAGCCGTCGCGCAGCAGTAACTGATACTGCTGACGCACGCTGTTAAGCTGCTGGCCTTTATCGCGTTTAACGCCGTTGACCCACGCGTCGCGCACCGACACACCCCAGACCGCCACGCCGAAGGCGGCGATCAGCACGCTGATAATCCCCACTGCCAGCAGGAAAATGGAGTTATCACGCGGCACCGATTCACCCAGCGTATACAGCCCCCAGAATCCCTCACGCAGAAAATCGTGAAAGACGCCAGTAAAACTGCTGAGCAGGATCAGAAAGCACAGCCCTTTCGCCCACTGGCGGTGGTAAAACTGGCCGAAGCCAGGCAGCAGTGCCAGCAGCGCACCGGTCGTCGCATGACGACGCGGTCGCTTAGCCGTCACCAGATGTTCATCGGAAGATATCGCCACACTCTGATCCTTATCCTGTACGGTTATCCCGCGAACCGGCATTACTGATTGCTGGCCTGCATCGCTTCAATCTGCATGGTGATCTGCTTCACTGCGTTATCCAGCGCCGCTTTTGGCTCCTGCTTACCGGAAACGCTCAGCTCCAGTGCTGCATTAGCGGGACCCCACACTTCCTGCATCTCCGGCACACCCGGCATGGCTGACGCCCGCGCCGCCTGCACCGCAACCGCGTTGGCCTTTTCATCGTTTTTAATAATCGGATCGTTCATTAGTGCAGTAACCGGTGGGATCTCCTGGGTTTTCTGATAGCGCTCTTTCACATACTGCGGCTGGTTGATAAAGGTCAGGAACTTCTGCGCCAGCGCCTGATCTTTACTCCAGGTCGATACCACATAGCCTTTCACACCCAGGAAGGAACTCATCGGTTTGCCGTTAGGCAGCAATGGCAGGGGTGCCACGCCGTAGTTGATGCCGGCAGCCTGATAGGGCTGGAACGCCCACGGCCCGTTGATTACCGCCGCCGCTTTCTTCTCGGTAAACAGCGAGTCGATGGCATTCAGACCGTTGTCGCCCATGATGCCGCCCGGCAGTAATCCTTCACTGAAGAAGCGCCTGAGATACGTCACCGCCTCCACGCTGCCCGGCGTGTTCAGCCCGATATCTTTGGTGTTAATCGCGCCTTTAGCGTCTTTGCCAAAGATGTAAGAGCCCATCGGCGCCATCACGCCCCAGCTGTAGTAAATCTGGTCAAACTTAGCGAGCAGCCCATACTGCTTCGCCTCGCGCTGCTTCTGCGAGAAAGCGCGGTACTCATCCAGGGTTTTCAGCGGCGCTGGCAGGAGATCTTTGTTGTAGATCAGCACCAGGGTTTCCACCGCCTTCGGTACGCCATAGACCACGTTATTCTGCGTGAACGCCGCCATCGCCGACGGGGTAAAGACGCTCTGCTCCGCCGCGTCGATCTTCAGCGGTGCCAGCAAACCCTGCACCACCGCGCTGCCGAGCTGGTCGTTGGGGATCACCAGTACATCCGGGCCGATTCCCGCCGGGCCATCCAGACGCAGTTTCTCGATCTGCTGTGCAAACGGCATCTCCTGCACTTTCACTTCAACGCCGAACTGTTTCTGAAAATCGGCGACTGCCGTTTTGATGCCGTCTGATTTCTTAATGTCTTCCCAGACGGTGAGTTGCTGAGCGGCCCAGACGGATTGATTAAGCATCAATGCTGACAGGAGTAGCGTAACGCTGATTTTGATTTTCATTACCGGCCTCGTGTGAAGGTATGACATTTTAAGCTGTCATTTGCTGTTGTTCTTTTTTCAGACACATGTTCAACAGGGATTAACAGGACATGTGGTGAGTGATTAACGTATCGCATTTTCGCCATACGCTACGCGGAACAGGTGCTGCGCTCCAGCCCGTTTGCACCAATGTGTGATCGGTATTACAGAAATCAAAAACAGCGATAGGGCGCACTCTGGCGGAACGTTATAGTCAGCGCAGGCACCATCAGGGCTGACGTGATAATCGACTGACTGTTATACGTCATACATTTTAGCCGCAAAATTTCCTGCCATGAGGATCAGCATGTCCAGTATCAGATTGAGAAACGTCACTAAACGCTTTGGTAAAACAGAAACGCTGAAAAATATCGCGCTTGATATCGAGGCCGGGGAATTTGCGGTGTTCGTCGGTCCGTCAGGCTGCGGTAAATCCACGCTGCTGCGGCTGATTGCCGGGCTGGAAGAGATCAGTGAAGGCGAGATTCTGATTGGCGATGAGGTGATGAATGATGTGGCGCCTTCGCATCGCGGCGTGGCGATGGTGTTCCAGAGTTATGCACTCTATCCACACATGACGGTGGCGGAGAATATCGGCTATGGCCTGAAGGTCAACGGGCTGCCGAAAGCGCAGATTCAGCATCAGGTAGAGATGGTGGCGAAAACGCTGCAGCTGGGGCAATTGCTGGATCGCAAACCCAAACAGCTTTCCGGCGGACAGCGTCAGCGGGTCGCCATCGGTCGCGCGATTGTGCGTAATCCGCGGGTGTTTATGTTTGATGAGCCACTGTCGAACCTGGATGCAGAGCTGCGTGTCGATATGCGGCTGCACATTGCTAAACTGCATCAGGAGCTGAAAACCACCATGGTTTATGTCACACACGATCAGACGGAAGCGATGACGCTCGCCGATAAGATTGTGGTGATGAATTACGGCAAGGTGGAACAGGTCGGCTCTCCAATGGAGCTCTATTACAATCCGATCAACCGCTTTGTCGCGGGCTTTATCGGCTCACCAAAGATGAACTTCCTGCCCGCGCGCGTGGAGCAGTGTGGCCCTGCCGGGCTGGTTGCCCTGATTAATGACGGCGAACACCGGCTGCAACTCCCCTCGCCCATCCGCCCGCTGCAGCCGGGTGATGAGATCACCCTGGGTATCCGGCCGGAGCAGTTGCAAATCAACGGCGATGCCCCTCTGAATATCGACTTTCACTGCGAGGTGGTTGAGCGACTCGGCAATAATACCTGTCTGTTTGGTCAGAGCCACGGCCACGACGGCTTCAAGATGCTGCTGCCTGGCGATGTGCATTTCCGCCCCTATCAGACGCTGCGTCCTGCTTTTCATCCGCACCACTGCATGGTGTTTGATGCCAATGGCGCACGTATCAGCGCGGATATCGAGATGCCGCAGGTGCGCGCGGCCTGAAGTGAGCAACTGAGGGAGAGGTAACGAGAGGCCGGAAACGGCCTCAGACTGCTGACAGACTTAAATAAGGCTGAGTCTGACAGCAATCAATAACGTATTCGCGCAGGGAACACGGGCAGATCGGCTTATTTACCCAGAATATTGTTAACCGCTTTCAGGTGACCAGCCTTGTCTTTGTGATTTGAAATCACCTGAATAACGGTGAATTTCTTGTTGGCGACCGCCAGCAGCGTCGCCTGCTGCACATCGTTGCCGCCCATTTTGTTAGTAGCTTCAATATGATAAACCGGCAGACCATGGGCATTTTCAGTTTTCTCACTGATCACCGTATAAGAAGGTGATGCCTGCTTCTGCTTGTCTTTGATAGACTTCCCGCCTTCAAGAAAATCAGCGTCACTGCCACCGCGCGCAATGACCGGGATCTCTTCTTCGCCAATAATCATTACGCGTTTTTCCTGCTTGTTCACATACATAGTACCCGGACCGCCGCCCGGAACAGGCTGCTGCTCATAACCCTGCAGTTTGAAAGTCTGTTTGCCATCCAGCAAAGAGATCGTCTGCGTCTGCGGATTTGCGGCTTGCGCTGTTTTCGCTT
Source organism: Pantoea sp. Lij88 (assembly GCF_030062155.1). Classification (NCBI taxonomy): domain Bacteria; kingdom Pseudomonadati; phylum Pseudomonadota; class Gammaproteobacteria; order Enterobacterales; family Erwiniaceae; genus Pantoea; species Pantoea sp. Lij88. Next base: position 404,857 of record NZ_CP118267.1, on the reverse strand, counting down.
CGGCAGCCGATGCGATCATCGGGGTGCTGCCAAGGGCAGCGGTCAGGCAGAGGGCACCCATAATGTTTAATGATTGACGTAATTTCACCGTGAACTCCTTCGTGTAGTGGATATTTCCATTTCACTGACACCCCATCGGGTGTCGGCGAGGCAGAGGCGTTATCGGGTCAGGTCGTAAATACAGATCCCTGAACCGAGCAGTAACAGAATAATCGGCCAGTAGAGAACGGGGATAAAAAAGAAGTTGTGGGTTTTTTCGGGGGCCATCATCGGCTCACTTTTAGTGGCGGTGGCGATGGAATCCAGCCATTTTTCCTGCCGGAGTGCCCAGACGAAGAGCGCACAAAAAAGGGCTGCAACGATGAGTGCCGCCCCTGTTGCCCATAAATGTGCGATAAAGAAACCGTCGTAGTAATAAAAATCCAGCACCCATTTACACAGCAGATAGGCAGCGCAAATTAATAGCGCGACAAAAAGCCCGACTCCGCTCCACGCGATCATCTTTATATCCTTTAACAGGGTGAAGAACGAGGAATGATTTTCAGAAAATTAACATATTTTTATCATTGTGGCGATATTTTCTTTGGTGCTAATATTCCCCCTGGCCCGTTCAGGGCGTATCGGCCTGTTTCATTATAAAGCGCCAGATGCTGGCAGGGTTATTTCCTGAGGATGTTGCTTACCCGAACCCGGCGTTCTGTCAATATTACGCACCGGGCGCGACAGGGCTATTTGTTGCGCTGCGATATTATTTGCGTGTGAATGAATCGCGGCTGCGGCATCACTGTTTTTAAAATTCGCATCGGCTGTTTCGACACGCGGAATTTATGCCGCTGTCATCCGTTTGAAACAGTTGGCTGCCCGACAGATATTCGCCTAAGGCATGGAGGTTAACATGGAACAACTCACTGAAAATAATCGCAAAGAGAATACGTCTAAAAAGTACAGTGCGAAGTGGCAGGCCCGCTTTGATTTTTTTGACCGTTATGGTGCGCCCAGTTCACCCGGCTTCAGAGAGGCACTGAAATCACTGACTTTCAGACAAAAATTCAGGGTGAACATGAACTTAATTGCCTTCCTTTTCGGGCCGATTTATCTGTTTGTACTCGGCCTGTGGAAGAAGAACATCATGCTGATTTTAATTATGATGGCTGTTTATACTGCTGTAATCATCGCCTTAGCGATAGTGGGCATGGAATTTCCACGGTATCTTCAGGTTGGTCTGGGCTATGGCTTTAACGCCCTGTATGGCATGACGACGAATTACAATTATTACCTGAAAGAGCGAAAAGGTGACAACAGCTGGAATCCCTTTAAAGGGATACGCTGGTAATTTCTTTCAGCGCGGCTGGCAAAATATAAAATCAGGTGTAGCGAAGGCAGACAGGCAGGTTTTTAAACTTTATGGCGGAGGCTGAGCAAAATAAATAATGAACATTAACTCAAATTTCTGGTGTCATGCCAGGAAAAAGTCAGGCCGGGCAGAATGGCTGGAATAATTTTCCGGGCCTTTTCAAAACGGGTTCAGGCTGGCTTATAATCCCCTGCAATAATTATAATAGCGCTTACATGTCCCGCACAGCATAGCCGGGGCCAGGGTATTCTTTTAAAGAACGTCCTGAAAAAGCGCGTTCCCTTTCACTGACATACAGGATGTTATTATTTTGAAATCATTAACGGAATTGAAAAAGGGTTATCTGAAGGTATTTCTCTGGCTGCTGTTCACACTGTTCCTGATACCCGTTATTACCCTGGTTTTTGCTGAATATGGCAACTCGCAACTCGATCAGCAGTACACCCAGTTCTTCATGAACGATGCGCAGGAGCAACATCAGGATACCGGCAAACTGCAGGCATTTTTGCAGCAGAATCCGCCGTCCAGCGTCTGTGGCCCGGTTGATGAAAATCTGCAGGATTACAAAAACGCCGTCTGCGCACCGCAATCGGAGCTGTGGCAGTTCTACATGATGGATAAAGTGGCCATCTGGACCCTGATCGGCAGTGGCGTTGTCCTGCTGATGGTGCTGCTGTTCAGCGCCCTGGCCTTTAAAAGCCGCCGGGGACAGGTCATCAGTCTGGCGCTGGCCCGCAAATTTCTGATGCTGGCCTGTTCTCTGGAGGTCATGGTTCAGGGCGTCATGCTGGTCTGGCTCTCCTTCTGGAGCACGGCTTTCTTCACGCAGACCTACTATCCAAAACTGGTGATGGCGGTAGCTCTGCTGGTGCTGGCTGCCATGTACTACATGATTAAAGGCATCTTCAAAAAACTCCCGCCGGAAGAGAGTATCGAAGGCGAAGTGGTGACCCGCGAAGCCGCCCCGGCACTCTGGTCGCAGATTGATATGCTGGCCGCCAGAGTGGGCACCACGCCACCCGATCATATCGTGGCGGGTATCGACACCAACTTCTACGTGACGGAAGCGCCGCTGAGCGTAAACGGACACCCGCTCACCGGTCGTAAGCTCTATGTCAGTATTCCCCTGCTGCGTCAGCTCACCGTGGCGCAGGCGGATGGGGTGATGGTCCATGAGCTGACACACCTTCATGAAGGCGACACCGCCTCCGGCGCATTGCTGGGACCGAAGCTGCACCGCTTTGACCTCTACATGCAGCTGATGGGTGAGAATCTGGCCACGCTGATCGTCTACTACCCGCTCTATCTCTATCGCATGCTGTTTGAGCTGGCATGGCAGCGCAACAGCCGTGAACGTGAGTTTGTGGCGGACCGCAATGCCTCAGCGCTGGTCTCCCCGGCCGCGATTATCGAATCACTCATCAAAGTGTCGGCCTATGCCAGCTACCGCAGTGAAGTTGAGCGCAACTTCTTTAATAACCGGACGCTGCACGAAAACGAACTGGGCATCAGCAAAGCTATCGCTGCCGGTCTGCCTGAGCATGTCGCCTCTCCGGACTTTATCAGCATTGTCCGCGAACAGAATGTGCCGCACCCGTTTGATTCACACCCGCCGCTGGCAGAAAGGATGCGCAACGTCGGCTATAACATTGATGAAGCTGACTATGCAGCGGTCGCCGCCGATTTCCCGGCCGGGAGCTGGGTCGATCTGATGCCGGTTGCCAACGAGATCGAACAGCAGCTGTGGCAGAAATATGAACGCGACTTCTCCTCAGTGCATGAGGAGAGCCTGGCCTGGCGCTATCAGCCTGAAGGTGAGATAGAAACCGCGCTGGTGCTGAAGCATTTCCCCAATGTGCCTTACACGCTGAAAGATGGCTCGCAGATTGTGATCACCTGGCAGGGCATCGTCTCGCCGAAAACCGGCGAACTGCTGGATTGGGATAACGTTAAAAACATCAACGTCATTCGTAATTTCGGCCGGGATAAGCTCTACGTGCAGCATGTGCAGCCGAACACCAGGGGCAAAAAGCGCAGTGAAATCCCCCTGCCGGGCCTGAAGAAGGAGATTGAAGCCTTCAAAAATACCCTCGGCCTTTACTGGCATCGTCATCAGACAGTCCGGGCGTTACTGAAAGAAGAAGCAGAGGCGGCGGCGCACAGCGCCTGATCGACAGCGCATCACCTGATCAGAATCTGAGTTTCTGACACCCTGAATTAAGGAGCGATTGTGTTTAAAAGAGCAATATTACCCGGCATGCTGGTGACCGCCCTCGTACTGCCACTGGCGGCATGCGACAACAGTGACAAAGCGGACGCAAAACCGGCTCCGCAGAGCCAGCCTCAGGCCGCTGCAGCGGATCCGACGGCGCAACTCACCACAAAATTAAACGCCTATGTGGGATGCTTTAACACCGCCGATGGCTCGGTTCGTGACAGTGCGCTTCGTTACGTGAGCTGGATTGCGAATGTAGAAAAGGGACCCACCGGCAAGGAGCGCAACGTAAACCTGCTGGGGGATATCACGCCTTACGAACTGGATAAATGCACTAAAGCTATCAATGAGGCATCGAAGGCCAGCCCTGAAATGCCGGCGCTGGATGCCGCGGCCACACAGTATCTGGCCGATTTAACGGCGCTGCAGCCACTGGTTTCAGAGGCTCACCTTTACTACAGTCAGGACGATTACAAGGATGATGGCTTTGCAAAAGGCAAGCAGATGCATCAGCCGCTCATGCAGGCATTTGACCGCTTTATGAAATCCAGCGACCAGTTCGGTGCTGAAGTTGAGAAAGAGAACAATGCCCTCACCGCTGCGCAACTCGTTGAGATTGAAAAGTCTGAGGGCCGCCATAGTCGCTATTACCGCCTGGCGTTAGTCACTCAGGCCAAACAGCTGGCGACCGTGTTTACCGCGCCCGCACCCGATGTGGCTGAGATGACAAAAGCGATTGATGCTTACAGTGCGCTGCTGGCGGAGGCAGGAAAGGCCACGGCCAGCGAAGCGGGCAAGCCATTATCCTGGTCCATCTTCCAGGAGAATGCCGGAACCTTCCTGAAAGACTGCAAAGATCGCATGCGTCGGGTCCGCGATAAAACCCCTTACAGCACGGGTGATCAGATGCTGCTGAAAGGAAGCGGCAATTCGGGCTGGATGGTATCGGGTTCTCCGATGCGCGTTTTAAAATCCTATAACGAACTGGTCGAGGCCAGTAACCGCCTGTAAGCTGGCTGCCCGCCCCATGAGATTCCGGGGCGGGCTGGCGCAGCCCGTTAGCCTGCTGCGATATTCTGACCGTAAATTTTATCCTGAGAGGAGCGAGCGTGCAGGCAAACGTCGGCGATATTTACAGCGTGTTTTCACCGCAGTTGCAGCAGTACGTCGCCTGCCAGGTCACACACCTCCAGCAGCCTGCTCATCCCAAAGGCAAAGCTCTTGCAGCCATTCTGCAACTCGACTGGGCGGGTAATCGTCTGCCTGATAAAACCGAAGCAAGCCGAATGCAGCCTTTGCGCTGCAGTTACTATTTTCTCAAAGAGAGCCTTGATCAGGGTTATGTGCCCGCGAGTGTGCCACCGGGGCACGTGCTGATTGCTAACCTGCCGCCACTGGCAGACAACGACGTCAGCACCTATAAATTCGGCTGGGATGTGGGAGACAGTCTGGCGCTTCAGCGCAGCTGGGAGAAAATCGACCCGGTCCGGCGTGCGCAGTTTAAGGCCGCCTCAGGCACGCGCCACGTCATCGTCGGGGGTCAGACCCTTCGTGAGAACACCACCCGCGTCAATGACAGCCTCCTGCAAACCCTGACTGATTTCTCTGAACTGGATCGACTGCCTTGCCTGATGACCCTTGAGACCGCACAGGGCACGGCCGGGCTGATGGCGTATATCCGGCAGCATCCCTTTATCAATGAGCTGCACTGGCAGTCCGACGTGGTCAGCGCGATCGATGTCGCGGCGACCCGCCTGTCGCGCCTTATTCTGAACCCGCAAGGCGTGAGCCGTGTGCGGCTTAACCCTGATCTCGCCCTGCTGTCGCTCACCGCAGTGCCCTTGTCAGATTTACAGGTAGAGGCGCATCAGGAAGGACGTCACCTCTGTCTGCAATGTTCACAGGATTTGCCGTCACTCCAGGGGCTCGATCGACTCGGGGCCTTATCACTGACGGGCGTTAAAGCGATCGATCTGGCCCCTGTGGTGGCGCGTTTTCCCTGTCTGACTGCGCTGCGCATCTGGGGGAACCCCGGCGTGGTCAGCCATATGCAGAGTATTGCCGCACTGCCACAGTTACAGATGCTGACCCTTTCCGACATTTTTGGCTTTAGCGCGGCCGACTTCCCCCGGCCCGAACAGTTGCCGAATCTCTCCAGCCTGTGGATGACCAGCGTTCCGTCTGATGTGGTGAGTTTCATCAGAACCGCTTATAAGCAGGCGGCAGCGCTGGGGCTGGACCTCTCGTTGAGTAAAGCCCGCAAGCCGGAGTGGCTGGCTGAGAATCTGCATAATCCGTTCCGCGACTGGGATGGCCGCGAAAATATTTCGGCCACGCATGCCCGTAAAGCGGCGCTGGCTTACAAAAACCTGCGGGCTGCGACGCATAATATTGAGAGCAGCATGGATGTGGCAGCCCTGCTGACCGCCGCCGTGACCGCCTACACCGAAGCCTTTAATCTCATCGACCGGCGTTCAAAGGCCATTGAGACGGTGGAGCGTGAAGAAATCTATCGTGTGCTGTTCGACGTCCTGAGTCCGCTGGTGCAGAAGCTGGGCGAGCAAGGCGCTTCACTCGTGGATCAGCCGCGTCTATACCAGCTATTCGACCGGTTACGCGAATTCTGAGGTTTAAGGCTTCTACCGCAGGGTCACGAAGCCGCTTCCTGACCCTGACCTTTGCGCACACCTTTCAGCAGTGCCTGCGTCACGTCAGAAGCCTTTCCTGAGGGCGAACAGACCAGCCCGAATTCACGGTGTATAGCAGGGGTTACCGGCAACACAGAGAGGCCGCGAAGATCCGCTGGCAGGGTTGATTCCGGTACCAGTGCAACGCCCATCCCCTCTCGTACCAGCAGGCTGGCGCTGATCCAGTCGCGGACTTTTACCCGCACGTCGGAAAGCTGAAATCCCGCCTGTTCGATCAGGCTTTTGCCATTTACCACGCATCCGCCTGTTGCAAGCACAAAGGGCTGATCTGCCAGTGCCTGCAGGGTGATGCCGTTCGCCCCGCTCAGCGGGGAGCTGGCTGGCAAAACCACGACCCAGGCGTCCCGTCCTAAAATCACAGCATCACGTCCGGGCGCCGGGTTCATCACCACCCCCAGCTCAACGGTATCTGCTGCCAGCCACTCCTCAACTTCCTCGTCTGTTCCTTCAAGCACCACAACCTCCATGCCGGGATGCAGACGCTTAAAGCTCCGCAGCAGGCCAGGCAGGAGTGTGGATGTCACCGAGGGAAAGCTGGCAAGCCGGATACATCCACCCTTCAAACCCCGACTCTCATCAGCCAACTCACGAATCGCATTGAGCTGCACCAGCATCATTCGCGCATGTTCAATCACCTGCTCACCCAGCGCCGTGACGCCGATGTGCCGACGCTCTCGTACAAACACCGGGAACCCTAGTGACGACTCCAGCTGCGCGATCGCCTGGCTGGCTGCGGACTGGGTCATGCCTGTCGCTTCTGCGCCCCGCGAGATATTGCTGGCATCCGCCACCGCCACCAACAGACGCCAGTGTTGAAGATTCATCATGATTATCAGTAGCTCAGCGAATAGTTAGTTTATAGAGCATTAATTTTACAGCAGCAGGCAGATTCAGCACAGTGCAAACAGGCACGACAATCTCAATTCGTTTTAATTTCTCAGGAGGACAGATGAAACTTTACTACGCCCCGGATACCTGTTCGCTTTCGCCTCACATCGTATTGCGTGAACTGGCACTGCCGTTTGATCTGGTTAAGGTGGACAACAGGAGCAAGCTCACCGCGGACGGACGCGATTTCCGCCTAATCAATCCCAAAGGCTATGTCGCTGCGCTGGAGCTGGATAACGGGCAGATACTCACCGAAGGCCCGGCAATTGTGCAGTATCTCGCCGACCTGAAGCCGGAAAGCGGACTGGCACCGCCAGCAGGAAGCTGGGAGCGGGTTCGACTGCAGGAGTGGCTGAACTTTATCACCAGTGAAATTCATGCGGGGTCAGCGCTGCTGTTCAATAAGTCACTGCCGGATGATGTCCTGGCGATCTTTCGTAAGAAGCTGTTCCGCCGGTTCGACTATCTGCAGACTGGTCTGGCCGAAAATAGCTTTCTGATGGGGGCGTCATTCAGCGTTGCTGATGCCTACCTGTTCACCGTACTGGGCTGGTGTAAGTTCTTTAATATTGAACTGGATCGCTGGCCTGCGCTGGTGGCGTACTGTGCAAGCATCAGCGCGCGTCCTGCTGTTCAGGCGGCCTTACTGGCAGAGGCGCCACAGTAAACACGGCAAGGCTGGCAGTCCGGACCCTAAAGGGGGTAAAGTCTTATCGTTTAACCCGCAACGGGTTAATCTCTCCGGACTGACGTTTTAGCAGGGAGTCGGCTGTATGAATAACAACGCGAAGGTGGAAACCGCTCTTCTCAGTCATGCCGGTAAGGATTTCGAGGTCACGCTATTGAGAGCGAAGGAGGCCAGACGCTGCATTCTTTTCGCGGCCGGTGCTGGCGGGAGTCCACAGCGTCATCTGGCGCTTTTGCAGACCTTTAGCCGCAATGGCATTTCAGTGGTTGCACCGCATTTCGACCGGTTACTCTCACCCCTCCCTTCAAAGGCTGACCTGCTGGAACACAGCCAGCGGCTTGCCCTGGCCCAACATGAGTTTGGTCAACATTATGCGTCGATAACCGGTGTCGGGCATTCCCTCGGCACCGTGATTCTGCTGATGCATGCCGGGGCGACGGCCTGGACCCGCACCAGAGAGAAAGCGAATTATTCCGGCCATCAGTATTTGAATCAGCTGATGCTATTAGCCCCACCCGCAGATTTTTTCAGAGCACCTTCGGCACTCGCATCCGTGCAGGTGCCGGTGAAGATCTGGACAGGCGAGAAGGACACGCTGACACCGCCATCGCAGGCGCAGTTCATCCAATCAGAACTAGATATTCGAACGGCGACCGATGTTTGCGTGGTTAAAGATGCAGGCCATTTTACCTTTATGAACACGCTGCCGCCGCATGTCACAGACCCCCACCCTTCACGCGAATCGTTTCTGCTCAGTCTGGGAGAGGAGATATCCCGGTTGGTCATGGGTGATCAGGCTTGATCCGATAAAAATCACCCTGATTAAACCGATCCCTCTTTTTCTATGACCAGAACGCGGGCGACGCCCTGTGGCCGCGCAATGTGCTCTGTCCCTTCACTGGCGTAAAAAATGTCACCCGCTTTGAGAACCCGGCTTTTAACGTCGCCCTCCTCCTTGTATTGCATTTCAACACACCCATCCATGACCGCAAACACCTCCTGACCGTCGTTGATGTGCCACTTATAAGGCTGATCGGTCCAGTGAAGTTTCACGCTGACATCACCGAAGCTGGCAATATGCTGTGAGTCCCATGCCCTTGAGCCGGTAAATGCCTTACTGCTGTAAAAATTCATCTTTTCTCCCTCAACAAACGTGCTTTAGCGTCATCAATAGCAGAGAGCGTGGAGGGATTCCATACGTCCGCCTTGTGTTGTCCTGATCTGTCCCGTCGTTGTCCGTTTAAGGGCACTCAATCACTTAAGGATTAATCGAATAGCTTAAAATTCCGGGCAGAAATAAAATGGAAAAAGCCTGTTTTCCTGCCCATTCCAGAAGGTCTGTCATGTCATCGATGAGTCTGCAAAACCTGTATCGTTCAACAAACGAAAACACCGCCGCCATCTGGGCGGAAAATGCAGGAATCGGGGAAATTAAAAGGGGAAACTACTACGATCCGGTAAGGCTGGCTCTTGCCTCGGGCATACAGCCACAGGTTTCCTCTGAAGTCTCACGTCTTATTGGCGGATTACAGCAGCTCATTAAAGATGATCCCCTTGCCGATGTTCTGCCAGAAGAGGGTTTTCATTTTACCTTCCTGCCTCTGACCCCGCCGCTGTTTAACGAAAACGAGCCACTGCCACAAAAAGTGGAAGAACTGACGAAGATCTGGACCGGATTTGATGCAGAGAGAATCGTTATCAGAGATCTTCGCCTGGTTGCATTGCCCAGCCAGTTGCTGCTTGCGGGAATCCCTGACAGTCCGGCAATAGCCATGCGCCAGTCATTCTGCGAACAGGTTCTGGATTCTCACTGGAAAGCTGAGTTGCAGACGCGGCATAGCGGCAGCCCGTTACCCGCCCCTTTCTGGCACAGCACTCTTCTGCGCTATGGTGCCGATTTTTTACCTGCATCCGTGCGGCAGTTTATTATCGAGCGTCTGGCTGTAAATTTTGGCGATGTTGCAGGGGAATTGAAACTGGCGAGGGTGAATTACAACTGGACGGCTTGTTATCCATTGAGCTGATTCGCATACGCGCTAAGCAGCGTCCGTTTATCGCTCATTACCAAACGGGTTGGAATTGTCCGCTCTGTGCCAGGAGCGGACGTTTAATGACGTGCAGTGCTGTCATTGCAGAGCAGGCCAACTCATAGTTGGGTCGACTGGAAAGTCTGCTGGAAAAATGGTGCGAAACTTTTTGCGGCCATTACCTTTATTATCCCAGTCGAAAACAGCATACGGCCACATTTTCGAAGCTTATTGAAGCCATAAGATATAAAAACTGATCGCTGCTCATCAGCCCGGTTGGAATATATGGCTGGTTTCACCGCCGTAACCGGTTACGCGCAACGTATCCCCTTCGATTTCCACCACCGCAAAGGGCACCGTGTCGGCACCATCCAGCATGCCTTTCAGGGTGTAAAAGCCGGTTTCGCCAATACGGGCATAGCCACCGCGATGATCGTGCCCCGAAAAACAGGCTTTCACACGGTAAGCAGCTATTAACTCTGTCAGTTCCCGCCCATTAAGCAAATTATGGCTGTTGTGCAGCGCCAGCGGATAGTGGCCAAATACCACCACGTTTTCCCCTTGCTGCTGCGCATCCTGCAACTGCTGTTCAATCCACGTCAGCTGCTGCTGCCCTACCGCACCATTCCAGGGGTTGGCCTGCGGCTGTTGCCGTTCAATGAGGTCAGCAAGCATCCTCTCCGCCTGCGCGCGATCGTCACCGTTCAGCGCGTTGCAATAGAGGCTGATATCGTTGCCGTCATAAACAATGAAACGCCAGCCCTGCAGCCCAAAGGCGTAATAGCTTTTCGGCAGCGCGGCGGCGGCGTTGAGGTGCTGGGTGAGAGTCTGTGCATCGTGATTGCCCAGCACCACCGCATGCGGATGTCGAAGGCGTTCGTAAACCGGCAGGATCGCCGCGAAGCTTTCCCAATGACGATCGACCAAATCCCCCAGCGTGACGACAAAATCCAGCGGCTGCGAGTTAAGTGCCTCAATCGCCTGCGACAATTTTTGTAGTGCATGGCGATAGTACAGATTATTGGCGATATCGGCTTCAATGTCGGCATATTGCGGATCGGCAACTAAACCAAACCGTAAAGAGCTGTTGAGCGGGGCTGAACGCACATTGGGCAATGCATATAGCCTGGCAACGTCTCCTAACAGTTCTCGCTGTAACGGGTTCAACGAATACGGATAAGACACCACAAGCACTCCCTTAGCGAATTCCGGCACGCATAAACGATTGAATAAACTGACGCTGAAAAATCAGAAACAGCACCAGCAGCGGTAAAGTTGTCATCAGGGTGGCGGCGCTGACCAGCGCCCATTGCACTCCCTGCTCTGGCGCGGAAAAAAGCTGCAGGCCGACGGTCAGCGGCCGCACGTTTACGGAGTCTGTAATCACCAGCGGCCAGAGGAAATCATTCCAGTGAAAGCTGATTGACACCAGTGTAAAGGCGACATAAATCGGCCTTGCCAGCGGGATGTAAATCTTCCTAAGAATATAAAAGCGGCTGGCACCCTCAACAATTGCCGCCTCTTCCAGCACCAGCGGGATACTTTTAAAGGTTTGTCGCAGCAGAAAAATGGCGAACGCCGAGGAGAAATAGGGCAGCGCGATGCCGGTCAGCGTGTCACGTAACCCCAATGCGCCGATGGTTTTATAATTATTCAGGATCAGCACATCCGGACTTATCATCAACTGCAACAGGATCAGCGCAAAGATCACACCGGCGAATTTCAGGCGAAAACGCACCAGCGCGTAAGCCGCCATCGTCGCCAGCACCAGCTGCACAACCACAATCATTAGCACCAGCAGACCAGTATTAAGAAAATAGCGGGCAAACGGCGCGGCGTGCCAGGCATCCACGAAGTTCTGCAGCGTTAACGGAGGAAGCAATGAAAAACTGGCCTGTTCCGACGCCGGATGAATGGCTACCCAAAACGCCACCAAAATCGGTAAAAACCATAGCAATGCAGCGAAGACAATTACCGTATTCAGGCATATACGACCAAATGAGATTGTCGGCGTCATTGGTAATGGGCTCGCTTGTCCAGCAGGTTGAATTTCAGCAATGCAATAGCGGCCAGGATCACCAGCAGCACCACCGTCATCGCGGCTGCGGCAGGCATATTCCAGAAGCTGAAGGCGGTGCGATAGATATAAAACAGCAGCAAACTACTGCTGTTATTCGGGCCTCCGTTGGTCATGGCGATCACCTGATCCACAATGCGGAATGCATTCATTGAGGCATTGATCAGTACAAACAGCGTGGTCGGCATCAGCAGCGGCCACTGTACCCGACGGAAGAAATAGCGGCGCGAGGCCCCTTCTATCGCCGCAGCTTCACCGAGTCGCGGATCGATTTGCTGCAACGCGGCAAGATAAAAAATCATAAAGAAACCCGCTTCGCGCCATACCGAAACCACCATCAGACAGTAGAGCGCGCTTTGCGGTTCGCCGAGCCAGTTAACTGCCGGCAGCGAAAACAGCGCCAGTAGCTTATTCAGCAAACCGAGCTGCGGCGTGTAGAAAAACAGCCACAGGTTGGCGATGGCGATCATCGGCAGCAGGGAGGGAATAAAGAAGGCGGTGCGAACCAGCGCAGTGGTGCGCATCTGCCGGTTGACCGCCAGCGCCATTAACAGCGCCAGCGTGACCGCTAGCGGAATGGTGATCAGCGCATACAGCAGATTATTACGCAGCGATTTGATAAAAATGTCGTCGTCCAGCAGCCCAAGGTAGTTATCCAGCCCGACAAACTGGGCTGGATGACCGTTGCGCGCCGCGCTGAACAGGCTTTCCCACACTGTCGCTACCGCCGGATAATGGGTGAACAGCAGCAAAAAGCTGAGTGCTGGTAAGATCAGCAGATAGCCATACAGTTGCATCGTCCATAACCGGGGACGGTGAACCGGTGCGACGGTCAGTATAGTGCTCATAATTATTGGTATGACTTGAGCAGACGATCGGCTTGCTTCTGTGCGTCGGCCAGTGCGTCGACTGGCGTTTTCGCCTGTGTCACCGCCGCTTCCACCGCGTGATTCAGCGCATCCTGAATCTGCACGCTGTTATAGGTCGACAGTTCTGGCTGGGCATACTTCAGCTGTTCACGCGCCACTAAGGCCTGCGGAACGACCTTAACGTACTCCTTCATCATCTGAGTATCCCACGCCGCCGCCGAGGTGGCGACATAACCGGTGGCGATACTCCATCGTGCAGCCTGCTCTGGCGATGTTACCCAACGGATGAATTCCATTGCGGCTTTTTGCTGTTCTGGTGAGGTATTTTTAAAGACATACAGATTGCCGCCGCCGGTTGGGCTGCCACGCTGGGTTTTCTCAGGCAGCATAGCCACGCCAAACGGGAACTTAGCATTATCACGCACGTTGGTCAGGTTGCCGGTGGTGGTCACCATCATCGCGGTTTTACCGCTAATGAAGTCCTGCGGCGTCGTGCCCCATGCAATCGCTCCCTTCGGGGAAACCTGTTCTTTTTGCCCCAGATCGGTCAGCCATTGCAGCGTTTCAACGTTGCCCGGCGTATTGAAGTAAACCGCGGTGCCCTTGCCGTTATCCAGATGTCCGCCGTTGGTAGCCGACAGACCCTGGAAGTTCCAGTAACCGTTTGGCGTGGACGGGATCTCGATACCCCACTGGCTGACGCCATTAGCATCTTTGAGGGTCAGTTTCTTACTGAATTCTACCACCTGCTGCCAGTTAGCGGGCGGCGTATCGGCGTTCAGACCGGCTTTCTCAAATGCCTGCTTGTTCCAGTACATCACCACGGTTGAACGCTGGAACGGCACGCCCCACACCTTACCGTCAATGTGACGAAGAAAGGCGGGATAGAAACCGTCGATCCATTTTTTGCCTTCCTCGCCCTGTGCCAAATCACTGGCCGCGACAATCGCTCCGGCATCAATCAGTGAATACGCCTCAATATCGCCAATCACAGCCATTTGTGGTGCGTTACCGCCACGAAAAGCGGTCAGCGCTTTAGTGACAGTCGTCGCATAGTCACCGGTATACACAGGCTGAATACTCACTTCCGGGTGCGCTTTTTCGAAGTCCGCCACCAGCGTATCGACGGTATGGCTAACTTTTCCACCTACCGCAATCGGATAATACATTTGCAGCTTGACCGGATCGGCAGCGAACGCTGAGGTGGCCATAGAGAGCAAGACGACTGAGGACAGACGTGAGTAACGAGTTGCAGACATGATTTTCCCTTGGGCAAATGACAACGGTTAAATGGCGTATTTTTTCTGTGAGTCAAACATCTGTTGTTCGGCGTGTTCGCAGCGCTTACCGCTTTCGCGGTGAAAGAGGTATTGCCGCGCGGCGGACCACTGCAATCCCACTTCGCTGCCCTCGGCAAAGCGTTGCATACCGGGGACCTTGACCGTTAGCGACACATCGAGGCCCGCAAGCCTGCACACCAGTAAGGTATCGGCACCCATATATTCGGCGCTCTCCACGCGCGCGGTCAGTGCAGCCTGTTCTGCGGAGACCAGCTGGATATCTTCGGCACGCAATCCCAGACTGAGCATCGCATCAGGGTATTCGACCACTGGCTGCGTCAGAGGCAGGAGGTAATGATGGGGGCCTTTGTATTGCAGCGGCAGGATATTCATCGGCGGCGCGCCAATAAACTGAGCGGCGAACACACTGGCGGGATGGTTATAGAGCTCATCCGGCGTGCCATGCTGCTCAATATGGCCATTGTTAAGCAGAATAATGTTGTCCGCCATGCTCATGGCTTCAGTTTGATCATGGGTCACGTACAGCATGGTCAGGCCGAGTTTCTTCTGCAGCGCGCGGATTTCACGACGCATGCTTTGCCGCAGCTTAGCGTCCAGATTCGACAGCGGCTCATCCATAAGGCACAACGTGTTGTTGGCGATCACCGCCCTGCCCAACGCCACGCGTTGCTGCTGCCCGCCGGAGAGCTGCGACGGCAGCCGATCCAGCAGCGAATCCAGCTCCATCAACTTACTGACATCCGCCAGGCGCTGAGCAAACGACTGCGGTTCTTCGCCCCGTGCTTTTAAGCCAAAAAGCAGATTTTCCCGCACGTTGAGGTGAGGAAACAGCGCATACGATTGAAACACCATCGACAGCTTACGCTGCGACGGTGGCAGATGGGTTATGTCGGCATGATTGAACTGGATGGCGCCGCGATCGGTGGTTTCCAGCCCGGCGATGGTGCGCAATAAGGTCGATTTTCCACAGCCAGAGGGTCCCAGCAACGCAACAAAACTGCCCTGTTCCGCCTCAAAACTGATGTCATTCAGGGCGATTTTTTCGCCCCAGGCTTTATGAATATGGTGAAGCGAGAGGTGGCTCATGTATCCGCAATCCGACAATCTGAATGGCGGTACGCTAGCGGAAAGGAATGAAGGATTTATGGCGCTGCGATGACGGTTGGGTGATGAAGCTGAAGCGATTGTTCACAATACTGAACGGGGTTCACATCAGCTCAATACCAAAGCGGCGAAGTAAAAGCACATACCTCCGCAACCGGAGTATGCAGTGGCACAATATCCAAGTGACCACACAATACGGCTCTGGCCTCAGAAAGAGGCTTCGATACTTGTCAGATGATACGGGCGGTGAAGTGT
The DNA here is from genome assembly GCF_030062155.1 of Pantoea sp. Lij88. Taxonomy (NCBI): domain Bacteria; kingdom Pseudomonadati; phylum Pseudomonadota; class Gammaproteobacteria; order Enterobacterales; family Erwiniaceae; genus Pantoea; species Pantoea sp. Lij88. The sequence goes on along the minus strand of NZ_CP118267.1, from coordinate 389,371 downwards.
ATACAGTGGCCCCTTACCATTGTGCAGGTCTGATAAACGCTCTGAAATCCGTGCATAGGGGCTTTCACCACACAAAAAACGCCAGGCGCCACACCTTTTCCGACTGTGATATCCGCAACGCCTTCTTGATGCAGGGCCCCCCGTCAGTCCGTAACCGGAAAATATCAGAAAGGGCTTTGAGTTCTGCATTGGGGCCATGCATGCCGGCAACGTCAATGCGCAGACCTGTCGCGTTCGCAAGCGCCACCCTTTCCCCCATGGTTTTAGTGCCATCCACAAACTCTGTCAGTACCCGCGGGTTCATCCCCGGCCGCCCCTGTGTATACCACGCCATTTTGCCGCGCAAGATTTTGCAGATAGCGCCCTACCGTCACGTCTGTTTCAACGTTTAGTATCACGATATGCTTACGGGCGGAAATTGACTTTGTTGCAATCACTGCTCCCGATTCCGGGTGTCCTGTTGCGTCGATCACTACTTCAACGTCGTCATCCGTAAGCAGAAGATTGATATCATTACTGATCGCAAATTTAATGTGTCGGCGTGCATCGACATAGTGCGCAGGGGTGCTGACGACACGCCAGTATTCTTCTGTGTATCCGGCAACCCGGAGCGCTTCAAAACATTTTTCAAAATCTGAGCGTACAGTAATTGCAACCAGCGACATGGCCGTCATCTGCTGTAGTTGCACGATAAGGTCAGTACCCATCTGTCCGGCCCCAGCAAGCAGGACCCCCACGGATTTAAGTGCCTCAGCCCGCTTTTTAAAGCTTCTAAGAAGGGTATATCATAGAGATGTTACATTAATTGAAAACATTGATTTGATGATTCTTCTTCATAAATGTAATAAATTCGTCAACAGGTAATGGTCTGGAGTAATGAAAGCCCTGCAGGATAACATTCCCCATGTTAAATAAGATCTGTGCGACCTCTTCAGTTTCAACCCCCTCTACGACAACGCTCATTCCAGATTTTTCTGCCATTTCAATTACGTTCTCTATAATTATAATGTTCTTTACATTATTCAGTCCATTTTTCAAAAGCGCTCTGTCTATTTTGACTTCATCGAATGGCATTTCGTTCAAAACATTGAGTGAGGCATAACCAGAACCGAGATCATCAAGAGACCATGACACTCCTTTTTTTGAAAGATCATTCATAATGATGGCTAATTTTTTCTTATCGTAAAGAAAGGTACTTTCAGTGATTTCCAGAGTGATATCTTTGAATGATATTAATTCTTTGCCAAGTATACTTTGGGCATTATAAGTAAAACCTGGCTCCATTAACTGTAAAGGGCTTAAATTAACAGATACTTTAATATCTATGTTATGACTATTCATTGCCCGCATATCTCTGCAGACCTGTTCCAGAACCCAGTACCCTAAAGGTATAATAAGCCCTGAAGCTTCAGCTACGGGGATGAAACTATCAGGCGGTATAAAACCTTTAGTCGGGTGCTTCCATCTCAGTAGCGCTTCTGCTGATCGAATATGTCCGTTATTATCTATCTGTGGCTGATAGCAGACAAATAATTCTTTCCTTATCATTGCCTTAGTAAGCGCGAACTCAATGTATTTCTCATTAGTATAATCACTACGATATATAACAAGAATACCAAATATCAGAAGAAGGCAAAGAGCATAGTTAACATATACGCCATTGATCATTATCGACACGGGAGGATGAAACTTTTCAGAGGTAAAGCTAATATCAGAGACGGAAAAGGTGAAATAAAGCAACAGGCTGAATAGTGGAATAACGTTTTTAAAATAAGCAGATTCATTCCTGAGAAATAACACCCCACCTATTGAATAAACCAGCAAATATGTATGAGATGAACGCGGGATATCAACTAGTGGATAATCAGTAAGGGAGATAATTATGCAGATGAAAAGAATAAGATGGCAGAATATAGAGACATCTCTTTTCCGGAGCCCCTTAAATGCTGTATATAATGAATAAATTCCCAGCATGACAACAGATGAACATATTGCGGCCAGATATAGTTTATCATTATAAATATAAGCGCCAGACCAACCAACCCCACCAACGCAACAAATGATACCGGTAAGAAAAAGCAGGAAACATTGACGTCTTTTATGATTCTCGTGTGGAAGTTGATGAATATATGATTCCACAAAAGATGTCGCATTTTGAATTTTTCCCTGCATAAAAACTCCCTTAACCAGATACTTATTTGATTCAGTTTACAACTATAACTGAATTTCGCGATCAATTAAATTGACCCGCTCCACGTGGATTAACAGACTGCTATGTCTGCAATGACAACACTTGTTTTGAGCGAAACACCTGACTTCGGCTTTTCGCTTATTGCAGACCTTAGACTGTCGTCAGTCTGCTCAGTGCCAGAAGCCCATATCAATAGCCTGCCCAACGCTATCTCGTGCTGATAGCAAGTTTAGCCGCGAAGCATAAAAATAAGCCGCCTGTTGCTCTGTCCATGACTCTGACAACGCGACTTTTCTTCAATACGCCTGACGCAAAATGCGTGGATAAAATAAGGGTGACTGACCACAAAGTCCCCAATGCAACGTGGATGCTGACAAGGATAAAAGTCCATATAAAAGGAGAGTGACCGGCAGGTATAAACTGGGGCAAAAAAGAGACATAGAAAATGCCCACTTTGGGGTTGAGCACATTTCCCAGCATTCCCCTGATGAACCAGTTTCCCTGAGAACCGTTGTTCTCTTCGCCTTCACTGAATGATGATCGCGGGCGTATCAGCAGTTGTAAGCCCAGCCAGCTCAGGTAGAGCGCGCCACACACTTTAAGCACCGTGTAAGCCATCTCTGAAACTGCCAGCAGAGCACCGAGACCTAACGCGACCAGCGCGCCCCATATAAAACAGCCCGCATCAATGCCAAGTGCAGCGTGAAACGCCTTTTTTCCGCCCTCAGCACAGGCGGTGCGCAGAATAAGTGCCGTATCAAGGCCGGGAGTCAGGGTGAGTAACAGCGCTGCGAGGGAGAATGCCAGAAGGGAATCGTTAACAGTCATTTTCTTTCTCCGAAAGAACCGATGCTAATCATTTAGCGCCCTTCAATCAATCCATCAAATATTACTTTTTTCAAACCTCCGCCTGATGCCTGTTAAACCTCTCCGGCTGAAAAGCAGCCTCTTCCCGCACCACTTTTTGCCTTCCAGGCACCTGATAACGTTCACCCTGAGCCATCTCATTAACATCATGTCACGTTTGACACGAGGAAAATTTCAGGGAAATTTAAAAAACCGCCGGGAGCTGCCGATAACCTCAGGTATCGAAACTCTGTACGCAGGAAAAAAAATCCATGTCACCATCCGACATCCATAATAAGCATCAGGAAATTGGCGAAATCACGGCGCGTGCTGGCTTCATCCTGCGGCAGCTTCGCGACAGTCTGCAACAGCTGGGGCTGGATAAAACCATTGCCGATGTGGCGGGAAGTATCCCGAACGCCCGCGAAAGGCTGGGTTATGTCGTCACAATGACCCGCGAAGCAGCAGAAGGCGTTATCAACAGCGTGGAAATTACGCAACCTCTGCAAACCGAACTGGAAGAAAAAGCGGAGAAGCTTACGCAACGCTGGGATGCCACATCCGGGACGTCTTTAGACAAAGAACAGACCCAGGCATTAGCGGCAGATACCGTCGCTTTGCTGGATGACGTGCCCCGAATTACGGGTCTGACACAACAGCAGTTGCACGCAATTATGATGTCACAGGGCTTCCAGGATCTCACCGGGCAGATTGTGCAGGCTATGATGGCCGTGCTGAATCAGGCTGAGCAGCAGCTGATACAGGTCATCCGCGATAACACCGGCTCACATAGCACCGCCGATCGCGCTGCGCCGTCTAAACCCGCTTCCGCATCAGAAACCCCTGCCAGTCAGGATGATGTGGACGACCTGCTCGCCAGCCTGGGCATGTAAGCGACAGGAAGAAAGGCATACTCATGATCAATAAGCATGGAGTCTGCGCCGGGGGAACCCGCAAACCGTTTATTCAGCGTCCGCTTTATGCCAGAAGCGGACACTGCAAATCACAGTGATATAACGACTTAACGCAGACCAGCAAAATACCCCGCTCATTTTCTGAACATTCATACCCGCCTGCCGATAATAAATTAGCGGTATGCCACCAGGTTATTTTCCGCAGAATTCTTTCAACACAATATAAAAATAGTTTCCTGATATATAAGGGTAAATATGTTTCCTGCACGTATTGCTACAAAAATGACATTGGGTGGCGTCCTGTTGTTAGGCGTGACTACCGCGATTGTCTGTCTTGTACTGTTGTTACGTGGGCAACCACGCATTATTGAAGCCAGCAATAAGTTAATTGAGCAAGCCGGTGGAAACCTGGTCAGCAAGCTGGATCAGCAGCTGGCCGGAATTCAGGGAGAGGCGGTCAGCATGGCGCGTCTGGCAGAAGTTCTGCCACACGATGTCTCGCTGTGGCAAAGCAGTTTTCCACAGATGATTGACAGTAACGGCAATCATACTATCGCCGGGGGCGGCATCTGGCCTGAGCCGGAGGCTTTTGTTGCAGGCACTGCACGGCGCAGCTTTTTCTGGGCGCGTGAAGAGAACGGCAAACTGGCCTACTCAGACGGATATAACCAGCCCGCGACCAGCGATTACCACCAGGAAAGCTGGTATACCCAGGCACGCAATGCGCCACGCGATCGCTGTACCTGGTCTGATGTTTATCAGGATCCGGTTTCAGGCGTCAAAATGGTGACCTGCAGCGTGCCCTACTATATCGGGGACCGTATCGCGGGCGTTGCTACACTGGATGTGATGCTGAATAACCTGGCACAGTTTGTGAAAACACAAGGCAATGTAACGGGCGGTTATGCCTTTGCGGCAGACAAAACCGGTACGCTGCTCTACTTCCCTGGCGTGGATAATAAGGTGCTGAATACCCTGTCCTCGGTCGCCCAGAAAGACAGCTGGCTGCAGCCTGTGGTGTCAAAATTAAAAAGCCTCGGGCCTGATGCAACCCTGGCCCGACTCAACGGTGTTAATGATATACATCTGAATCAATCCGCACAGTTCACCCTGTTCCGCATGCCGGGAACCGGCTGGATCATAGGTCTGGTGACACCGGAGAAAGTGGTCGGTGGCATGGCCCGCACGATCATGTGGGATATTTTCATATTCCTTGTGCCTGCCATGATCATTCTGCTTATTCTTACCTGGTGGTTTACCCAACGTATTGGCCAGCGCCTGCGTCATACCTATGATGCCCTGAATGAAATTGCGACAGGAGATGGCGATTTGACGCGCCGCCTTGAGCGTAATGGCCGCGACGAACTTGCCGATATTGCCGGAGCGTTCAACGTTTTCGTTGACAGGATTGCGGGTGTCATCACCCGTGTACAAAGCAGTAGCGAAACGGTAGCAATCAATGCATCAGGCCTGGCCCGCAGCAATCAGTCGTTTTCAGACAAGATTGCAGAGCAGGCAGCCGCACTTGAACAGAGTGCTGCCGCGATGGAAGAGCTGAACGCAACAGTACAGCAGAATGCTGAAAACACCCGGCTGGCTGATACGGTCGCGGAAAACACCTCACAGATAGCACAGACCAGTTCAGGAACCATGGATGAAATGATGCTCACTATGGAAGCCATCCAGAACTCCTCAAAACGCGTAGCCGAAATCCTGGGACTCATCGACAGCATTGCTTTCCAGACCAATATTCTGGCGCTGAATGCCGCTGTTGAGGCCGCTCGTGCAGGTGAACAGGGCAGAGGATTTGCCGTCGTCGCAGCGGAAGTGCGTGCCCTGGCGCAGCGCAGCGCAAGTGCCGCGCAGGAAATTAAAGTGCTCATTTCCGATTCCGACAGTACGGTGATTGCTGGCAGCAAGCTGGTGAAAGGCGCTGGCGAGCAGTTAAACCAACTGGTTAACGACGTGCATCGCGTCAGGCAGGTTGTGGGGGAAATGCGGGTCGCCGGTGACGAGCAGAGTAAAGGTATTTCTGAAATGACGCTGGCTGTCTCACAGATGGAGCGCGGTATTCAGCAAAACCTGTCGCTGATTAATCAGACGGCAGAAAACACCCAGGTTCTGCGTGACGAGGCAGCGCAACTCGCTCAGGAAATATCCGTCTTTAAAGTGGTTAACGGATAGTGCAACGAGCCGTCTTTATCACAGAGCGTATCGGTGATCAGAGTTTGACAGCGATACGCCCGTAAACAGATCTCACGTTAATGCCCGGCCCTGTTATCGGGTGCCGGGCGATTCAGGAACCTGTAGTCATTGCTGCACGTGAAAACACTGTGTTACGGGGATCCGAAGCATTAATTTTTTAAAGTATTTCCCCGGTTTCTTCACTCATCGGCATTTTTTAATCCTCCGTATTTTTCCCCACCTTTAGCTATGCCTGCGCTGCGATCCCGTATCAACCAGCAAGGCCACCGAAAAAAATCTACCTAACAACTGTTAGACAGGTATTGACGCAGGTCGATTTGCCCGCTAAGGTTTGTCTACCTAACGTTAGTTAGGTATTCCAGCCACCCACCTACAGGATCGACCATGACTGCTAAACTTCAGCTTTTTACATCACCTTCGGCCTTTCCTAACCCACAGCGTCTGCGACTTTTCATGCATGAAAAGGGCATCGCTGACCAGTTTGCCGAGACCATCTATGACATGACCCCTGGCGGAGAACAGCGTGGCTGGCGTCATTTGAATATGAATCCGTGGGGCGAAACGCCTACCCTTCAACTGGCTGACGGGAGTTACATTTCCGAAACGGCTGCCATCGTCCGTTATCTCGACCAGACGTATCCCGGTCGCAGGATTATGGGAGAGACCGCACTGGAACAGGGCCTGGATAATATGTGGGATAACCGGGTGTGGGTGCATATCCTGTACCGCATCGTGACAGCGTTCCACGTGTTGCACACCGGCCTCGGCTTCAAGCTGGAATTGACCAAAAACGAGGCCTGGGGCGAACACTGCCGTAAAGAAGCTCTGGCACACGCCGCGCTGGTCAATCGTCATCTGTCAGACGGCCGCGAATGGCTGCTCGGCGGCGATGCCCCGACCTTCTCGGACATTACTCTGGCAACCGCGATCGCCTTCTCAAAATTCCCGGTCAATGCCACTCCACTGGACGAGCGTTTTGAGTTTCTGGATGTGTACTGGCAGCGCTGGACAAAACGTCCTGCCTTCCAGGCGGCCTACGCCGATCGCAACAGCGGCATTCCTGAGCTGGATTCACCAGCCCGGTAATAGCCTCTCAATGGTCACTCCGGTAAGCCGGGATCGTTATCCACTGACTTTCCCGGTAACCAGAGTGATCATGATAGCGTCGGATATTGATGGCGCCACGCTGCCTGAGCATCCTGGATGCGTTGAACTCACTGACAATCTATCTGTCACCCGGTAAGCGTTTGCTGTAAATTAACGTTCCCTGTTTTAGAGATCATCCCAATACCAAAGGCATCAAGATGAGCGCCAACTCCAAAGAAGCCATTCTGCTGGCGGCCCGGAAAATTGCCCAATCGCAGGGCTACAACGGTTTGAATTTCCGCGACCTGGCGCAGGATGTGGGTATTAAAGCGGCGAGTATTTACTACTATTTCCCGGGCAAAGCTGAGCTGGGTATAGCCGTTGCCAGACGATACTGGGAGGACGGTGCGCTCGCGCTCGAAATGATCGAATCAGAAAGCCCTTCCCCCATTGACGCGCTGCGTCGCTTTCCTGAAATCTTCCGACGATCACTTGAGGCCGACAATCGTCTTTGTCTGGGCAGTTTCCTGGGGGCTGAAAAAGACACCTTGCCCCCGGAAATGAATGCAGAAATACAGAAGTTTGCTGATGTGAATATTGCCTGGCTGAACAGGCTTCTGGTGGCTGCGAAGCTATGCGAATCAGGTGAGAGTGAATCCAGAGCACGCGCCATTTTCACGGCCATTGCCGGTGCCCAGCTTATTGCCAGAAGTCGCTCAGATATCTCGCTTTTCGATACACTGGTGGATTCATACCGCGCCTTCGGCCCTCTGCCGGCAGAGTAACTGCCCGCGATCCGGTTCAACGAAGGGGCAACCTTCTGCCTGCATGACGAGCCATGAAAAATGTATTACGTCATGCAGGCATGGTGATTACGCTGGCGCTGGTGGCAGTCATTGTCAGTAACTGGCAAAACGAGCTGATCCCTGTAGATAAAAATTGTTATTCATAACCAGCGGATAAAATAGATCTCATTGCAGGACATCGATGTTATTGAAACCTTAACTGGCCTTAATAAATTTCAGGGACTTCAGTCATAAATTAAATTTTCTGACATGTATTTATTGTTAAAATTTATAAATTAAATTCTTATTCTAAATAAATTACTCACAATGAAAAAAGATAATAAATGTCTATAAATGGTAATAGATCTATCCTGCAGAGACAAATACCAGCATAATGATTTAGCAGGTTAAGAAGAGGATGAATATATTAAAAATGTTAACGTAAATTATTCAAACTATAGTCTGCAAACCTGAAAATAGTCACTTAAATAAAATCGTAAACCACCGATAATTTTAGATGGTAATTTATTTTAAAACAGGAAACTGCATTTATGTCACCGGAAAATTCCAGAAATGAAAATGATATTCATATACTGACCGTTCGCTCATGTGAGATTCTGCGCAACCTCAGAAACAGTCTCAGGCAGCTCGGATTAGATAAAGCGATCGAAGAACTGGCCGGGGACATCCCTGGAGCACGTGAAAGATTGGGTCATGTTGTTACTCTTACACAGGAAGCAGCAGATAGCGTACTTCTGAATGTGGAAACAGCAATGCCCGGACAGGAGCGGCTGTCTGAAGATGCGGACAGCCTGAAGTTACGCTGGAATGCCCTTTCTGAGGGGCCGGAAGATAAAAATCTGGCTTATGAACTGGCAACAGAGACGCGAGCATGGCTGATAAATGTCAGGCAGGTTAACAGCGAAACGTCTCAGCAATTGCATGCCATTATGATGGCTCAGGGTTTTCAGGATGTGACTGGCCAGATTGTCCAGCATATGGTGGGTATCCTTAATCAGGTAGAGCAGCAGTTGATACAGTTACTGCGAGACACTTCACCCGGTATTGTCAGCCCAGGTCATTCAGAGAAACTTTCTTCAACTCCCTCTTCAACTTTACCTGCTAGCCAGGACGATGTAGATGATCTGCTGGCGAGCCTGGGATTATGAAAAAAATATATAGCGTTTCTTTCCTCGTGCTGTCTTTTATCCCCCCATTATGCTTTTCAGCTAATCATGATTTTATTCATCCGGGAGCGTTAAATACTTCAGATGAGTTTAATTTGATAGCGCAAAAAGTCAGAGAGAAACGTAATCCATGGGCGTCTGATTTTGCAATGTTACGTAGTAACAGCCATGACGCCATAACCTACCAGGCTCATCCTGTATCGATAGTTTATCGGGGAACAGCGCCAGGACACGCTCACGAAAATTATGCCAGGCTTTTTAATGATGCTGCCGCCGCGTATGCTCTGGCTCTTGACTGGCGTATCAGTGGAGATAACGCGCGTGCATTAAGAGCTGCGGACATTCTGTTGCAGTGGGCTGAGCAACTGAAAAGGATCGATGGCACTTCAGATAAGTTTCTGGCTTCAGGTTTATATGGTTATCAAATGGCCATTGCAGCTGAAACCCTTAAGGGTTCAACTGCTTTTACTTCACAGGAGCAACAGAAAGTTAAGCAGATGCTGCTAGAAATTTTTGCTCCCATGAATAAATCTTTTCTCGAAAATCATAATGGCGCAAAGATAGATCATTACTGGGCTAACTGGGATCTTTCCAATATTGCTTCACTTATGGCAATAGGTATATTTACTGACAGGAAGGATCTTTATACAGAGGCCAGGGATTATTATCTTCATGGCAAGGGAAACGGTGCAATAATGAATGCGGCCTGGAATCGATACCCTGACGGACTGGTGCAGTGGCAGGAAAGTGGTCGCGATCAGGGACATACGCTTCTTGGAATTGGCCTTGCCGGGGTCATATGCCAGCTGGCATGGAGTCAGGGAGAGGATTTGTTTAGCTCATACAATAATCGTCTTCTTGGGGCTGCTCGTTATGCAGCTGTATATAATTCAGGCGGCAGTGTCCCTTTTACCCCTTACCATAACAGCGACGTTGTTCAGAACACTATCTCTGATACGAGCCGTGGTGACCCCCGGCCAGTATGGGCTCTTTTTTACGGACACTACGTCGAAAAGATGCATCTCAAAGCGCCGGAAATTAAAACCATTATGGAAAAAAGCGGAGACGAAGGTGGTGGTGGCAACTATGGCTCTGCTAGTGGGGGATTTGATCAGTTAGGTTATGGCTCTTTGACGTTCCTTCAATAGAAATTAATAATTACTTCCAGTATTCCACGCGTCAAAAAATACAGGGAAATCAATTTATCTTTTTTCTTGAATCGTACGGGATAATGTATTGTGAAAATTATGCATACACATTATTGCCCTGCCCGTCATAACAATCTCAACCAGAGTGGTTTTATCCTTAACTACGGCCCACTCCACGAAATTTATATCCGCCAGATATGGCCTGAACCTGCAATATACTTTCTGCAAGTGGATATAGTTATTTATAAAAGTATTTGGGTCTTTGTATTTACCTTCACTCAACTGCAGTAAAAGCGCATCAGTCTGACCTTTTATTTCAATAAACTCCAGGTACATCTCATTCATTATTTTCCACTCCTGAACTGACATTGATATCAGCAGCGCATTAAAATTTTTTTATACCAAAGAGACGATAAAATATTTTAAAACCTTAATGCGCCTGTTAACTATAAGTCACAATGAATTTACGACGAGCTACTGGAAAACTACCCGGCGTAAAGATCTGGAGCCCTGCTCTAACCCTTACAAATTCCGGTTGCTGATTAGCTAACCAATAAACCCGAAGTATCTATCTGAATATATTTCAGACACTGAAAATTGATGTGATCTCTTTTAAAAAATGGACCTGCCCGGAAAGTGAACTCAAAGCAGATGTAGATTCCTCAACCAGTGTCGCATTATGCTGGGTCACGCCATCCATTTCGGTAATGGCTATTTCAATCTGTGATATGCCCTGCATCTGCTCTGAAGAAGAAAGTGCGATATGGTCCATAGATTCTGCAAGCACACCTACCTTGCCAACAACACTGAGAATATTTTCGCCCGTTGCCGTAGCTATAATGACGCCACCTTCGACCTGGCTTACAGCCTGCTCAATAAGGATCTTGATGTCCCTGGCTGCATCAGCACTTCTCTGAGCAAGCGTTCTGACTTCTCCTGCTACTACGGCAAAACCACGTCCTTCTTCGCCAGCGCGTGCAGCTTCAACTGCAGCATTCAGCGCGAGGATATTTGTCTGAAAAGCGATACTTTCAATAACGCCTGTAATTTCGCTGACTTTTGTCGCACTTAAGGATATTGCATTCATTGTTTCAGACATAAGTTTGACATCCGATTCCCCCTGTCTGGTCAGGTCTGCGACCGCCCTGGCTGATACCGCGGTTTGTTGTGCAGTTGCCGAATTATTTTTAACAGTTGACGTTAATTGCTCCATGCTGGTTGCCGTTTCCTGGAGGGCAGCAGCCTGCTGTTCCGTCCGGGACGATAATTCTTCATTCCCTCTGGAAATCTCATCTACAGCAAATGCGACACTGACTGATGATTTCTTTATCTGCGAAACCAGTCCCCGGAGACGTGTCTGCATTCCATTTAATGAAGCCATGAGACTAGTAGTATCGCTCTTTTTAATATTGATAAAGGAAGTCAGATTCCCTTCAGCTATAGATGAAGCAATTAACCTGGCCTGGACGGGTTCCCCTCCCAATTCACGCATAATCGATCGGATAAGTGTAATACATGTCAGAATTGAAAAAACAACAGAAATTATTGCGATGCATACCAGTACTGTGACTGCAGCATTTGCATTTTTACGGTTTTCTTCCACCGCGTTTCGCGTATTATCCATCTGCACTGTGGTCATATCGTTCAGGGCGTCCATTAACGCTCTGTGTACTGGACGGTTGACACTAATAAGATAATTCACTGCTTCTTGTGTTCTGCGAGACATGGCCAGTTGTGCGGTGTTTTCAATAGTCATTAAGGCCTTTTGCTCAAGCTGAATTATCTCAGAAAGTTTTTTGCGTCCGGCAAATGTGGAATCTTCTTTCAGAAGTTTCTCCAGCGCGATTCTGTTTTGAATGTAAAATTTCTTCTGACTTTCAAGACGCTCATATTCTTCTTTCACAAGAGCCGGATCCGTGAAGAGAGCCACATTTCTGACAGCGACCGCCATATCCCGAAGATTACCTCTCATGTCGAGAATTAACCCGTATTTTTTCATTTTCACGGTGGCTACGTTGTCCATCCCCTTCTGAGCATGAGATAACGCATGATGAGAAATTCCCACGCAAAGTGCGAAAAGGAGGATGAGAAAACCAAATCCTATTATAAGACGAGTCGATATTTTCATTGTGCATACCCATTTATAGTTAAATATAAAATAACATCGACAGAGCTTCACTTTAATGCAGGTGAATTTTCTTATTTTAACAGGCTTATCAGTCATACAGATGATTAATAAGAAAGCATTAAGATTAGTAAAAATTTACAGGGATCGGATTTTACATGCCTGACGCGATGCATTCTTAATATCAGTTATCCGCAGCGTTACTGAGTGATTCGGTAAGACTGTCTAACATATTCTCAAACATCCTGACAGCGAGTAGTAATGACTGGGCATTGTAGTAAAGCGCTGGATCATTATCAAAGAGATAGTTTTCAAAGTTATTATTTTCATCATGTAAAATCTCTGATACGCAGGCCAAATTAAATCTTATAATATTTACATTGTTAATGTATTCATCAAATATTTTGTACTTCTTGCTATTAAGTTGATGCACCATACCAGAAGAAACCTCAGTAAAAAAGGATAACTCACGGTGTTTATCAATATTAATCAAGGACTTAAACCTATTCACATCGCCTGCTCCATAATTAATATTTATTAATTTATTTCTTTTTTCGAAAGTTATCATACACAGACAAAATAAAAGAACAACCCTGTAAAATTTTATCTTATTTTATTTACGAAATCCTTACACTCCCGCCGCTATTATTATTCGTATAGATGATGTTTATATATTCACTAATTAAATATAACCATCCGAATAGCAGCCAATTTGACTTAGTGGATGTTTATTCTGAATAAGGAAAAGGCTTACACTACCAATTATAATATTTTGCATTATGCTTACGTAGTGGCTGATAATATTACAGGCGTACAGGTGATGAATCTTAAGGATCTTGAATATTTCGTGGCCGTTGCAGAGAAAGGAAGTTTTAGCAGGGCAGCTGAATGCTGTAATGCATCGCAACCAACTATCAGTAACTCGATAAGTCGGATGGAAAAGGAATTAGGTGCTTCCCTTTTCAGACGTTCAACGCGCACACTTGCTCTGACAGATAAAGGAACAGAAATTCTTGCTTATGCGCAGTCAATACTCGTCTGTATGAGAATGATCAGGGAAGTTGCCGATACTGAAGAAGTCATCAACAGATGTATGCATCTGGGTATCACTACATCTCTTTCTCATTACCTCTACACGCAGGTAGTTAACTCGCTGGACGGATTGACTGAACGGCCGGTAAAGGTTCATGAAATCAGTAAGGATAATTTCAAAACCCAGATTGATTCCGGAAAAATGCATTGTATCCTTTCAGCCTGTGACGAAAACTTTTCCCTCTATGAAAAAAAACTGGTTGCTGAATTCCCCTACGTGCTCGCTGTCAGCAGTGAAGACCCCCTGGCTGACAGTAAAGAAATCAGTCTGGATGAACTGAAAGACAGGATGGTTTTAGGGATTCAGGACAGTAATTCTCTTGATACGTCACAGAACAGAATCCTTCTTAAGCATGGACTGAATTTCAAAAAAGACATCATATTTACTACAACAGAAGTTCTTAAAATGGCACTTTTGCAAAAAAGAGAGATCGCTTTAATCCCTCAGTATGCTGTCAGAAAAGATGAAAAGATAAAGTATATCCCTCTCAGAGGTACAGCAATAAAAAAGAAGTTATATCTGATTCACAGAGGAGACACTACTGAAGATGAGGTCTTTGCGCGACTTGCATCAGAAATAGGGAAAGCCATCATACCCGTATCTGAAAGTTTTTCTGATGTGTTTTAAAAATTGCTTCAACTCTGCCGGCAGCATAATAAAAAAAAGCCCGCGGCTATTGCGGGCAAAACACACACGGATAACTGATGTTAAGGGCGTTATGAACTCGCCTTTCAATTTGATTATAGAATTGGGAAAAAATAAGTCAATCTGAGTGGTGACATTTATTTTCTCCTCTGGCTTACATTATATATTTGCTGTTAAAATAATTTCCTGGAATTTATTTATATATCGAACTCATGTGATATCAGTAAATTTCATTTTCATATCAGAATTAAACGTAATATGAGCCAATACACATCAGACTGGCTAATTGATTAAGAACTTAAACAGTCTGTTTCCTTTTACTCTGCACTACGGCTCTCATTAGCTCTGTCAACCTGAACTCATCCGCAGGAGGCCCCTGAGAAACCCGGTATTTTATCACCCTCTGGCAGGCAATATGCCAGGAGCGCTGGTACACCCCTCTAGCCGCGGCTATTTACGTTCTTTCATAGTGTCATAGGGTTACGCAGCAATTGCAGCGAGGATCCCCGGCATATGCAGCGCCGCTGCTTCGAGCCAAAGTCAGTAAAACAGCACTTTTATGGCGTCACCACCTGCGTTGATCACACCCTCTGCTAAGCCATTAATGTTTTGCTCGTCAGCCAGGTCTCAGTGGTTTTGGTTGATGTAGAGAGTTGAAGGACATAATCATTAACAGCAGACGGGCGAATGAATGACGGGTTACGACAAGACCTCCGCTCCAGAACAGTCGGAAAGGGTTTCAGTGCTGAGATGAGTATGAAACTTTCCTGAGGACGGAACGGCGTAACGCCAGTGAATGGCGTCACGCATCCGATTGAAGTACCGGAGTCAGGCGGGAGCTAAGTGGCTTGAACATACTTGCATGCAGCGAGTCAGCGATTACTTAAACATCGCCCGGTAGCTGTCCAAATTGGCTTTGGTCACCACCGTGGCCGGCACCAGAATGGTTTTTGACACGGTTTTGCCCGATGCCAGCGCGTTCAGGGCTTTTACCGCCTCTTCACCCATCTTTTTCGGATCCTGCTGCAGCACGGCCGTGACATAACCGCCATCAATGCCGCTAATGGCTTTTGACGTCAGATCCCAGCCAAAGACTTTGATGTCCTTCTGACGCCCCTGGTTTTCAACGGCAGCAATCGCCCCCAGCAGTGCCGGTTCACCGCTCGCGTAGATAGCGGTTAAATCCTGATTACCGGTAATCAGGTTTCTGCCGCCGTCATCGCAGTACCCTGCACGTTCTGGCCATGAACCACGTCCGCTACGGTAATGCCCGGATTGCTCTTAATGGTTTCTTCAAATTCTTCTTGACGCTGGTTCGGCACGGCCGAGTTCAGCGTGCCCACAATACCCAGTCGCGCTTTGCCGTCCATATTTATCGCCACGTAGTCGACAAAATATTTACCGATAATTTTGCCGCCTTCCAGGTTATCCACGCCCATCTGCGCCGCCTGAGGGCCGCCGGTAATATCCCAACAATCGCAATCACCGGTGTTTTAGCGGCGACCGCTCCTTTTATAGCTGGCATAATCCCTTTGACGTCAATCACATCCACCATAATGCCCTTCACATCCTGTTGAATATAATTTTCGATCGCATCGTTTTGCGACACTGGATTATCGTTGGCGCTAAAGATCACTAACTGCAGGGTGAATAGTTTTGGCAGGCAAATATCGTCTGAATGGCTGCTTCAGCCAGAACCTGAATAAGCGACTTTCTGCACACCGTTCATTATGGTGCACGCGTGAAAGGAATTAATCGGGTTCAGGAGTGACTCCCGGGTAATGCGGTAAACGCCTTTCGGTCCCGGCGAGCCATCACTGGCACACCAGACCGATAAATACTGCCTGCTGAGCCGGTTGGCGGAAGCAGAGGCGCTGTATCGTGCACTGATTAACAACTGGATGAAGTCATGTTTTCCTGAAGAGAAAATGCATACTTTTTCGAATACCCGTACAGCGCTCTCCCTGAAATAACGTTGTGACCTGGTGATTGCAGACGTCAGCCTGAAACAGTCCGCTTAATGACATAAGCGGACGTTGACGTTTCATCCATTGAATCTTACTTCAGCGATTCCGGCAGCGTGACAATCCACAACTCACTGTCTGACTCCGGTTTCTTCAGCGGCTTCAGAGCAATTGTCGTGGCAACCGGCTTATTATCAACCGTAAGCGTCCCCTGCTCCGTTACGCGATAATCCTTGCGCTTCTTGCCTTCCACCGGATTTTGCATGACCGTTTTCACGCCAAAGTCATTGTCATTGGTGACCGCCAGCGTTTTGTTGTCGATCAGCGCCAGTCCTTCTGCCTTCTCCTGCTGCCAGCCGAGCTGACGTAAATCGACCACCAGCTTTTTCGCGGCGAATTTAATGCCACGCTTCACCAGCGCTTTCTCGTCGTCAAACTCCGGATAGTCACCAGATTTATCAAATGCTGAAAGCTCGGTAGCCGGGCTGAGATCTACCTTATAGACAAGGTTGCGTTGCGCATCGTTTTTATCGCTGCCCTGTTCAATCAGCAGGATATGCTGATTGTCGATCGCCACGATATCACCGATTTTTGCGTCACTGTTTTTACTGTAAGCCTCGCTGTCGATAGGGTAACCATACATGGCGGTTTTCCCGGTCGCCGGGTCGAAGCTCACCAGACGAGTAAAGCGCGCCTGCTTTTTACTTTTACCGTCGATATCCAGCGTGCTCTGCACTGCGGCGATGATACGTCCATCCGGCATCCGGGTGATCCCTTCAAAGCCGCGATTTGGCTGACGCCATTTAAGAATATTCGGCAGACCGCCCGCGATGGATTTCTCTCCCTCTGCCGCCTGCGGCCCATGCATCGCGAGAATTTTACCGCGCTCATCAACGTTAATCAGGAACGGGCCATACTCATCGCACAGCCAGTATCCGCCCTTCCCATCTGGCGTAATGCCTTCTGTATCCAGACCGCGGTTATCGCCGTGCAGCACTTTCAACGTATCGCTTAGCGCGATTTCATTGGTTGACCCGATAACGCCATCCTGCAAGGGCAATCCGTTTACGTTGCCCTTATCGTCATGCAATGGCAGGGCATCCGTGGCCTCCGCTTTGCCGTTCTGCACCCGGATATTCATCAGCATCGGGGCGAAATCTGGCGTGACGAAAATTTTTGATTCTTTCTTACCCACATCCGGTGAGTCGGCATTCGGTCCGCGATCGGTGACGGTCACGAAGGTCAGTGCATCGCCCTGCCTGCCAGTAAACTGCAAACCGGAACCGATCCCCATCGGCAAACCCTGAGGAAATGCACTGGCGAAGGCACCTTTGTAGCTCACACGCGTCCCTTCGGGGAAACTGACGATGTAGTGTTCGACCTTCGGCTGTGCCGCTAACGTAGACAGAGAAAGCGAACAACCGATAACCAGAGAAATCGCTTTTATTTTCATATTTTTATATCCATGAAGGAAAGCTGTGAGCCTAAAGAATAAAAATGACAGAAAAATGAAATCACCGGGAAACATGGGTTGTTTACAGGTTGATTATTACCCCGTTACGAAAGCGGGAAGAACTTGTTTGTGGACATCGGCCAGCTGGTTCCCATGTTCGCCGCATCTCTGTCGTGAGAGTATCGCTGAAGGCTGAATGAGGTGCTCTCCCACTTCACTGGCGAACAGGATTTGCTGATGGCAAAGGTGATTATGTGGCTGCAGGAAAGCCAGCCCGACGCGCTGCAGAACAGCGAGACGCGCCATAGGCTATTTTAATTTTAGGTCGATATTCCGGCAAATGACCGCTGAGGCATCAGCATGAGCCTGAGGCTAACCGAGCGCGAGATAGCGACGGTTTAGAACGTGAAAGCACATATCGAAGCGGAGCCGGAGCCGGAGCCGGAGCCGGAGCCGGACGTACCGGAGGAATGCTGGGTGGTGAAATGTGGCTGAACTGCATGAAGTGGATGCCTGGCTTGAGGCGCTACTGGCACAGCTGGAACCGACGGCCCGAAAAAAGATGCTGCGTGAGGTGGCGCATGACTTACGCCGCATTCAGCAGGCAAATTTCACCGCATAGTGTTCACTGAACGGCAGGGCGTGGGAACCGGCACCGCGTCAGCGCACACAACAAAAAGGGCCGAATGCGTAGCCGCATGTTCCCGAGGCTGACTACCACAAAGTATCTTAAGGTGCTGGCAGGTGCAGACGCGGCTGAGGTTACCTTTGTGCCGGGGGTCAGAAGCTGGCGCGCGTACATCAATACGGCCTACGGGACAGGTTAAGCCGTCGCGGTACTATAACTTAAGTACCCTGAGCGCCCGTTGCTAGCTATAAATAGCGAGGTTGCAGAGTCAGTAAAAATGCACCTTATGCAAAGGCTTAATAAGCATGCCAATAAATAAAAACTATTAAAATTATGGCCTTGGCTTTTTTTCTAAGAACTTCGAAAGGAAAAACAATGCAGCAATGCATGATATTAATAAAACTATAGATACTGAGTTGTGAATGCTCCATTCCTTTGCGTCGATAGCCGATAACATTAGTAAAATTACCGATGCAATCCCTAACATTATGGGTTCAATTGCCTCATCAGGACCATTTGTTATTAGCATAAAAGCTAACTGCAAACCGCATGAGATTGCTAAAGCATTAGCTACATAGGATAAGGTTTTAATTTCTTTTATATGATGAAAAAAAAAGATCATTTGACATGTCAAACGGAGAAAATGTGTCGATTACTTCTACAACCCCCTTAAATATCAAGAATGAAGTTAAAGAGATAAATACTAATTTTTGGCAGAAAAACTGGATCCTTTCTGCTGAGCTCTCGCTGTTATCAATAACAGCATGCTTTTTGTCATCATTAGACTGTATGTCAGAGCTTTTTTCATCACTTTTGCTTTTATAGCTTATGACGTTTTTAAAATCTTTTTGAAAAGTATTGCTAATCCGATATGCGACTATTAATAAAATTATAAATAATGACACAAGTGCTATATCGAACGGATTCATAATCATCATATTATTCAATTTTGTGTGATTGTTCAGGCAATGTAATCAGCTTACATCATGTTATTTATTAATGGCAATCTAAAGATATGAATACGAGAATTACCAAAATCATGCGTTTTATCACCAACCTGATTCGCATCGGCACCGTGTCCGAAGTGGAGCCAGTGAACTGCCTGTGCCGGGTGAAAACAGGCGATCTTGAAACTAACTGGATTAACTGGCTCAGCCTTCGCGCCGGTAGCATTCTCACATGTTGGAAGCCCACCGTCGGGGAGCAGGTCGTGCTGCTGAGTCTTGACGACAACATTAACATTGAAACCGCTTTTGCGCTGCCCGCCATTTATTCCGAAGCCGTCCCGCCGCTCGACTACTCCGAAGACGGTACCACCAGCTTGTTTAAAGATGGCGGCTGGTTTCAGTAGGACTCGGAAACCGACGAAGCTATAAAACATTTAACGCATCCGCCAGTACGTGCGCAACATTAAGATCACTCTCGAAGGCAGCCACATCGCCCGGCGTGATTACGGTTCGCTGTTGTCGGTGCTGAATGACCAGCCAAAGAACGACGTGATTCGCCTACAGATTTTCTGGAGGAAAATATTAAGGTGCCGGACCTTGAAGCGTAAAAACCCGCCTGACGGGCTACCCGGTAATGGATTAACAACCTGTCATACAGATGGTAAAGTTCAGGTCTGTTAACCATCGGACGAAAGGGATTTGCAGTCATGGATACAACAGAGCAACTGAATGGTACGTATTATTTCAACGACTTGCCCAATCTGACTCCGCAGGAACTGCTGTTCTGGGTGCTGGTTGAGGAGACACAAAAACAGCTGGGCGTGCAGGATATCGTAGCCGTTACGGGACTAATTTTAGGCAACAATAATATCGATGTACCGGGGAAACCCAATACCGCAACCCCCGGTACTTCCGTTGCGTCTCTCTTTTTCCGCAAACAACTTTCTTACAAATTCCGGCGCCGCATTCTGCCCACGCTGACAGCCAAATCTTTCAGTCTGCGTGGGCTGAAGATTTTCTGGGTGAACAACCTGGGCGCATTCGTTGGCAGGGCCGTACCTGTTGTCGGATGGGTGATTCTGGCAAACGATGTAGCAAAAATCAGTCTCCGCACCGTCCATCATTATAATCTGATTGTGCGGCCGGAGGATAAAATCTGGTGAATAATATGACAGTAACCCCTGATGCGGTGCGCGAATTCATTTTGCGAGAACTGCCGCTGGTAACGACTCTCCTGTTAAAGAAAATTGAACCTGCCGACGATGACATTTTGCAGGAACAGTATGAAGCGGATGATATTGCTGAAATGGCGAAAAAGTTTTTTGATGAGTTTGACGTTCAGCCGGCTGGCTTCAATCTTGCCGCTTATTTCCCCTGGAAAACCTCCTCGCTGTTCTCACGTGCCCCCGTAAAACAGAATAAAGAGCCACTGACCATAAGCATGTTTATTGAGTCAGCCCGTGCAGGACGCTGGCTTTTTTGATTGCTCATAGCGGGTGATAAAGTTGCATGCTGTCGCAGCTGAGCATCCTCTACGATGACGATATGGTGAGACTGGCCTTTTTCAACCAGGCGAGCGGCAGCCAGTAACTGAACGGTTGCGGCTTTCTCTCGCAACCTTTCAGCATGCAGACAATGCAGTATCCCAAAAAGAACAGCAGTATAACCCGCCTGCAGGGATCGAAGTCGCCGGTGACGGGTGTCATGTTCATGCAACCGAAATACGGCCGCGATACTCATTCATAACAATGCGACAGATCACGCAGCGTTCACCCCTCATCTTTGATTTACGCTGTAATATCCCGGAAAAGATGTTTACATTTGGTCAGCAAAATTTTCTGCTGCTCAGCAGAGCGCCATCGCAGGGAAGAACCGTCGTTAACGTCATAAAAATTACACCGCAAACAGAGGCAGGGAAAATATGAGGGAGATTGGGCCCGATGGCATAACCGGGATGCCGTCGCGCACGGCAGCGTATCTTTGCCGTCAGCTTGGGCATCTGGTGAAAAGCGGGAGCCTGACGCCGGAGACCTGCGAGCGTATCTATATGTTCTGTGGTATCAGACCATCAGATAATCAGTGGCGTCAGTTTCTTATCCCGGTGCTTTGCTTTCTGGGATTACTGTCACTGGTTGCCGGTGCGGTGTTCTTTGTTGCCTGGAACTGGGCATGGCTGCCGAAGATGGCGAAATTTGCGCTGGCCGAACTGCTGATCGTCGCGCTGGCGGTAGTGGTCTGGTGGCGCTGGTACAGCACACTGGCGCGCAGTGCCTTGCTGGCTGCCGGCTTAGGATTCGGCGCCCTGTTTGCGCTTTACGGGCAGATTTATCAGACCGGAGCTGACAGCTGGGAGCTATTCCGGGCCTGGCTATGCGTTCTTCTGCCGCTGGCGCTGATTGCCCGCCAAAACAGCCTGTGGTTTTGCAGCTGGCTGGTCGCTAACCTGGCATTCCAGCTCTATTACACGACGTTGCCGACCTCACTACTGGATATCGCCGTGTCTGACAGCTTCATCCGGCTCCCGACGACGGTGCTGCATGGCTATCTGTCGCTGCTGGCAGCCTGCCTGATTCTCCGGGAAGCGCTGGCCTGGCGGGCGATAACGCATCAACCGGAGAGCTGGCTGGCAAGCCGCTGGTTCTCACGCGTCATGGCGGGATTTTTACTGTTGCTGCTGACCACCATCGTGGCTGAAAACGTCTCTGACTGGCACAGTACTAACCACTTTACATCTGTCACGGTCGGCTGGGTGATTACCCTGCTGGCAGGCTATTATCTGTATCGTTATCGCTATGTGGACCTGTGCATGCTGACGCTGGGTATCGCCAGTCTGACTATTGTGGGCTGCGCGCTGCTCATGCAGTTATTCCTTGTGGTCTATGATTCGGGTGACCTGTATCTGACCGGCGTCCTGATGATTTTATGGGTGGTGGCAAATGGTTCGATCCTGCTGAAGTGGCAACGCAAACTGGCTGAAAAGGGGTCAATCGATCTGGCTCCGGCCAGGCTGACATTACTGACAGAGACCCTGCTTCAGCAGGGCTTGCTGAGCGCCTCACAGGTTCAGGATATTCAGCAACGCGGTCATGCGTCAGATCTGCCCTGGTATATGAGGCTGGCGCTGAGCGTCGGAGGCTGGGTCGCAGCTATCATCACGTTATTACTGATGGCGCTGGTACTCTATTCCGCTGACCTGCTCGACGAACCGAATGCTGCCACCCTTGTTCTTCCTTCACTTATGCTCGCCGTCATTGCGCGCGGCCTGTTACGCAGCGGTCGTGACGGTAAATATCACCTCGGACTGGCCTGGGCTATTGCTGCGACATGCGGGCTGATCTTCGGCGTTATGCTGCAGATCCAAAGCAACGACGTCAGTTTTATAATGCTGAGCTCACTCTGCGCATTGCCGATTCTGGTCATGATGGCAGTGGCGATGCCTGACCGCATTTATCGGTTTATGGCCATGACGGCCCTGACATTTTTCCTGGTACTGGCGGGCTATTTACTAGCGCGGCTGTACCTGTCGCCAGCGACGGGTCGCGTTGCTGTTTCAATACTGGTGGCGGCGGTCATGTTTTTGTGGCTCTGGATCGTCAGCCATCAGCTGAGGTTACAGACAAGGCCGTATGCTAATGCGGTGCACCCCCTGCTGTATGGCATCCCGGCGGGCCTGATGTTGCTGAGTTTCCTCGGGATAAACGCGGCGTTTCTCTCAGATTTCTTCTGGCCCGTTGTGCAGTTTTCTCTGCTTCAGTCTGCGACTGGCACAGGGATTGCGGCAGGCTTAGTGCTGAGTGCGCTTAGTCAGAGAAGGAGCGGTCAGCCGCTGTTTTCGCTATTCACCCTGCCCGCCGCCTTTATCTGCGGGGCAGCTGCCCTCTATGCACCGGGTCTTGGGCTGGGCTTGTGGTTGATTCTTATGGCGCGTTATCAGGGCAGTCAGGGACTGCTGGTGGTGAGTGGCGGTTTCATGGTGCTGTATGTCATTGGCTGGTATTACTTCCTGGACGTTGCTCTGCTGCAGAAATCCCTGCTGCTGCTGGCGGGTGGTCTGGTGTTACTGGGGCTGGCATGGGGCGTCAAAAAAGTATTACCTGCACAGATCGGAGGTGCCCGTGAAAATGCGTAAACAGAGCCGATGGCTGGCAGGCGCGGTGATAGCGCTGGCGCTGGTGGCCGTCAATGTCAGCATCTGGCAGAAAGAGCAGTTACTGAAACAGGGCGCAGTCATGATTTTACCCCTTGCCCCGGTTGACCCGCGTTCCCTGATGCAGGGTGATTACATGGCGCTGAATTATGCCCTTACCCGACCTCTGGAGCAGATGTTGTATCAACAGGCCGAAACCTGTGGCGCGACTCTGTCAGCACCATGTCTGCCCACCAGCGGGACCATCATTGTGGATCTCGATGCGCAGCGTCATGCGACTCAGGCCCGGTTCGATCAGGGAGAACCTCTGCAGGCGGATCAGTTACGGGTGAAATATCATCAACACTCCGGCTCGCTAACCGTCGGCACTAATGCTTATTTCTTTCAGGAAGGTCATGGCGCGCGTTTCGCACAGGCGCGTTACGGGGCATTCCGTGTGGGAAGCGATGGCACGGCACTTCTGACGGATCTGCTTGATGAAGAGGGTAAGGTGATTCGGCCTTGAGGGGGCGATAGGGTTATGGGTCTTACCTGTAAAGCTGCCTTAATACCCTTTTGGCCCGGGTGCCCTAGCCAGATTGTCATAATGCTTTTTTGGTCTGCGAAACCGCTTAACCGATCATCATCTCAGCACGCATATTGTTGTGCTGATACGCTTGAGAACACAGGCAATCCCCTCTAAATCATGCTGCTAACAGAGGGGCGAACTGTATGTCAGCTTAATGACGGAAGAAGACAATCATATGCCGCAAAGCACAGCAGCATACTGAATTCTTGCGCTTCTTCAGGCACAGGCTGGTAATGAAAAGACCGGCCACACAGCAGGTCTTCCCCCCGAATACTTTTTATCTGAAGCCATTAGCGAAGAATAATGATTTTCTACAAGGTTATTTCTGCTGGCATATCAGTTACAGTTTTGCGGGGTAATAAGCAGGAAACAACAAGCCCTGTTATTTGGCCCACCGCAGCCAGATAAAAGGCAATTTGTAAGGCATTTTCGAGACTAGTTGCAGAATTTTCCTGATGAAGGCTTACGGTCCCGCTTCCGGAAAGAGCAACCAACAGAGCAATACCAATAGCGTTACCAATATTCAGTGTTGTAGAAGCCATACCTGAAGCAACCCCTTGCTCGTGATGTTTTACGCCTGAGCCAGTAGCTACCCACATTGCCGTCCAGACAATACCCTGGCCTGCTCCTGAAATGACCAGTCCCGGTAATACAGTCAAATAAGATGCACCTGAATAGGCTGATGGTACCAGTGCCAGCGTTCCCGCAATTCCAGTTAAAAAGCCGGTCAGTAAAACTTTGCGTAACGACAGGCTATTTGCAAGTCGGGCTCCGAATTGCGTTCCGGCAAAAATTGCCAGTGAAGGAACTATGAATGCCAGGCCGGTCTGTAAGGCGCTGTATCCCATAATGCTCTGAAACATAACCGTCAGAAAATAAGGCAAAGCACCGAAGGTTCCCATATAAATGAACGTAATCACCATGCCTATCGCCAGACTGTGATTCCTGAATAATCGTACCGGCATTAATGGGTCGGGGCTGCGAAATTCTATGACTGTAAACGCGAGCAGAAATACGAAAGCCAGACTAAGTGATAGGAGAATACGCCCTGACAGCCAGCCCTCTTCTGGCCCCTGAACCAGGGCATAAACCAGCAGAATTGCTCCTATGGTGACTGTCACAGCACCCGGAAAATCGAAGCGGCCGCGATCTTTCTGGAAGCTGTCTTTAGGCAGTACAAAAAAAGCCGCGCATATTGCAATGGCTGCCAGTAAAACATTGATGAAAAATACCGATGGCCAACCATAGACGCTTGTAAGTATCCCGCCAGCGAGCGATCCCAGTGTAAGACCACTTGCCCCTGCGCCGCCCCATACAGCCAGTGCCCGGTTGCGTGACGGACCTTCCTCAAACAGTCTGTTAATAAGCGAAAGCGTGGCAGGAAATAGTAATGCCGCGCCAATACCCTGTATGGCTCGTGCAATTATGATGACAACAGGACTCCATGCTAAACCACCGGCCAGTGAGGAGAGGGCGTAGAGCCATAACGCACCGATAAAAACACGACGTTGCCCCAGTAGATCTGCTGCTCGTCCACCGAACAATAAAAATCCCCCACAGCAGACCGTATAAGCACTGACCACCCACTGGAGCGTGTGCTCCGAAAAACCCAACCCCGATCCAATTTCCGGGAGTGCAACAAACACAATATTGATATCCAGCGAGTACATGAGTTGGGCGAAGGCAAGCAGCGCAAGGCTAAGGTGCTGAAAGCGAGGAGAACCCAATTCCCGTAAGGCAGTAACCATCTAAAAATCTCCATATAAACTAATGTACGAGTACATACGTACATTTAATGTATGTATGTACTCGTACATTAGTCAACTGATAAAATTTAAAGTAGAGTGTTGGTATGTTTCCAACCTGATGAGAACCGTATGCTTTCGAAACACCCTGAGGCGGAACAAATACGTCTTGAAAACGTGCTGACAGCTTTGGGAAATCCATTACGCCTGACGGTGGTGCGAGTGCTGGCGGGCGGTGGTGAGCATGCCTGCAGCGCTGTATTGAGTGGTATTCCTAAATCTACGCTTACTCACCACTGGCGAGTATTACGGGATAGTGGCGTTATCTGGCAACGCCCTTTCGGGCGCGAAAATTTGCTATCGCTGCGCCGGGAAGATCTTGATGCCCGCTTTCCCGGGCTGCTGGAGGCTTTGTTGGTTGCGGTGGAAAGCGATGCATTAACGCAGGAATCAACAACAAAGAATCTGCCGACGCCATCCAAAGAATAAAAGGCTCGTGCAGAAGAGAAGTGAAAAGAACGA
Source organism: Pantoea sp. Lij88 (assembly GCF_030062155.1). Classification (NCBI taxonomy): domain Bacteria; kingdom Pseudomonadati; phylum Pseudomonadota; class Gammaproteobacteria; order Enterobacterales; family Erwiniaceae; genus Pantoea; species Pantoea sp. Lij88. The sequence goes on along the minus strand of NZ_CP118267.1, from coordinate 363,172 downwards.
AAAGCATGAAGTCCGCTCCTCGCTCCTGGCAGTCAATTTAATAAATCGCGCCCTTAAAAGGCGCGGTTTAATAATCAGAAATGCGTCCAGCCTTCATCTTCAGTTGCCGTTCGGCTTATTGCTGAATCAATATGGAATGCCTGTCTGGCGGGCGTTGCAGTTTCTTTTACACCAACAGGTGTGGCCTGAGAGCCCAGACTGAAGACTGAAACTGCCTGGAGTAGCCGTTCAGCCTGCTCCCTGAGACTTGCAGCCGCAGAGGCAGACTCTTCAACCAGAGAGGCATTCTGCTGCGTGGTGGTGTCCATTTCCGTTACTGCAATGCCTACCTGTTCAATGCCGCGAGCCTGCTCGGCGCTGGCTGAGGTGATTTCCTCTACCGTGTCCGTAAGCTTCCCGACCGCAGACTGAATATCCGACATCGTTTCAGAAGCGTGGACGACGAGTCCGTTACCCTGCTCAACGCTTTGCGCATTTGCCTCAATAAGCTGACGTATTTCACCGGCAGCGGTAGCACTGCGTTGTGCCAGCGACCGGACTTCACTTGCCACGACCGCAAACCCGCGCCCATGTTCACCCGCACGCGCAGCCTCAACAGCGGCATTCAGCGCAAGGATGTTAGTCTGAAAGGCTATCCCGTCAATCACGGCGGTGATTTCGGCAATACGTCCGGAACTTTCTCTGATGGATTTCATGGTGTCAGTAATGGCCCCCGTCGCGCGGCTGCCCTTACTGGCCACATCGCGCACGTTGACGGCCAGCTGACCCGCCTGACGTGCGTTGTCCACATTGTTTTTTACTGTCATGCCCAGCTGCGTCATGGTTGCGGCAGTCTGCTCCAGCGCACTGGCCTGCTCTTCGGTCCGCTGTGAAAGATCGGCATTACCCTGCGCAATCTGGGAGCTGGCTGAAGCGACGCTTTCTGCATTGCTTCTGACCTGACTGACGGTATTGATCAGCGAGTCCTGCATGTCACGGATGGCTGACAGCAGAATGCCTGTTTCATCTTTGTGGCCAGCGCGTATGGTGCCACTCAGGTCACCGCGTGATACCCGGCCTGCAGCCTCTACCGCTTCCCGAAGCGGACGCGTAATACTCCGTGAGATAATCAGGGCAGAAAGGGCCGCCAGCAGAGTCGCTACAATTCCTGAGACAATCAGTATTGTCAGGGCTTCCGAACGGTCCTTGTGGGCCTGTGCTGCAGAACTGACCATACGTTCTTCCTGATGGATCTGAAGCTCCTGGAGTGAAGCCATAAAATCACTCTGTGACTGATAGCGCGGCCCAAAAAGCAGCTGCGTGGCTTCATCACTCTTCCCCTGCTGCGCGAGTGCAACCACTTCATCAATGAATGGCAGAAAAACATTTGCCCGGGTTTTGAGAAGGGAAAATATTTCCAGCCCCTTTGGAGAAGTAACCTCTCTGGTGAGGAGGGCCATCAGACTTTCAGCTGCATCCCTTTCACTGTGATAATCCTGGATAGCTTTGTTTCTCAGTGACACGTCTTTGAGGAGAATGGCATTTCTTGCAAGGCGGCTCATATCTGATGTGTAGTAGCGAAGTGACTGGGATGCAGCAGCTTTACTGTAAGTGCTACCCGATATCTCATCATTCGCATTGCCAAGCGAGTTGATTTTAACCACGCCAATCAGCACCATAAATATGACAAGCAGTGCCATGAAGCCAAAAGCGACACCGAGTCTGATTCCAATTCTTATATTATTCATGCTGTTTCTCTGTTGAAAGATCGGCCCTGATGAGGGTAAACACAGGTTAACGGAACGTTTTCCTGCGAAGCAGAAAAATACCTGAGTGACACGCCGCTTCGCTTGGGAGCGGAGTCATCATTATCGGCATTGATCAAGAAATGTTCAGTTGTGAGCTCTGGCACACGAGAGGCAGGCTTAGTGTGAAGTGCCGGGTGAACAGTGACTTAGGGGGGGAACGAGGCTGGCCTTCTAAGCCAGAATTTTAGTCGGGGGCGAGCAGATAATGGCAATCCTTCGCCATAACAATCTCAATCCTGACGATGAGCAGTCTCCCTGGCTTTCCACAAAGCGAATAGCGTAATCGCCAGCGCGAAACTGACGTACAAAGAAACCCACAGCGTACTGCCCATCTCTTTAAATAACGTAGTGATGATCAGGGGCGCAAAACCACCGCCGACAATGCCCGCCAGGGTGTATGCCAGGGATGAACCCGCGTAACGCACATGTGGAGGGAACTGCTCAGTGACAAACGCTGCCTGCGGTCCGTACATCATTGCGTGAATCAGCAAACCGCCAATCACCGCCAGCACGATCAGCACCGGATGCGAGCTATCGAGCAATACAAAGAACAGAAAAGACCAGACAATCGCCAGCAGCGCACCGGTAATGTAAACCGGGCGTCGTCCCCACTTATCTGAAAGCGCGCCAAACATCGGCACCGTAATCGCGTTAACTATTGCACCGAGCATAGTGGCCACTAACGCCAGCGGACGCGGTAATTGCAGGACGGTAGTGACGTAGGTCAGCGTAAAAACTACCACCAGCGCATAAAGTACGTCGGACCCGATACGCGATCCACCGGCAATGAATAGCTGTTTCGGATAGTTTACGAAAACTTCTTTTAGCGGCGTGTGCGTGGTTTTCTCTTGTTCCTGCATTGCGACAAAGGTTGGCGTCTCTTCCACACCGCGACGCAGCCACAGGCCAAAAATTACCAGTACCAGGCTTAGCAAGAAAGGAATGCGCCAGCCCCACGCCTGAAACTGATCGCCGCTCATCATCACCGTAACCAACGTAATAAAGCCAGTGCCGATCAGCGTGCCACAGGATGGGCCAACCTGCGCAAATGAGGCATTACGCCCGCGTTTATTCGCGTCACCATGCTCCATCGATAACAACACGGCCCCTGCCCATTCGCCGCCCAGCGCGATGCCCTGCACAAACCGCAGTGCGACTAACAGAACCGGGCTCCAGATGCCCCAGACCGCATAGCCCGGCAGCAAGCCCATCAACGCCGTGGTGACGCCCATAATTACCAGCGTGATGATCAACACCGCTTTGCGCCCCGCGACATCGCCAAGATGGCCGAACACGAAGCCCCCTAGCGGACGTGAAATATAGCCTACCGCATAGGTTGAAAACGCCAGAATGGTGCCGACCAGCGGATCGAAGCTGGGGAAAAAGACATGGTTAAACACCAGCGCGGCCATGATGTTGTAAACGGTAAAGTCGTACCACTCGAGCGCGGTGCCAATCGAACTGGCAGCAGCCAGACGCCCGGTCTTCGATTTGGTACGCACTGCGCCTACCGCATGTTGCAGAGAATCGGTATCAGCCATGGGTCAGCTCCTGTTTTGTTAACTGCCAGTTGAGGGCATAACGCTGTATATCTCCCGCAAATGCCTGCGCCGCGGCGGCAGCCAGGCGATCGCAGCACAGTGCATCGCTGCAATGAATCAGCAGCATCGGCTGCATTTTCCGTTGATCCTGGCTTTCCTTCGGTAATGGCGAACTCAGGACGCTGTCTGGCATCAGCACGCTGGAGGAGATGTAGCCCGGTGTCTGGCTTATCTGCTGCTGCCAGGCGCTTAGCGCGCTGTCATTGATTTCTTGCAGCGTCAGCACAGCTAACTGATTGCCCGTGCCTTTGCCATGCTTGTGCACTATCGCGCTCACCCGGCGCATGGGATTCACCATTTTTTGCAGATGCTTCACCGACCATGCCGTCTGGTGTGTGAATGCGGCGTGATAGTCGGCGCTGGTAAAAGCTTCCAGCGAGTCGGTTTCATATAAACCGAGATATTTACGCTCAGCGTTTATTGCCTGATATCGTGTACCGCTTAAAAATCCCGTAATTGCTACACGCTCCTCTACGTGTTCATGGTCATACCACTGGTTAAAGTCAGCCTCATCTTCAGCGCCAATGTTGGTGGCGACATACAGCATGCCGTGGGGTTCAGTCATCATCAGGATCTCCGGTTAAGGGCAGTTTCCACGGCAAGCGACCAGCTGATTAAGCTGGCGTCATCACCATGAATCGAAGCAAGGCTCAGGCCAACCGGAGCAGAACCCGGTTGGTGGCAGGGTAAAGAAAGAGCACAGCCGTCCAGCATGTTGATAATGCTGGGGTTGCGCAGCATCAACGCGTTTATCTCCATATAGCGCTGCGCATCATTGAGTGACGCGATAGTGGGCGCGACAAGCGGAACGGTTGGCATGAGTAACGCATCAAAATCCCCCAGCGCTGCGTTGATGCGTTGTTGCCATGCAGCACGCTGCTGGTAAAGCTCCGTGGCATCCTGTTCGGTGAGATGGCTGCCGCGCTGGACGCGCACCAGCACCTGGGGATCGTAAGCTTCAGGTTGTGCCTGCGCGGTTTTCTTATGCCATTGCCAGGCTTCATAAGCCGTGATGCCGCCTCGCGCATTCATAGCGTTCAGCTCATCCAGCTCAGGCAAAATGATGTCGAGAACTGTCGCACCCGCCTGCTTCAGAAGCGTGATGGCTCGCTGCCAGGCCTGCGCCACATGCTGATCCAGATTATCCAGCACGCGCGTTTGCGGCACGGCAAAGCGCGCGTTACGCAGATCCAGCGACTGTAAATCCAGCGGCCGATCGGCAATGACGCTATCCAGCAACCAGCAGCTGCGCACGTCGTCCGCGATCACGCCGATGCTGTCGAGTGAGGTAGAAAGCGGTAACGTTCCCGTCTGGTTGATGCGTTCTGCCGTGGGTTTGAAGCCGGTCAGGCCACAGAGTGCAGCAGGGATCCGCACCGAACCGCCGGTATCGGTGCCAACGGCACCAAGACACATGCCCTCAGCAACCGCAACGGCTGCGCCAGAGGATGATCCGCCGGGAATACGCTGCTGCTCGCGCTGCCACGGATTGACTGGCGTGCCGTAATGGGGATTGATGCCTAAGCCCGAAAAAGCGAATTCCGTCATAGTGGTTTTACCGACGATGGCGGCGCCCGCCAGCAGCAGCTTATCGACGACGCTGGCATTAGCGGTGGCCACTGGCGCATCGGCCAGTAAGCGTGAACCGGCCGTGGTCACCTCTCCCTGGACATCGAACAGATCTTTGATGCTGATCGGCAGTCCATCAATAGCACTTAACGCCTGCTTCGCCTGCCAGCGAGCGTTTGCCGCGCTGCCGGAAGCTGCATAGCGTTGCGTGAACACCAGTGAGCCCTGTTGTTCAGGATTTTGCGCAGCCCGCAATGCGGATTCAGTAAATGCTTCGGGCATAGCATCGCCGCTCTGCAACTGCTGACTGGCTTGCCAGAGTGTGGTCATCGGCAGTCTCCTTATGCCACCACCGGCAGCGCGCCGGTGGTGTAAGCGTGTTCCAGCGTGCGATTAAGCACCGGATCGTGCAGCGCCATGCGGAACTCGCTGGATGGCCGGATGCCGCCAATGGCACCCAGCGTGCCGCAGGACATAGCAACGCCCTCTTCTGCGACTCCGCCATTAAAATAGCGCGCAAGCAAATCCTGGGGTGTCAGCAGTGATGCCAGCGTGCCCTGCTGATAAATGACCCATTTACCCTGCTCTTTAATCCAGGAGCTGAGTTCAAGCACATCCCAGTGTTCGGTAACGTCGCTCATGCGCCACGCGGCGCTGGCGACCGGCTTGATACACGCCTGCTTAGAGAGCGCAACGCTAAAGGTTTCCAGATGGCGGTCGGTATGATCAGACGTGAGGGAGACCCACAATTCGCCGCGATGCGAGAAGACGAAGGGTTCGGCTTCGCCGGAGGTCTGCTCGCCAACCACTTCAAGCTGTGATTGCTGGCTGAGTTGATTAACCGCTACTCGGTAAAAAAGCGGTACTGCACCGGGTGCGGGCACGCCGAGGGCTTCTAATTCACAAATATGGTGCAATACGGCTTCCTTATCGCGGCCTGCCCAGCCAGCAATAATGAAATGCGTCACGTCAACGTTCAGTGTGGTAGCGGCTTTGCCGCCCGTGGAGAATCGCAACTGCATGGGAAAACCTCCGGTTTAAAATCACAGTGAAATTTCACAGTAATTTTAAACTAGCGATTTTCATGCCAGATTTTTGTGTAAGATGTCTCACAGGTAAAAAAAGGAACGTAGTGATGAGTGAATCAGAGGCGAAAAATGTGAACCCAGGCAGCGCAGATAAAAGCCTTTCTCTCAATGAACAAGCCTATCTGGCTTTCAGGCACAAGCTTATTACGTTGCGTTACAAACCTGGCGAATACCTTAATACCGCTCAGGTGATGGATGATCTGGCGATAGGCCGTACACCGGTTAATCAGGCGGTTCATCGCCTGGCAACCGAAGGTTTACTGCAGATTATTCCGCGTAAAGGCGTCATGGTGGCGCCGTTATCTATTGATGACGCACTGGAGTTGATTGAAGTACGGCTGGTAAATGAAACGCTCTGTATTGAGCTTGGCACCCGGAAAGTGACGGATGCGCAGCTTCAGCGTCTGCGTCATCTTAATCAGCAAATTGATGAGGCGAGCCAGTTACGCAGCCGCGAACAGATGATGCTGCTGGACCGCGAGTTTCATCAGGTATTGGCCGAGATTGCCGGTAATCGCCATCTGGCCGATATCCTTAGCGTGATTCATGCACAAGCGCAGCGCTTCTGGGCCACCACTCTTTCCAACGTGGCGCATATGGATGAAGTGATCGCCGAGCATAATGAAATTATTGCCGCGCTGGAATCAGGCGATGCGCAACGCGCAGCCGAAGCCGCACGTGCGCATATTTTCTCATTTAAGCGCGCCTTACTTTCCGCTTAAAGGCCAAACCGCGTGCCGTCACCAATCTGCCTTCTGACAGCGCCAGTTCAATCAGGCGCTGAACTTATTCCTGCTTATCCGCTACTACGCCGCACCATTTTACCCGCGTCAGCGTGATGGCTGTGGTGCAGACGACCAGATCATCAATCCCTACGTGCTTATTGTGTTGATGTGGCATCGCCGGGGCCGTAATTAAACCATCGACGTCTGCCCAGGCGTGCTGGTGACAATGCCGGCCCATGTGGCCGCCACGAGTGTCTCCTGACGCTTGAGAGGATCCAACAGAGGCCGGTCATTATCCTGTCGGAGAGGGGGTCAAATATGCTACTGCTGCATCCTGACACCTGGCTAAAAAGCAGTTGCCGGTTCGCTGACTTGCCTGGGGCAATCGCGTTTAAACGGGGGAACGTCCGCTTTGTGCCAGAAGCGGACATCGCTAACCTAATGCTGTGTGTATTTAAAGGAGCATGTAAGTGACCATGTTCAGGTTATCGGTTAGCCGTCCGATATATCAGCTAAAGAGGCTAAGTGCGATAAAGGATAATGCATGAGGGAACTGACTGAATTAATTGATCAGCAAAGCTCTGGCTGGCTTATGGTGCAGCAATGGCTGGAAGAAGCGAACAATAATTATGAAGTGCTTCCCTGTGACCCGGCGCTCGCAAGATCTGCCTTACATCAGCTTCAGATTACAACGCTCTCCCCGCTAGGCGCTGTGTTATACGAAACGGGAGGCATCTTGGTTGATAACGGCTGGTTGCGGACTTTAGGCTCTGGTCATCCCAAGCTGGCACGAGCTCCTGCTTCCTGGACGCAATCGGTAACAACAGGCCGGATATTTCAGGCGATCTTCGTTGCTGATGATGTATCAGGGGGCTTTTTTGCACTTAACGGTGGTGAATTCGGTGAAGATCGAGGCGGCGTATATTATTTCGCACCGGATTCTCTGGAATGGGAGAGCCTTGGTACTAACTATTCAGGTTTCCTACAATGGGTTCTCTGTGGCAATTTGGATCGATTCTATCAAGGCGTACGCTGGACAGGCTGGCATGAAGAAACATCTGGAATGAATGGTGACGCGGTTTACTCCTTTTATCCTTTCCTGTGGACCGAGCCACAATTGCCTATAGAGCAGCGTTCACGAGCAGCTGTGTCTGTTGATGAGCACTGGTCATTGTGCATGAACTTACAACATCAATTAACCAACATGCAGGGCGACTGACCTCCTCCGTGCAGATTAATACACAACGCTGTAATTAATACTCTTAACATTGTTAGAACAACTGCAAATGTCCGCTTCTCGCTCAAAGCGGACCTGCCCTCGAATAATCTCCAACTCATGCCCACGTACAAGACAGTTGCTTGCAGCTAGCTTAGCTGGTTTTCCAGGCGGCCCCTAGGCCGCCCCGGCACGTATCAAATACATGTCCGAGAGGGCCCACTTATGGTTTCACTATGAATGTTGACACCTGCAACATCCTGCTTACAAGAAAGTGAAAATCATGCCTGAAACCGATTAAGATTCACAAGTTGTCGCAGCATCTCGATATGAATCGGTTTATCATTAAGCGCCGGTATGTAAGTAAACGATGTACCACCCGCATGCATAAAAATCTCCCTGTTCTGCTCATCAAGCTCCTCAAGCGTTTCTAAACAGTCTGATGCGAACCCCGGGCTGATTACATGCAGGCTTTTTATTCCTTCATTCGGTAGATTTTTAATTGTCTCATCAGTATAAGGCGTTAACCATGGCTCTCTGCCGAATCTTGACTGGAACGTCATCAATATTTTCAATGACGGCATATTGATTGCTTCAATGAGTAATTTTGTCGTTAACTCACATCTTTCCTGGTATTGGTCCCCCTCTTTGACAAACCTCACCGGTATACCATGATATGAAACCAACAATGCATCTGGAATGCCGTTAGCTTCGAAAGATGCCAGAACGGATGCTTTTAACGCTTCAATGTAGGCAGGAAGATCGGCATAGTCATTGATGAAATTTATGGAGGGTGTATACCGGTTCTTCATTGTCTGTAGGTGACGGCTCACGCTATCCCAAACAGAAGAAACGGTCGAAGATGAAAACTGGGGATACAAAGGAATGACGATAATTTTATCGACGCCTTTTTCTAATAGCCTGTCAATTGCACCACCTATACTCGGCTCGCCATAACTCATCCCCAGCTCGACGGGCAAACCTGTCACTTCTTCAAGCGCACGGGCTTGCCTGACGCTGTAAACCATGAGAGGGGAACCTTCCTCCATCCAAATCGAAGAGTATAATTTCGCCACTCGCCTTGCACGTAATGGGATAATCACGCCATGTAGAATGGGGCACCAAATGATTCTCGGTAAGTCGACCACTCTGTAGTCATGCAGAAATTTTGATAAAAATTTCTTAACCGCAGCAGGCGTTGGTTCACTTGGTGTTCCAAGGTTAACAATCAAAACACCCTGTTTATTCGTCATTAGGTGAGGCCCTCAAAGCCATTGTCACTAATTCACTCATGCCAGTCACTCCGTAGCAGCTTGTCTTAAAGGCCTCAATTTGACCTCATTTTGTAGAAATATTCGCAATGCAGATTTACTGTTTCACGGCTTATGATTCTATGAATCTGATAGCAGCCATCGCTTTGACTAAATGATCATGATTTTAGGACATATCATCAGTAAAAACATTACTTTCTCTGTCGTCAGATTTAACTGGTGCGGGGCTACGCGACGTCATTATCGAAGTCGGCGTGTGGGGTTAGTTGGTTGGAGGAGGTGAGAAAAACCGCATCTGGATGCCCGCGCAGATGCATGCCTCAGGCTTTATCTTTTCATGCGTATAAGTGATGAAGGCGGCTGACCAACTCCCTGTTAATTCTTACAGTACGCTTTTAGCAACGTCCGCTACTCGCTCATAGCGAACCTTGTTTAAGACGCACTTCTGCTTTGTGCCAGGAGCGGACCTTGTTACCCACCCGTTTGATTAAACGTTTTCAGTAATCATGTGTGCTGTGCATTGCTCCCACGGATCATTGCGTAATCCATTCTTCCATGGGCGTGAGCGATAGAAACCGGATGCAATTTTTTCCGGTGTGTGTTAGGAAAATAAGAAGCCTGTATAAACGGAACGATAAAGATGCATCTTGATGAAATCCCAGCTTATTTATTGCAACACGACCGTTTTTATCTGACGGCTCCAGACCTGAATCGCTCAGAAGAAATGCAACGTAAACTCAATGAATTTTGTTCGTTTCATCATGAGTTTCTGCTCTGGTCTCCTGGCTTTCATTCGTTTTCTTCAGTCAGGGATAATATGCTGGAGGCAGCAGATAATTTCCTGAATGACAAAGAAGAGTATAAGTTTTTAATTATTGATAGCAGGTCAGATGAGCTATTAGGTTGTATAAGCCTGTTCATAAGGAATCGGGCTATTCCTTATTTCGAGATCGGCTACTGGCTTGCAACGGATGCGATGGGCAAAGGCATAATGCCAGAAGCAGGCAGGATGGTTTCAAAAATAGCCTCGGACTTTTTTAACGCTAAAAGAATCGAAATTCGTACTGCGAGGCGTAACGTGCGCAGTCAGTCTGTTGCATTAAAGTGTGGGTTCAGACTTGAAGCCATATTAGCTTCTGATCGACTGGACAGCGCGGGAGTGATTGACGATACCTTTATTTATAAATATAGCAGCTGAGCGTAATGTGCCCTGAAGCTACAACGTCCGCCATTGGTACAGTCGGATAATGAACAATATCGGTCCGCTCCGTACCAGAAGCGGACGTAAACGGCCCTGCCCGGCATGTAGTAGCTAAGACGCAACTGGCTATGCCTGACCCCGGCTTACTACGCTGTTCCAGACAAAGCATGCAGAAGCCGTTCTGCAATCAGCGGCCAAACATACTCATTATCTTTTGCTTCATATTCCGGACGTAGAATGGCGTGAACTGCGATCTGATATGCGCATCCAGTCCGTTGTCGTTCTGGCCAAGGCGCATGAGATCCACCGCCTGCCCATCCGGAGAGGTATCCGCTGCGACCAGACCCGCACCCCGCATCACCTCTTCCACATCACCGCTCATTTCCACACCCACCAGATAATGCGGTTTATCATCAACTGACGGGTCGTGCATTAACACCATGAATGCACGGCTGACACCGGGACATTTTGCAAACCAGGCAGACAACGCTTTCAGCATCCTGTCCGGCGTAACGGCAGGTACGCCCACTAAAACCTGTGTTTCTTTCTCAACCACCCTGGTCTGCGGCAGGCGACCCGTTCCCTCTGCCAGCATGGTTTCTATTTCTTCCGGCACAAACTCCTTTCCGTAATCTGACCTGGGATTCAGAAACACCCCCTCCCCCCGCGTCATTTCAAAAAAGGCTCTTGCAGGCAACTTCATGTATTCACTTTCCTGGCTTATGGCGCGCTGCAGGGTGGCAAGCGAGCTGAATACCGGAATGACAGGCGTTCCATCCGGTTTTTCCCAGTGCTGAATCGAGATATTTTCACCCGCCTGGAGTTCGACCTCACCCTCACCCGCTTGCCGTCCGGACGTCCCCAGGACGTAGAGAGAAGAATCTAACACTATCCGGTAAAACTCAGGTCGTTCTGCTGGATGATCGGCCGCCAGCTTTAAAGCGGTCTCCAGTTTGATTTCCTTTTCGTCAGACATCAAAGCCACCTTCCACACGGTCATAACAGGAGCAGTTTAATCATGATGTATGAGCATAATAGAGATGAGGAGTGCTGACCAGATTCCTGTAAACGATGGATGTTTCCAGCGATACCGCGTTTTCGTCAATGAAAGCGTGGATCTGAATGGATAAAGTAAGAAAGGCACTGGCGGGATCTTTTCCGTTTCCCAGTGAGTTCCCGTAAACTACACCGCGCAGATCTCATCTCACAAACTTAAACGGCTTCAGCAAACGACGTAAGCTCAGCTTAACCTGGTAAACAACATGCTTCTGGCAAGTACCCGCTATACAAACCCCCTGACTCAAACGTCATTCCAGCCATGAGTCGTCAGCTTTTTATCTCCCTTGATGGCCCCAAGGGCGCCGGTAAAACCACGCTGCTGGAAGCTATCACGCAAGTTTTGAGGACAGACAACAAAAAAGTGGTCCGGCTTAGCGAGAAAAAAAGCGATCCTTTCAGAGCGGAATCCATGGCGCTGGTTAACCGGCTCGCCAGACATCCCTCCGTGGATCTGGAACGGGAGATCTGTCAGCGCTTTGCTATAAGTCGTGCCTGGATTTCGCAGAACGTCCTGGCTCAACAGCCACGCGACAGCATTATTCTGATGGATCGCTGGTATCCGTCGGATGCCGCTTTTCGCCGGATGGTGCCCTTTGCTGAGATTTTGCAGCTTAACATTGAGCACAACGTGAGAACGCCAGATCTGCATGTCGGCGTCGTCACATCACCTGAGATTTCATGGGAAAGAGCCGCGGCGCGCTCGCGGGGTCTGGGAAGTACGGTGATTCACCGGCTGGAAGAACACGTTGCCTGTACCCGTGCGTTTGAGCAGGAAGTGGCCAGTCATGGCTGGTTTTTATGCCGCAATGAAGGAAGCATTGAAGAAGCCACAATGCAGGTGGTTGCTGAAATCAACAGAGTGCTTTGACGTCCCGAAAAGATCGTCTTTAAAAGAAATATGACACGCAACTTCCCTGTCGTACTCGCGAGCCAGTGAGCTGATTATCAGGCTTAAAGACGCGTCAGCTTCATCCTTAACACTCACACCCCTCAGTTTCCCTAAGTGGTACTTATCATTCACTGAACCTTCAGCGAAGAATCGTGAACCAGATCACATAAACCTAATGTTAACCGCACAAACTGTAGCAATAAGTTCATTTTCACTTAACATTAACAAATGTGAACAACTGCTTCTTCAGGCAACTGCGATGCTCAGAATTTCAACAAGTGAATGTTTTTCAGTGGCTATTTCAATGATCACTGTCATGAGCTTTCTCTATCTGTGGTTTACGGCGCATAATTTTTATTAACGGTTACTAATCAATTTTATAAATAATTGAATTAGCTCTACATCTTTTGGGTTACGGAATACCTTTATGCCTCGATTCAGAATTAATAAGCCTGTAATGCCCCGCGTGACCTTTATCCTGTTATTTTCACTCTATATTTCAGTTTTTCTCAATTTCGCCTATTACCGGCAGGCTTATTCGCTCATAGAGATGAACGGGCTGAGTAATATTCTTTTTTTCCTCTCCATGCCCATTGTCGCTTTCAGCGTCATTAATATTGTGGTGACGCTTGCCTCTTTTTTGTGGCTGGACAGAGTCACCATAGCGCTGTTTGTCATTGTTTCCGCGACAGCGCAGTACTTTATTCAGCACTATGGCATCATCCTTGATCGTTCGATGATCACGAATATGGTGGATACGACGCCTGCAGAAAGCATGGCACTGCTCACACCAAAGATGATTGCGGTAATATTTTGCACGGGCATTTTCATGGCTGCACTGGCCTTCTGGCCCACGTTTAAAAAGTCGGTTCCGGTGTGGAAAGGGGTGATTCAGCGCGCGGTAAGTCTGGTAATTTCCGTGGCGCTGATAGCCGTAATAGCCATGTTGTTTTATAAAGATTACGCCTCCCTGTTTCGTAATAATCACGAACTGGTGAAATCCCTGAGTCCGTCTAATTTCATTGCCGCCTCGCTCTCTTACTATAATCACCGCGAACGGGCTAATCTTCCGCTGGTGAAAATGGGTGAAGATGCGCATCAGCTCCCCAGCGTGCTGAACGGCCCTAAAAAGAACCTGACGATTCTGGTAGTGGGTGAAACGTCTCGTGCTGCCAATTTTTCTCTGGGCGGTTATCAACGACCGACCAATCCTTTACTGGCCGAAGATGATGTCGTCTATTTTCCTGACGTCTCCTCCTGTGGCACTTCCACGGCGGTCTCCGTTCCCTGCATGTTTTCGAATATGCCGCGCAGGCATTACGATGATGCTCTGGCCAGCCATCAGGAAGGACTGCTGGATATTATTCAGCGGGCAGGTCTGAGCGTTCTGTGGCATGAGAACGATGCGGGATGCAAAGGGGCCTGCGATCGGGTGCCTAATCAGGATATGACCGCCCTGAATCTTCCGGGAATGTGTATTAAAGGCGAGTGCTATGATGAGGTGCTTTTCCATGGACTGGAAGAATATATAAACCAGCTTCAGGGCAATGGCGTGATCGTACTGCATACGATTGGCAGTCATGGCCCGACCTACAATCACCGTTATCCTCCGGAATTCGGCAAATTCAAACCCACTTGTGAAACCAATCAGATTCAGGAGTGTTCGCAGGACCAGCTGATTAATACCTATGACAATACCATCCTGTATGCGGACTATATCGTCGATAAAGCGATTGAATTACTGAAGGCCCATCAGGATAAATTTACGACCAGCCTGGTTTATCTGTCAGATCACGGTGAGTCACTGGGCGAGAAAGGTGTCTATCTGCATGGTCTGCCCTATGCTATTGCGCCTGAAGCCCAGACCCATGTGCCGCTGCTAATCTGGCTGTCACCCGACTATCAGCAGCGTTATGCCGTGGACTACGCCTGCCTGAGCCATCAGGCGACTACGCAAAAATATTCTCAGGACAATCTGTTTTCAACCATGCTGGGCATTACCGGCGTTCAGACCCGGGAATATGTTGCATCGGACGATATACTTGCGACATGCAGGAATAAACCCGGCCAAAAATAAGTGATGAAGCCCGGTTACATCGACATGTGCCGGGCAGTTTTCAGATGCTGTTCGACAACCGGGGTATGTGCGTCGGCCAGCGCCTTTACATCCGGATCCTTAATCTTCGTCGCGTCGCTCTTCAACGTTGAAAGCACCATCTTATGGTCCATGACGCCGGCGTTTTCCATATACATTTTGTCAAACGCTGTGCCGCTCTGCTTTTCCAGCTTATCGGCCATGGCCTTATGTTTCGTGTCTGGCGCAGTCGGTAACGTCACCTCTTTTTGCTCGGCAACTGCCTGAACTTTTGTCAGGGCACTGCTGTGATCGTCGACCATCTTCTGTGCAAAGGTTTTAACTTCCGCGTTTTGTGTTTTATTCAGCGCAATTCTGGCGGCAGCGATTTCATTAATATTAGCCTGCGCCATATCTTTCAATGCTTTTTCATCACCGGCGCTCAGCTTGTTATTCTTCACAGTCTGCGGTGCATTCCCGCCCTGCGGTGCGCTTGTCTGCGTCTCAGCCAGTACGCTGGCAGTGCTGAACAGAGCGACGACGGTGGATAGAGCCAGCAGCCCTTTATAGATTTTATTGTTTTTCATTTTGTACTCCTGAATATCAAGGGAAAGACCGATATCAGATAAATTCTGCTCAGCCTTGTTGAGAAGTCAGAAACATAGGAGTCCGTGAGTGAAACCGCGTGACCGCCATTCAGGCTTTACGGCCGGAAAGGATGGCAGGACCTCACGGAAGTAAAGAACGGGAGATGCAGGCGCACAGTGTCGGCCAGAACATCCTTTATTCTAATCCGACACCGTTCCTGTAGAACTTATTCACACACTGGCATCCTGCGCTTTGCCCCGGCGACTGACTGAGCCACCTTTACGGCCGGCCTCAACCGCTCTGTCCGGATTATTTTTGAAATTTCCGCTGCTGGCCTTTCCGCCTTTGCTTCCCGCTTCTGCAGCCCGTTGTGGATTTTCCGCGAAATTACCTGATCCGCCTCGATGCGTCGTCATATTTACTCCCTCGCTTAAGGTGTCTTATGTTGCAGAGTTATTAAGCGTCGTAGTAATGTCAGGCAATCGCAAATATAAACAATGCATTGCAGCAGCATAAAAATAACGAAAGGCTGTTCCGTCTCGCTTAAATCCGAATTTTTATCTATTATAAGCAAAGGTTTCAGCATGAAATTTATACGAAATATCAAAACAGCGTACAGCTTTTCACTGAATTGTTTTAAGATAATTCTTAATACCACGGTGCGGTTATCGGCCGTTTAATCCTGGGTAATAACTAAGGTGCGACAGAATAATGTGATGAGGTTCAGCTCAATTACCCTGTTACATCGCCTTTAATTGTCATCGTTCTGATTATTCGGGAATATGAAGGAAAGTAATATGCTCAAATCTCGCGCTTTAAAAGCCGCATTTGCGGTAGTTTTATCCGTTACTGTGCTTGCTGCGCCAGTTTATGCCAATCCGGGCAACGGAAACGGGGGTGGCGGTCAGGGTAATAATGGCAAAAGCGGAGAACATGGAAACAAAGGCCATGGTAATGCGGGTCCGAAAGATAAACACGGAAATCGTAAGAACGCCGGACGACCCGATAATGTCGGATCAGATATCAACTTCTCTTTTGCACGTAATCTTGCCGTTAATAATGGCCTTGTCGGCTATCAGTCTCTGCCGCCAGGCATCGCTAAAAAAGTGGCGCGTGGTAAACCTTTGCCTCCGGGTATCGCCAAAAAAAGTTTGCCGCCATCAATGCTGGACCAGCTGCCCTATTATCCTGGCTATGAGTGGCGAGCCGTCGGTGATGATCTGGTACTGATAGCGCTAAGTACCGCTGTCGTAACCGCCGTCATCAATGGGGTTTTCGACTAAGCTTCTGCACTGTTACGTTCGGGTTACCTTTCCCGGAGGAACGCCAGTCACCCGCTTAAAGGCTTTTCTGAAGGCGCTTTCAGATTCATATCCCAGCGCGGCAGAAATGCCTGAAATCGTCTCGCCTGAACGTTGCAGACGGTCGCTGGCGAGCAGCATCCTCCATTGCGTCAGATACTCTATAGGCGTGATTCCAACCGTCTGACCAAAGTGTTTTGCAAAGGCTGCGCGTGACATCCCGGCCTGTAATGCCAGCGTATTGAGCGTCCACTTTTGTTCGGGATTCTGGTGCATACAGGCCAGCGCGACACTCAACTTTTTGTCTCTCAGGGCAACTAACCAGCCAGCATTCCCCTTCTGATTGTCACTGGCATGCAGCCGCAACGCCTGGATCAAGAGCATAAATGCCAGTTGCTGGACGATGAGCCCGCTGCCAGGCTCAGGCTCCCGCACTTCCTGTGACAACCGTTCAAGTGCCCAGCGCATTGCCGCTTTGTCTCTGTCTTTCCGGATGTGCACAATTTGCGGAAGTCCGCCTAACAGCATCTGTGCTGCCCTTCCTGCCAGAAAAAAATGGCCACCGACCAGCAGACACGACGACTTTTCGACAAGCTTTTCGGCTGTAACTGAAACCATTTCGGCACGGAGCATCTGAAAATCCACGGTCTTTACTGACAGGTCTGTCGCCAGCCTGAAAGAAGGGCCGGGAGGCAACAGATAACAATCGCCCGCAGCAAGGCGTATCGGCTCAGTAATGCCCTCTACGGACAACCAGCACTCTCCCGTGACGACGGCATAGCATTTAACACCTTCATGAGCCGGCCACTGCACTGACATGTCTGCAGTGAGGACAACCCCGCCGGAAGCGAAGCTTTCGGGCTTAAGGAGTGACAACAGTTGAGAAAGAGGATCCATACCGACTCCAGACTATCAGACATAAAAAAGCGACTTTATCACATAGATCGTACTCCTGAACGCACCTAAAGTAGCGGCATCGGGTTGAAACAGCGATTCTCAACAATGCGAAGCAGGAGCTAAAATGCGTATATTTCTGACAGGTGCGACAGGCTTTATTGGCACAGCGATCTCAGCACAGCTGATTGCCGCAGGACATGAGGTTGTGGGACTGACCCGGAGCCAGCAGGGAGCAGAAGTGCTGGCCGCTGCAGGCATCGAACCTTTTTACGGTGATATCGCCGACGTTGACAGCCTGCGTCGCGGCGCAATGGACAGTGACGGTGTCATCCATACCGCATTCAATCACGACTTTTCTGCGTTTATCGCAAACTGCGAAATGGATCGGCAGGCTATTATCGCAATGGCCGAAGCGCTGAGCGATACGCAGCGCCCCCTGCTTATTACGTCTGGCGTGGGTCTGGGTTCATCGGGAGCGGGAATAATCGCCGTTGAAAATCATTTCAATTATCAGCATGTCAACCCACGCAAAGCCTCAGAGCTGGCAGGGATAGAGGCCGCAGAAATGGGGGTCAATGTGTCAGTTATCCGGCTTTCGCAGGTTCATACTCCACAGAAACAGGGATTGATCACCCCACTGATTGAGCTTGCTCGTCAGAAAGGGGTATCAGCATACATCGACGAGGGGCTTAACCGCTGGTCAGCGGTACATCTGAGTGATGCGGCGCGCCTCTATGTACTGGCACTTAACGCCAACATTCCGGGCAGTCGATATCATGCCGTTGCCGAGGAAGGCATCACGATGCGCACCATCGCTGAAACTATCGGGCATGTCATTAATGTCCCGATGGTCAGCCTCAACGCCTCTGACGCTGGTGAACATTTTGGCTGGCTGAGTAAATTTGTTGCCCAGGATATGTCAGCCTCCGGTGCCCAAACGCAGCAGCAACTTGCCTGGCGTCCTGAAGGGCCGGATTTGATTTCCGATCTTGAGAAAATCAGTCGGTAATTAACAGGATTCGGGGCTCATCGCGAAGTGCTTTGAGGCAGCATTCAGGGCAACATTGTTCTGAACGTTGAGTGAACAGACTCAGTCTCCGGAGAGACTGAGTCTGTTACGGGCGCACCACTGTCAGTTTAAAGGGGCCGCTGTTTTCGGCGGCGTGCGTAATAGCATGATTAATCTCACTCAGTGGAAATTCCGTCACCGCGTAATGGCTGAGATCCAGCAGTCCTGACCGGATAAGCCCCACCAGCGTGTCAACAGCCTCAGGTTCATACATCCACTGTCCTTTTATTGTAATGAGGTTGCGCATAATCCACGGATAAGGCAGCGCCAGATCGTCACCGCCCAGCATGCCGACGCCGCCCATCAGCACGGCCCGACCATAAGGTCTCACCGACAAAATGGCGTTGCGCGCCACGGATGCCTGGGCTGAAGGCGGGAGCAGATCGAGCACAGCATCGACAGAACCCCCTGCTGCACTTTTCATCGCGGAGATATCCCTGTCGGCCATGCCGCTGAGCGTGACGGTTTCTATCCGCGAACCAAATCGTTTGCTGAGGTCCTGCAAAACCTGTTGATTGCGTCCGGGCGCGATCACCTTCCTGGCACCCATTGCGATGGCAGCCAGCACGGCTGAACTGCCGAAATTACCCGTGGCGCCACTCACCAGCAGGCTCTCGCCGGCTTTAAGATCCATCGCCAGTAAACCGCCATAAGCCACCAGCAGCGTAGTGATGGCGCACCAGGCTGCGGCCTCAGCCGGATCGATATCACCCATCGGCACCGCGTTTTCAGTGGGAACGCGAATCTGCTCAGCGAAGCTGCCATTCAGATGATATTGCTGTATTTTTTGCCCGCCCTCACCCCGCGCACTCCAGCCCTGCAACACGATTTCAGGCGACTGCGCGTTATCTCTCGAACGCACTGTCGGATCGCAAAAAACCCAGTCGCCCGGCTTAAGCCAGGCTGCATCGGGGCCGGTTTCGCGCACCCGTCCAATAGCTCCGCAGCCGGGAATAACCGGCGGCGGTAGAAGATATTTTCTTGCGCCACTGAACACTTCACTGGCATAGGAAAGAATCGGTGCCGCAACAACATCCACAATCACCTCCCCTGTGCCCAGGATCGGCGGCGGGACATCCTGAATGCTGAGTGGTTTTCCGAACGATTCGAGTACCGCTGCTTTCATCGTGTTATCCCTCATCTTCTGTAGAGAAGGCAACTATAAGAGGGCTTAACAGCGGCGAAAATAGACTAGTTTTATAGGGGTATAAATCACGACCAGGTTAACTCATGCTGCCAAAAAGTGAATTAAGTCATTTCCTGCGCTCCCGCCGTGCCCGGATTAAGCCTGACAGTCGGGATGTTCGTACCAGTGACAGGCGTCGGACGCCGGGATTACGGCGCGAAGAGGTCGCAGCCAGAATGGCCATCAGCACGGAGTGGTACACGAAAATCGAACAGGGACGGGTGGAGTCGCTCTCAGATCGGGTTGTCAGCGCGCTGGGCCGGGCGCTGGAGCTTGATAAGGTTGATGTGCTGCATCTGCAGTCGCTGACCCGGCGGAAAACAGAGAATATCATCGACGAAGCGATCCCTGAGGGAGTAATAAAACTGGTTCGCGGATTAGCCGAGCCAGCTTACGTCACCAATGCTCGCTGGGACGTGCTGATATGGAACAGTGCGGCAGCAGAGCTGATCACAGACTTCAGCCTGTTATCCGATGAAGACAGGAACATCCTGATTTTCATGCTGACCACGCCGGAGGCGCGGACACTGTTCGGCGAGACCTGGCCTAAAGAAGCCCAAAGAATGCTGGGTCTGTTTCATGCTGACTACGACCGAAATGCGCACAACCCCGCTTTCCCGTCACTTATCACCCGGCTTGAGCTCGAGTGTCAGGAATTCAGCGAATGGTGGAACGAGCATGTCATCGCCGCACCCGTCTCCGGGGTGAAATGCCTCACAGGCAGGGATGGCGTGAAGCGAACCTTCAGTTATTCCAGCTTTATGTCGAATGATGCACTTTCGCTGAAGATGTCGATCTATGTTCCTGAAAGTTAACCTCACCCCGCCCTGTTCTTACTGACCTGACTGTTCCGGAATGCGGGCAATCACCTTGATCTCAAAATCAAAACCGGCCAGCCAGGTCACCCCCACCGCTGTCCAGTTAGGATAAGGCGGCTGCGGGAAAATTCGCTGCTTCACCTGCATGATGGTTTCAAACTGATTCTCCGGATCGGTGTGGAACGTGGTGACATCGATCAGGTCGTCAAAGGTACAGCCTGCTGCAGCCAGCGTGGCCGCCAGATTTTCAAACGCCAGTTCAACCTGAGTAGCAAAATCGGGTTCTGGCGTGCCGTCGGCGCGGCTGCCCACCTGACCCGAGACAAACAGGAGATCGCCAGATCGGATAGCGGCGGAATAGCCATGCTGCTGATAAAGCGCATGACGATTGGCAGGAAAAATGGGTTCGCTTGTGATCATAGAATGTCCTTAGCAGCCTCAGTGGGATTACAGGATGCAGCGCATACAGGTTTGATTTAATATACGCGGCGTATGCCACATTAATCACGCATACGCCGCGTATGTCAATTAATATACGGTGCGTATGTGAAAGGAAAATCCATGGCCGTAAAGCGTCGCGTAGAATCAATGGAAGAGAACCGGGCAAAACTGATCGCGGCAGCGCGCGCTGCCTTTGCCGAAAAAGGCTTTGCCGCCGCGTCAATGGATGAGCTGACGGCCAGCGTGGGCCTGACTCGCGGGGCGCTCTACCATAACTTTGGTGATAAAAAGGGGCTGCTCGCAGCGGTCGTCGCGCAGGTTGATGGCGAAATGGCGCAACAGGCTAAAGCGGCAGCGTCCGGCGTGACGGATGAGTGGGAGAAGCTGGTGGCCGAGGGCATCGCCTATATCCGCATGGCGATGGATGCCGAAGTGCAGCGTATTGTGCTGCGTGATGGCCCGGCTTTCCTGGGCGATCCCGCGCAGTGGCCCAGCCAGAACAGCTGTCTGGAAGCCACGCGCGAAACGATTGTGAAGCTGATCGACAGTGGATTGATTAAGCCGATTGACGCCGATGCCGCCGCACATCTGCTGAACAGTGCGGCGCTGAATGCCGCTCTCTGGGTCGGCTCCAGCAGCGATCCGGAAAAAGCATTGCCAAAGATGATCGCGGTGTTTACCCAGCTGGCAGGCGGCCTGCGCCAGAACGTTTCACCCTGAATGCTGAGGCTCTTAGCGCCTGACGGTGTGGGCGCCTTCCACGTTTTCATTCACTGCGACAGCGGAATCAGGCCTGACTCCTGATAGGTCGCAATCAGGCTATCAAAAACGGTTAACTCCTGGCGTGTGCGGGCAATTAACTGCGCGCCAGCAACCGCAGTGTAAATTGCCAGCGCGCGCCGGGCATTTTTCTCTCTGTTATCAGGGTCTTTTTCGCCAAGGACTTCAGTCAGCCACTCAACGTTCGCCTCAACGAAACACTGCACCTCCTGCTTCACTTCCTCCGGCAGATCGTCATATTCCGCTGCCATAAAGCTGGAAAGACAGAGCCGGTTGGCGTCTTCAAGCGACATACGGAAAATCTGCGGATAGCGCTGCAGCGCCTCATCCGGTGAGGCACTTTGCTCGCGGATAGTCTTTAAATTCTGCACCGTATCCTGCCAGTATCGATTGGCGACAGCCGCCCCCAGGCTGGCTTTGCTGGCGAAGTGATAATAAATACTGGCATTCTTAATCCCCACCTCATCCGCGATGCTGCGAAAGTTAATTCCGTTATAGCCATGATTCTGAGCAGCACTCTTTGCTGCGGCCAGGATAGCTTCACGTGCGTTCAGGCTCATAATCCTGTTTTCCTTTTAGAAATGAAGGCTCATTATAAAGAAAAATTTTTTACCTGCCAACTGGTAGACAGGGCTTGACAACCTGAAAGTTCCGCGCCACAATCCAACTACCAATTGACAGGTAGGTAAATTAATCATGACTGATATCAACAATGCATCTGTAGCTGCGTCACTCCCTTCGATGAAAATCTATGACTGGTATGATGGTCCTTATCCTGCACGGGTCAGAATTGCCCTGGCGGAAAAAGGAATGCTTTCTCAGGTCGAATTTATCCCGGTAAATCTGTGGACAGGTGAGCATAAAAAGCCTGAATTTTTAGCCATCAATTACTCAGGTACCCTGCCGGTATTAGCGCTGAATGATGGAACGCTGATCGCAGAGTGCACCGCGATTACGCAATATCTGGACGTGCTGGATGACAACCCTGTTCTGACTGGCGTTACGCCGGTAGAAAAAGGCGTTATCCATATGATGACCAAACGGGCTGAGATCGAATTTCTTGATGCGGTCAGCGTCTATTTCCACCATGCCACCTCAGGACTGGGGCCAGAAGTTGAGCTTTATCAGAATGCGGAATGGGGTGAGAAAATGCGCGAAAAGGCCATCCGGGGCATGCACTACTTCGACGGCGTTTTACGCTCGCAGCCGTATGTCGCGGGCAATACGTTTTCGATGGCCGATATTGCCGTAACAGGCGGAATGATCTTCTCGGCTCTGGTGAACCTTGCTGTGCCAGACGAATGCACAGCTCTGAAAGCGTGGTATTCAGACATCCAGTGCCGTCCCAGCTATCAGCAGTGGCAGGCACTGGTTGAAGCGGGCCGCCCGGTGTTTAATCCTTAATTTCAGGATTGGCGTTAACAGGCTCGTCTGAACCACAAAAGCTGGCTGATAAAAAACCCCGGAAAATCTTCCGGGGTTTTCTGATCATAAAACACGCAACAGCGCCGCAGTCAGACTACGTTGCCGGCCTCACTAACCTGCATTACGTTCAAAGTGGCTGTTCACAAAGGCGCGGCAGCGTGGCGAGATCGGATCGAGGAACACCTGTTCCGGCGAACCCGACTCCTCAATCATGCCCTGATGCAGAAACACCGCTTTGTTCGACACGTCTCGCGCAAAGCCCATTTCATGCGTCACGATAATCATGGTGCGTCCCTCTTCCGCCAGGCTCCGGATCACCCGTAACACTTCGCCCACCAGCTCCGGATCCAGCGCGGAGGTCGGCTCGTCAAACAGGATCGCTTTCGGCTGCTGCGCCAGCGCCCTTGCAATCGCCACACGCTGCTGCTGGCCGCCGGAAAGCTGCGATGGCCAGGCGTCGCGTTTTGCATAGAGTCCCACTTTGTGCAGCAGCGCTTCGGCTTCTTCAATCGCCTCTTTATGGCTGCGTTTCTGCACATGGACCGGCGCTTCGATGATGTTCTGCATGACCGTTTTATGCGGCCACAGGTTGAAGCTCTGAAACACAAAGCCGAGCTGCATCCGCATCAGCTTGATGCGGCGACGCTGCTCGCGGCTCAGTTTCTCCTCGGCGTTATCCAGCGTGACGGTAACGTCGCCGACCGCGATTTCGCCCGCCTGCGGCACTTCCAGAAACGGAATGCAGCGTAACAGCGTACTCTTGCCCGACCCGCTGGCACCAATCAGCGAAATCACATCGCCATCCTGCGCGGTCAGGCTGATGTCGTGCAGCACTTCGTGTCCCGCATAACTCTTTCTGAGATGACTCAGCATGATGGTTGGGGCGGTCATGAGCGTGCTCCAAAATAGTAAGGTGATAAGCGTCGTTCCAGCATTGATACGCCTTTGCTGACCAGCATGGTGAGTATCAGGTAGATCACCGCCGCACTGAGGAACACCTCCAGCGCCCGGAAGGTGGAAGAGACAATCGAGTCAGCAATGCCGGTCATCTCCATCAGGCTGATAGTACTGACCAGCGACGTCGCTTTGATCATCGAGATGATTTCATTGCTGTAGGCCGGTAGCGCCTGTCGAATCGCAATCGGTAAGGTGATCCGGGTGAAGATCTTATATGACGACATACCCGAGACTTTTGCAGCCTCCAGCGACTGCTGACTCACCGCGCGCAGTCCGCCGCGCAGGATCTCCGAGGTGTAAGCCGCATCATTGAGGATCAGCGCCAGCAAGCCGCACCAGTAGGGATCGCGCAGCAGCGGCCAGAACAGACTGTCGCGCACCGCCGGTAAACTGCCGAGGCCGTAATAAACCATAAAAATCTGGATCAACAGCGGCGTACCGCGAAACAGCCAGACGTAGAAACGGCAGAAGAGACTGCCGACGCGCGTCATGCGCAGCAGATTAAGCAGCAGCGCCAGCACGCCGCCACCCAGCAGCGAGAGCAGCGCCAGGTTAACGGTCAGCGGCAATCCTTTCAGCAGCGCCAGCAGCGTCTGCTTTAAAAACATCATATCCACGTGGACTCCTTATCCCTTCACGCGCTGTTGACCGCGCATCGCAAACTTTTCCACGTAGCGGAAAACCATATCGGAACAGGTCGTAATAATCAGGTAGATCACCGCACCCACGCTGTAGAAGAAAAAGGACATCTGGGTGGAGTTAGCGGCGGTAGAGACCTGGTTCATGGTTTCCACCAGCCCGGTCACCGAGACCAGCGCCGACTCTTTGATCACCGATTGCCACTGGTTGCCCATGCCCGGCAGCGCGGTGCGTAACGCCTGCGGCACGATGATGCGGCGAAACATCATCAGCCGCCCCATGCCGGTGACGGTCGCGGCTTCCAGCGTCCCGCCCGGAATGGCGTAAAACGCGCCGCGAAACACACCGCTCTGATAGGCGCCGGAGATCAGCCCGATGGCAATCGCGCCCGCGACAAAACCGTTCACATCGAACGGTCCCTGAAAGCCCAGCGCGGTACCCACGGTGGAAACGACCTGGCGTCCACCGAAGTAGAAGAGGTAGATCACCAGCAGTTCCGGCACGCCGCGAAACAGCGTGATGTAACCTGCCGCCAGACGCTGCTGCCAGCGTGAACCGGCGATCTGCATCCAGCAGAGCACGCTGCCCAGCATCGCCCCGAGCAGCCAGGCGCAGAGCGACACGCTGACGGTGACAGCGGCGGCGTTAAGCAACACGCCACCCCAGCCCTCATCCCCGAAACCCAGTATCTGCAAGTCAATGTTCATCAGCATCAGCGGTTACGCTTTTGGCGCAACATCTTCGCCAAACCATTTCATCGACAGTTTGCTCAGCGTGCCGTCTTTGATCATGGAGTCCAGCGCCTGGTTCAGCACCTGCTGCAGTTCGCTATTACCTTTGCGCAGACCAATCGCCGATCCTGCGCCCAGCACGCCACCCGAGAAGCCGTAGCCGCTGCTGCTGATCGCATCGCTATGTTTTTTCACAAAAGCGTTGAGGTTGGTGCGTGACGCCATGACGGCATCAACGCGGCCATTCATCAGGTCAGCGAAGGTTTCAGGACCGGCCTGATAGGTACGGATGGTGGCGACATCGCCCAGGTATTTCTGCAGGAAGTCAGCCTGGATAGTGGCGACCTGCACCGCAATGGTTTTGCCTTTGAAGGTGGTTTTCAGATCGTCGATCGCTTTTTTCATGCCGGCGTCGTCATCCGCTGTCACCACCGTGCCGCTGCCTGGCAGCGTGGCCAGCGGGCTTTTCTTGGCGGTCACGAAGCTGGAGACGCTGACGGTGTACTGACGGGTAAAGTCGATCGCTTCCGCACGTTTTGGCGTCACGGTCACCGCATCAACCACCGCATCATATTTCCCGTCGATCAGCCCTGGGATCATGCCTGACCATTTCTGCGCGATGATTTCATATTTAAAACCTGCACGTTTTGCCAGTTCCGCCACCATATCCGGTTCATAGCCGACGATTTTGCCGCTCGGCGTGGTCTGGTTAAACGGAGGATAAGCGGCTTCGGTGGCAAACTTCAGGGTGCCGAAATCTTTCGCCTGGCTGAATGCGGAAGTGGCGAGCAGCGCCACGGTCAGAGAAGCCGTGAACAGGCGGTTGCGCATCATCATATAAACCTCATTTATTTATTATTAAGAGAGTAAGTCAATTGCAAGGCGGGTCAGCGCCTGCGTCCCGGCGGCAATGCTGCGTTCATCCGGCTGATAGTCGGAGTTATGCAGATGATCGTCACGGCCCGGCGTCCCCGATCCAATATGGATCTGGCAGCCCGGTACCCGTTCCGTAAACAGTGAAAAATCTTCGGCACCAAAGCTGGCGCTGGGCTGCGCGATGATGGGCTGATCAAACTGGTGCGACAGAATCTCTTCCAGCGAATCAATCAGGCGATCGTCATTCATTAAAGGCGGCACACCACGCTGGAAGTTAACCTCCACGCGTACGTTCTGCGCCAGCGCCACGCCGTCACACATCCGTTTGAACGATGCTTCCATGGCGGCGCGTACTTCCGGCGATTTCGTCCGGATGGTGCCCTGAAACAGGCAGCTGTCGGGAATAATATTGTGTGTGGTGCCGCCCTGAATGTGACCGATGGTCAACACGGCAGAATGCGCGGGATCGCGTTCACGCGAGATGATGGTCTGCAGCTGGCTGATGAGATGGACGGTGGCGAGTATCGGATCGGTGCCCATGTGCGGACGCGCCGCGTGGGTCGATACACCGTGCACCGTCACATCGAATTCATCGCTGGACGCCGTACTGGCGCCGCGCGTCAGGGCGACTTCGCCCGCCGCCAGTTCAGGCTTGTTGTGCAGGGTGACAGCCCAGTCGATGCCCTCTGCCACGCCGTCGGCGATCATCGCCTCCGCGCCACTTTCTGGCGTCTCTTCCGCAGGCTGGAAGATCAGCCGGACGCGGCCTTTGAGCTGCTGACGGTAGTGCGGCAGGATGCTTGCCACACCCAGCATTGTCGCCGTGTGAATATCGTGACCACAGGCGTGCATTTTTCCGGGATAGCGGCTGGCAAAGGGTAAACCGGTCTGCTCATGGATCGGCAGCGCGTCCATGTCAGCGCGTAACAGCAGCGTTTTGCCCGGCTCTGCGCCATCGATATCGACCACAACACCGCTGCGGCCAACGCCAGTGCGCGGCTGAAGTCCCAGCGCCCGCAGGTAGTCAGTGACCAGACTGGCGGTGCGCAGCGTATCAAAACCTAATTCCGGATGCGCATGGATATCACGTCGAATCGCCACTAACTGCGATTCAAGTTCATTAACTCTGGCTTTTATTTCCCCGGCCAGTCGTGCTTTTTCCTGATTCATAGCAGCCCCGGCAATATGCGATCGGCAGTCTGTTGCCGACCATTATTTTTAGCGCATCCTGATACTGGATGGTGATGACCGTTTATTTATTCACAGCACGTCACAGAAAGCAACGCGTAAGAATTCAGATATTATTAATAAAAATCAGAAGGATAGAGTTATTTATTGGAAAGCCGTATGAGATAGCAGCGGATCAGCAATAATATTAATAATCCGCTGCCTGATATTAATTTGCCTGATTTACAGAGGGCGTTATTCCGCTTTTATTGAGTGGCCGGGTAAAGAATTCTGCGAGTATTTCCGCTAATTTCTCCGGTTGTTCATCGGGAATAAAATGGCCGCAGTCTGGAATAGTTTCGCTGATTACCTGCCGCGCTACGGCGCGTAACGGGGTGGCCATATCGGGAATGGATCCCTGGTCGGCGCTGACGGCCAGCAGCGGTAAGGCCAGTTTGCCTTTCAGCGCACACTGGCGATTCTGCTCTGCCGACTGCGCGAAAGCGCGGTAAAAAGCCAGTCCGGCGCGCAGGGCGCCAGGCTGCTGAAAAACGCGCAGATATTCACGACGTGCCGCCGCATCAATGCAATGGGGATTGGCTGCCTTACGGTTAAAAAACCAGTCGAGGTAGATTGACTCTCTGCCGGTGACCAGTGCTTCCGGTAAATCATCCACACAGTGAAAGCCGAAGTGCCAGGTTTTCCAGGCGTTATTTCCCACCATCGGCAGCATTTCAGGCAGCGTGATACCGGGGATACCGCCATCCAGCAAGGCGAGTCTGATGACCTTTTCGGGATGACGCGCTGCCAGTGACCAGGCGACCCATGCCCCGATGTCATGCCCGACCAGATGAAAGCGTTCGATACCCAGCGAGTGCAGCAGCGCTACAATGCTTGCTGCCACGTTCCCTGTATCGTAACCACTGGCTGGAAAGTCTGAGTCGCCCTGCCCCGGCAGGTCAGGTGCGATGACATGAAAGCGGCTGGCCAGGCGGGGAATAACGTCCCGCCATGCGTAACTGCTCTGGGGGAAACCCGCGAGCAGCACCACGACCTCTGCGTGTTCATTGCCTGCGCTAAGGTAGTGCAGTCGCTGTGAGCCAATATGCGTAAAGTGGTGCTGGTAGCGTAAATGTGGCTGCATAAAACCTCCGGATAATAAGGAAACGATTACTTCCTTAATGGATAAAAAATTTAGTCGAGCACTTTCAGGGCCAGGGGGATGATGCTGGCATCGGGCCGGGTAGCCGCAACCTTACCGGCCACACGCATTCCCAGCACGATGCAGAGCAGCAGTGAGGCAGTGGCGTCACAATCCAGCTCCGGATTGACCGAACCATCCTGCTGGCCCAGCCTGATAATCTGCTGCAGATTCTGCAGATTTCGCATGAGCGCAGCGCTGACCGCCCCGGCCAGCTCTTCATCCAGCGTCTGCAACTCCACGGCGCTGACTGCGACCAGGCAGCCGCGTTCTCCTTCAACATCGCGCACTGAATCCACATAAAAATTCAGCAGCGCCTCCAGTTGCTCGCGGCCATTTTCACATTGCGCCAGCCGTGAAGCCAAGCTGCCGTTACGCTGTGAGAGATAGCGGGCAAAGACCGTCGCAAACAGCGTTTGCTTGTCGGTAAAGGCTTTATAGATGCTGCCGGTTGTGAGTTGCATAGCCTGGCCCAGATCGCCGATCGAGGTGGCGTGATAGCCTTTTTGACGGAAAACCAGCATCGCGCTATCCAGGACCGCATCGGTATCAAAGGCCCGTGGTCGTCCTCGCTCTTTAAAGTGGCTGTCTTTCAATGATGGCACCATTAGGAAATGATTATTTCCTTAATAATAGACTGATTCGTCGGTTAGTTAAAGGCGCTTTTCTGCGGCTAAGACCAGATCGCCACGCTTATGGCAGGCTGCGCATCAGAGCATTAAACACCGACTGAGCGCCATTGATCATCGCGTCAAAAGCGCCTCTTACCACTCCCACCCTCTGACCTGACGCAAGGCACTGACCTTGTGGCCTCATCTATACTGCAGCTTATCTTTGCTGAAGGAGCCCGATTATGGGACTGAGCTGGTTTACTCTCTGGCCGCCACTGGCACGGGTGCTGTTTATCCTCGCCTGCCTGACCATTATTCTCACCGGCCTTTATCTGGCGGCACCGCTGATTAATCAGGTCCTGCTGGCGACGCTGCTGGCTATCATGCTTGACCCACTGATCACCCGGCTGGATAAAAAGCGGATACCGCGCATCGTCTCCTCCCTGCTGGTGATCATGCTGATGTTGCTGATCATGGTGGTCACAACCATCAAGTTAACCGTGCTGACACCTGATTTAATGCAGCTCAGCCGCCAGACGCCTGTGCTGCTGGCGGCACGGCTTGAACAGCTGACGCTGGCTTTTGCCCGGCTCGATATCGGTATGACGCCCGACCAGTTGCTCACCTTTGTCGATGCGGGCGCGATCGTGCGCATCGTCACGGCATTTCTGACGCAGATCCCTGGCGTCATCTCCTGGTGGATCATGGTGTTCCTGATGCTGCTGTTTATGCTCTATGAGATGCCGCTGCTGAAAGCGGCGCTGCAGCAGCGGGTCACGGGTAAACATCAGGCTTTTTATCTGGCGCTGCAGGAGGGCATTCAGAGCGTCATTGTTTATGCCAGAGTGAAAACGCTGACCAGTATTCTGGGGGGATTAATTGTGGGCGTGGGTGCTCATCTGATCGGACTGAAGTTTGCCTTTTTCTGGGGCGTGCTGATGTTCATCTTTAATTATGTGCCGGTGCTGGGCTCGTTTCTGGCCGCCATTCCGCCGGTTATTCAGAGTTACATCATGTTCGATTTGCAGGTCGCGCTGGCGGTAGCCGGATTCTTTGTGGTGCTGAACCTCTGCCTGAGTTCGGTAATCGAACCGCTGCTGATTGGTAAGCGACTGAACCTGGCGCTAACCACGCAGCTGCTGGCGTTTTTGTTCTGGCAGGCATTGCTGGGGATTACGGGCGGGATACTGGCCATTCCATTGACCTATCTGATTAAGAAGGTCCTGCTGGCGAGCTATCCGCAGCAGGACCCGGAGGCTGAATTAACGCAGTGAGGTCGTCTTCACCCGCCATCCGCGGGTGAGGCGTTTTTCGATCTCAACCACCATGAAAATGGCAACACTGACAATCAGCGCAATCAGCCAGTACTTCGCTGGCAGAGGACGGGTGCCAAACAGCGTGTTCATTAATGGGACATAGATAATGATCGCCTGAAGGGCCACCAGCACCAGCGTCACCAGCCAGATTCCACGATTTTTCAGCAGACCGCGATCCAGCGAGAAGCCCTCAGCGTTACGGCAGTTCAGCATGTAAGCCCACTGTGCGGTGACCAGCATCTGCAGCAGCACGGTGCGGATAAACTCGATGCTGTAGCCACGCGGTTGCAGCCAGGCTTCCATCACAAATGCGCTGATTGAAATCAGCAGACCGACGAACACCACGCGCCAGATGGCGTAAGCATCCATGACGTGCGCTTTCACATTGCGCGGTGGCCGGCGCATCGCATTCGCTTCAGCAGGCTCAAACGCCAGACCAAACGACAGCGTGGCCGAGGTTGCCATGTTCATCCACAGAATCTGGACCGGGGTCAACGGCAGCATATTGCCCATCAGAATCGCGATAATAATCAACAGACCCTGCGCCAGGTTCGTCGGCATGATAAACAGAATGGTTTTCTTAAGGTTGTCGTAGACGCGACGCCCCTCTTTCACTGCCGCAGCAATGGTGGCGAAGTTATCATCGGCCAGAATCATATCGGCCGCCTCTTTGGTCACCTCAGTGCCTTTAATCCCCATCGCAATGCCGACGTTAGCCTGTTTCAGGGCCGGTGCGTCGTTAACGCCGTCGCCAGTCATGCCGACGATCTCACCGCTCGCTTCCAGCGCTTTCACCAGACGCAATTTATGTTCCGGGCTGGTGCGCGCAAAAATGTCATAGGTTTTGGCGGCCTCGGCAAGTTCGGCGTCGCTCATGTGTTCAAGCTGGTAGCCGGTAATAGCGGCCTGGCTGTTACCAATACCCAGCATCTGACCAATCGCCATCGCAGTTTCCTGATGGTCGCCGGTGATCATTTTGACGCGGATGCCCGCTTTCTGGCACTCGTCGATGGCGGCGATCGCCTCCGGACGCGGCGGATCCATCATGCAGGCCAGGCCCAGCAGCACCATGTCACTTTTCAGATCGCTGTGGTCCAGGACGGTAACGGGTGCAGACGTTCGCTTCCAGGCGGCGGCCACGGTGCGCAGCCCTTCGCTGGCATAGGTGCTGATGGCAGCATCCCAGTAGGCACGGTCGATAGGCTCGACACCGTCCGGCGTTTGCTGCTGCTGACAGAGTGTCAGCAGGACGTCTGGCGCTCCGGTGAGCAGCACATAGGATTCGCCATTAGCCACACAGCTGACCGACATATATTTGTAGAGAGAATCGAACGGCAGCTTGCTCACGACGTCGACCGGCTGAGGGGCGGTCATCCCTTTTGCCGCCAGCACTTTCAGCGCACCTTCCGTCGGGCCGCCAACAATCGTCCAGAACCCCTGACTTTCCTGACGCAGCTGGCTTTCATTACAGGTGTCTACCGCGTGGAGGAACTGCTGGAACAGCGGATCCTGGGCAGCCGTCACGCCCGGATTTTCGCCCTGCTCCGCAACAATCTCTCCTTTAGGTTCGTAGCTGTTTCCGCTGACGCGCCAGCGGCTTTTCGCCAGTACCACCGCTTTCACCGTCATCTCATTCATGGTGAGCGTGCCGGTTTTATCGGAGCAGATCACGGACATCGCGCCCAGGGTTTCGACCGTCGGCAGTTTGCGGATAATCGCTTTAGTGCGCGCCATCGACTGGACGCCCAGCGACAGGATGATCGAGATAATGGCGGGCAGACCTTCCGGCACAGCCGCAACCGCCAGGCTGATGACCGACAGCGACAGCTCACCCAGGGGAATGTCGCGCAGCAGATAGCCGAAGATAAATAACGCAACCATCATCAGCAGGATGATGACAAAGATCGCTTTACCGAGTTTGTCTATCTGCACCAGCAGCGGGGTTTTGGCCTCTTTTATACCGCTGATCATTTCATTGATATGACCCAGTTCAGTATCACCGCCGCTGGCGATGACGACGCCTGCGGCAGTGCCGGAGCTGACGGTCGTGCCGGAGAAAGCGAGATTCAGACGGTCGCCCAGCGATTTTTCACCGCTCAGGGTGTCGATATTCTTGGACACCACCGTCGATTCACCGGTGAGAATCGCCTCTTCCACCCGCAGGTTGTTGACTTCAAACAGTCGCAGGTCAGCCGGAATTTTGTCGCCTGGCCGTAACATCACGACGTCGCCGACCACGATATCGCGCGTTGCGACCGTGACCTGCCTGCCATCCCGCACCAGCATCGCTTCGCTGGCGAGCATGTTCTGGATGCTTTTCAGCGATTTCTCGGCGTTATTCTCCTGAATAAAGCCGATCAGGGCATTGATGACAGCCACGCCGATAATGACAAAGGTATCCACCCAGTGGCCCATGATCGCGGTGATCACCGCTGCCGCCAGCAGAATATAGATGAGCACATCTTTAAAATGCGCGATGAATTTGAGGAGTGCTGATTTTTCCGCTTTTTGCGGAAGCGCGTTGGGACCCTGTTTCTGCAGACGTTCCTGTGCGGTGGCAGTCGATAATCCTGCGGGTGAACTCTGCAGGTCGGAAAATATTTCGTCCACACTACGCTGATACCAGGGGCGGTCAGATAAAGCTAACGCTTTATCCTGCTTATCATTATTTAGCATATATAAACCTCGTGCCATTTAGCGATGAATTAAAGGCGCAATTAAAAGGCAGGCATTTTGCGGCATGCCTCTCCCGCCGGTAATGACCGATATCATATTTAGGTAAGAAACGTCTGATGGATAACATTAAATGGCTAAATTAAATCTAACCTATATTATGAGAATGACAACGTTGTTTTTGTTTAGCTATTGTTTAAGCAGGCTGATGCAGTGTGCAACGGTTTTTACTCTGGCTCGCAAAAGGAAACTCTGATGAAAAAACAGAGCATTATCATGCTTTGCGGTTTCGTTATTCTCGCGGTCGTCGCTACCACGCTGGTAGGCTTACTCACCTGGCTGGTGGTTTCGCACATGGCGGCATAATCCGATTCAGACGAAGCGGCGTTGCCGTCTCGTTAAAATAAGATGACGAATATTCAAATTAATTTTATCCCGGTCGCGATAAGCATCAGGGCTAATGACGCCTTAACGCTTATTAAACTGCTGTGAAATAGCTGATGTTAAGGCGAAGAAAATGATTAAACGCAAGATTATCCCCGTTTTTCTCTGTTGTTTATTTATGACAGCCTGCGATCAAAAAAAAGAACCGGATGCACCGCCACCGCGTGTAATTAAAGTTTTCACCCTTGAATCAGATATCGCGCAGAATATCCGGGTTTTCCCTGCCCGTATTCAGGCAGGTGATAATACTGACCTCGCATTTAAACGCGCGGGCCAGCTGGTCCAGCTCGATATACATGACGGAACGCCTGTGAAATCAGGGCAATTGCTTGCCACCCTGAATGATGCGGATGCAAAACTGCGGGTGCGTGACCGTCAGACAGCGCTGCAGCTGGCGGAGCGGCAATTTCAGCGCTTTAACACGCTGGCGCAGCGCAGCGCGGTTTCAAAGTCTGAGATGGATATTCAGCGCGCTAACCGTGATGCCGCCGCGACTGCACTGAAAATCGCGCAGGAGGAGTTACAGTTTCTGACCCTCCGCGCGCCGTTCGATGGCGTTATTGCACGGGTGCAGGCGCGTAATCATCAGGTGGTCGCCGCCGGACAGCCGATTGCGCTGCTGACCCGCGCCGATCTGCTCGACGTGATCTTCACGCTACCGGAAACCCTCTTTACCAGTCTCGATATCCAGAATATTCACTATCAGCCTGAGGTGCAGTTTAACGCCCTGCCAGGCCGCTTTTTTGCCGCGCAATACAAAGAGCATACCAGCCAGACCGACGCCGCGACGCTGACGTATCAGGTGGTGCTGACCATGCCGCGTCCGGCGGATCTGCCTGGCGTTGCCGGTCTCAGTGGCTCGGTGCGCGTCAGGCTGCATAACCTGCCAAATGCTCCTGCCCAGCCGCGGCTGGTGGTGCCGGCAGCTGCGGTATTTAATCCCGATCGCAGCCCCACCAATCAGCCGCATGTCTGGCTGGTTGAGCAGGATGGCGAGGCGCTGCGTGTTAAAGATCAGCCGGTGGAAGTGGGTCGTCTCACCGCGCAGGGCATTGAAATCATCAGCGGGCTGAAGCCGGGCGACCGCATTGTCGCTGCCGGCGTCGGTGAGCTGCGTGACGGTGAAGCGGTACGCATCTGGCAGCGTGAGCGGGGGTTATAATGCGTATTCAGGAGCATTTCATTGATAAACCGATTCGCATCTGGATGGTCATTCTGCTGCTGGGCGTGGGGGGTATCTATGCCCTGCTGAACATTGGCCGCCTTGAAGATCCGCTGTTCACCATTAAGTCGGCGGTAATCGTCACTCAGTATCCCGGCGCGTCGGCCCAGCAGGTTGAAGAGGAGGTCACGCTGCCGCTGGAGAATGCGCTGCAACGCCTGCCGTCACTGGATAATGTGACGTCTATTTCAGGCAATGGCCTGTCGCAGATTACCGTCAATATTCATACCCGCTATCTGGCCGATCAGCTGCCGCAAATCTGGGATGAGTTACGCCGCCGGGTCGACGACGCGGCCCGGCAGTTTCCGCCTGGCGTGCAGGCTCCGCTGGTAAACGATGACTTCGGCGACGTTTATGGCTACTTCTTCGTTATCCACGGCAAAGACTATACGAACAGCGAACTGCGCAACTATGCCGATCAGCTGCGCCGTGATCTGGTGCTGGTGCCCGGCGTAGCGAAAGTTGCGGTCGCGGGCGTTGAGCAGGAGGAGATCCGCATCGCGCTTTCCGCCAGCAAAATGACCGCCTATGGCATGACGCCGCAACGCGTCGCCGATCTGCTGAGCCGGAATAACAGCGTCGCCAGTGCCGGAACGCTGAGGGTTGATAGCGAATCGATCCGTTTTCATCCTACCGGCGAGCTGAAGACACTCGACAATCTGGCTAATCTGCCGATTCTGCCTGCGGGCAGCCCGCAGAATGTGCATCTGCGCGATATTGCGACCCTGACGCGTGGCGTGACCGATAATCCGGCCAATATCTACTTTGCTGACGGTGAAGCGGCACTGGCAGTCGGCATTTCGTTTGCGCCCGGCGTCAATGTCATCGATGTTGGCGACGCGCTCTCCGCCCGAATGACGCACTATCAGCAGGATACGCCCGCCGGAATCAGCCTGAAGGTGTTTTACAACCAGGCGCATGAGGTGAAACAGTCGGTTGATGGCTTTATCCTCAACTTCCTGATGGCGCTGGCGATTGTGGTGGGAACGCTGCTGCTGTTTATGGGCCTGCGCAGCGGCATGGTGATTGCCGCCTCACTGGCGCTAAATGTGCTCGGTACGTTATTGATCATGAACCTGTTTAAGCTTGAGCTGCAGCGGGTGTCGCTGGGCGCCCTGATTATTTCGCTCAGCATGCTGGTGGATAATGCCATCGTGGTGGTTGAAGGGGTCAAGATCGACCACCAGCGCGGAAACCCCTTACAGCAGGCGATTGCCCGCATGGTGCGGCGCACCGCCCTGCCGCTGCTGGGCGCCACGGTGATTGCGATCCTCGCCTTTGCACCGATTGGTCTGTCACAGGATTCGACCGGGGAATATTGTAAATCGCTGTTCCAGGTGCTGCTGATTTCACTGATGCTGAGCTGGGTCACGGCGCTGACCTTAACCCCGGTGTTTATCAACTGGAGCGAGAAGCGCCGGGGCGCGGCTAAGCCTGAACAAACTGAACCCACTGCGCCTTATCAGGGCGTGGTCTTCCGGCTTTATCGTCGGGCACTGGGCGGCCTGCTGCGTTTCCGCCTCACCACGCTGACTGTGATGGTGGCGCTGCTGGCGCTGTCGCTGTATGGCTTTACCCTGGTGAAACAGAACTTCTTCCCCTCCTCCAGCACGCCGGTGTTTTTCACCGACCTCTGGCTGCCCTATGGCACCGATATCCATTACACCGCCGATACGGCGGCGGAAATTGCCCGGTTTATTAATCAGGATCCGGCTGTTGCGGCGACGGTCACCACGGTGGGCCAGGGCGCACTGCGCTTTACCCTGACCTATGACGCGACGCGCCAGTACAGCAACTTCGCCCAGATTATGGTGCGGGTTAAGGATGCGCGACAGCTGGATGCGCTGTCGCGGAAGACCGAGCAGTACATTCAGCAGAACTTCCCGCAGGTGAATCAGCGCATCAAGCGAATTCAGTTTGGCAGCGCCAGCGACAGTGTCATTGCCCTGCGAGTGATCGGCCCCGATCCGGAAGTGCTGCGTCACATCGGCAGCCAGCTGGATGCGATTTTCCTGGCGGAGGGATCGACCTTCCCGGTGCGTAACGACTGGCAGGAGCGCAGCAAAGTGATCCGTCCGGTCTTTTCGGCATTGCGTGGTCAGGAACTGGGCATTGAAAAGCGCGATATCGATCAGGCGCTGAGAATGAATTTCAGCGGCGACGCGGTGGGTATTTTCCGGGACGGATCGCGCCTGATGCCGGTCATGCTCTACCCGGCGGACGAAGAGCGGCAGAGTGTCGATCACATTGAGAACATCCAGCTCTGGAGCGCGGCCCTGCAGCACTTTGTGCCGCTGAACAACGTGGTTTCTGACTTCCGTCTGGAGTGGGAGAATCCGCTGATTATGCGTCGTGATCGCACGCGCGTACTGACCGTGCAGACCGATCCCGATCCTGCCTCAGGATTCACCTCCGCCCAGGTTATCGCGCGGGTTCAGCCGCAGATCGATCAACTGAAACTTCCGTCTGGCTACCGGCTTGAATGGGGTGGCGAGCTGGAGAGTTCACGTGAAGCGCAAAGCGGGCTGCTCAGTTCGCTGCCGGTGGGCTTCCTGGCGATGTTTATCATTACCGTGCTGATGTTTAACTCTCTGCGCGATGCTATCGCTATCTGGATCACCGTGCCGCTGGCGCTGATTGGCGTGACCTGTGGCTTTTTAATCACCGGGATTCCGTTTGGCTTCATGGCGCTGATTGGGCTGCTGAGCCTGTCGGGGATGTTGATCCGTAACGGGATCGTGCTGATTGAGGAGATTCGGCTGTTCCAGCAGGAGAAGTCGCTGCAGCTGGCGATTATTGATGCGGCGACCTCGCGTCTCCGCCCTATCCTGCTGACGGCGTTTACCACGGTGCTGGGCCTGTTGCCGCTGCTGCGTGACGTCTTCTTCCAGAGCATGGCCGTAGTGATTATTTTTGGTCTGGGATTTGCGACCGTGCTGACCCTGCTGGTGCTGCCGGTGATCTATCGCTGCTTCCACGGCCGGGAGGTGCGTGGTGAATAAGACCGGGCTGGCAATGCTGAAGACGCTGGCCTGCATGACCGCCGTGTCGTTTTTTACGCTTTACCAGAGCTACGACAGCTATCATTACGACATTAATCTGACGCTGAACGTGCTGAGTTTTGTCTCGACGATTGCCACGCCACTCTATTTTCTGCTGAGTGGCTATATCGACGCCGGTGAGCTGCACACGCCCGCATGGCAGCTGGGGAAAATCCGCCGCATTTTGCTGATTTTTATCTTCTGGTTCAGCTTTTTCTGGTTTGCCGGGATGCACCATAAGGGCTACCTGATTCAGCCGTGGTTCGTGATTGCGCTGATTGTGATTTACGTCTCGCATCCCCTGATCGACCGGCTGATTCAGCGGCCAGGGCTGATGGCAGCCGGAATTTTGCTGCTGCTGGTGTCGGCGTTTGCCTATGACCTGCTCGCCAGCCTCTATCCTGACCAGCGCGCCTTCTCGCTGCTGCCGCAATACCGTATCTGGACGTGGGTGCTCTACTACCTTACAGGCCGGCTGATGGCCGCCCCGCGCGTGATGCAGTTGCTGACTTCACCCAGAGTGATAAGGATCAGCCTGCTGCTGCTGCCTGCGGTTTATCTCTTCACCTGGCTTTATGAACGCCATTACTTTATTGCGCGCTTTCTGGCGACCCACAACGATGTGGAGCTGACGGGCTCGCAGGTTTATCTGCTGGTTCTGCTGATCGTGATCAGCATTAACGCGGTTCGCCTGCCGGAAAAAGGTCAGTGGCTGACGTCGTTTCTGACCATTCTCGGGAAGACCATGACCGGCGTTTATATCCTGCACTATCTGGTTTTTGGCCTGCTGGCCGCCGCAATCCACATTCAGACGCTGGGCGATAAACTGCTGGTTATCGCCCTGACGCTGATTTTTTCGATGGCGCTGTCACTTCTGCTGTTGCGTATCCCCGGCATCCGTAAGCTGATCAGCCTGTAGCCTCTGCGCGGCACGTTCGGTTGCCTCACGGCGTGTGGCGAGAAACGCCGCCATTTTCGCCCTTGCCTGCTCCACTTCCTGTGGCGGTGCGGTTTGCGGCGACCCGCTGGTGAACGGCGGTTCGGGATCATATTCCATCTGCAGCTGAACCGCTTTTGCGACCGCATCACCGGCGATTTCTGCCACCAGCGTCAGGGCGAAATCGATACCTGATGTCACGCCCGCGCCACTGATACGATTGCGGTCACGCACCACCCGCTGACTGACCGGCTCCGCGCCCAGCAAGGCCAGCTGATCGATGGAACTCCAGTGCGAGGTCGCACGGTATCCCTTCAGCAATCCGGCGGCCCCCAGCACCAGCGACCCGGTGCAGACCGACGTTATCCACTGCGCCTGAGCGGCCTGCTGACGAAGAAAATTCAGCGTGACGTCGTCTGACATCAGGGCGATCTGCCCCGGCCCGCCAGGCACACAGATCACATCCAGCGGCGGGCACGTATCAAACGTGGTGGTGGGCACTATCGACAGGCCGCGATCGGAGCGTACCGGCTGACGATCTTTCCAGATCAGATGACATTCAACGCCGGGCGTGCGCGCAAACACTTCCCACGGACCGGTTAAATCGAGCTGGGTGACATCAGGGAAAAGCAGAAGACCAATCTGAAGCGGACGATTCATGGAAAAACTCCGGGCGGGTAATGAGTCGTCATCATGCCGTGATGCCCGGTCAGATAGCAATCCCGGACGCGTCAGGGTACAACAGCGTCAGGGTACAACAGCGTCAGGGCACGCCGAGGAAACGCAGCAGCGCCGTCATCGCCGCCGCTCCCAGAATAATGACAATCAGCGGCGCCCGACGCCATGCCAGCAACAGGGCAAAGCCCACGCCAGCCACCCGAGCCACACCGGCAAAATGCTGGCCCTCAAACAGCGTCGTCGTGGCCGCAACCGCCAGCAGCAATACCGTGGCAGCGTCTGAGAGCATCTGCTGGGTGCGTTCGCTGATCGGCAGACGGTTTCCCAGCCTGACGCCGGCAAAGCGCATCAGATACGTTCCGGCAGCCAGCATGGCGATCCCGGCAATGATCATTCCCTGATGCGTCATTTGCGCGATCTCCATGTCAGCAGGCCCAGCAGTGAGAAAAGCACCGGCATGCCTGCCGGGACCAGCGGCGTCGCCAGCAGGGAGAGCAGCGCGCCGACGGTGGCAGGGATTCGCGTGCGTCGCTGGCGCAGCGCCGGGAAGATCAGGGCGATCAGGATGGCCGGGAATACCGCATCCAGGCCGATTACCGAGACGTCAGGAATAAACTTCCCAATCGCCGCCCCGGTCATCACACTCACCGGCCAGATAAAGCCAATACCGATGCCGCACAGCCAGTAGGCGCTGCGACGCTGAGCCAGCTGCGGCTGAGAGATACCAAACACCACGCTTTCATCGTTCATGATGTGACAGCCAAACCAGCCGGACGGACCCTTTCCCACCAGATCCTTGACTGCAATGCCAAACGGCAGGTGACGCGCGTTAACCAGCAGACCCGCCGCGGCGGCGGTAAAAGGGCTGCCTCCTCCGGCCACGATGCCGATAAACAGAAACTCCGACGCGCCCGCCAGCACCAGCGTTGACAGCGCCAGCGGCACCCAGAGCGGAAACCCGTCGGCGGAAGCCAGCGAGCCATAGGATAATCCGACAATTCCATCAGCCAGGCAGACCAGAAAAATCGCCTTGACCACCCCTTTGTCCAGCAACTGCATTTGCGGAAAAAGCATCACTCTGTCTCATAATGAACGTATATCCGATATAATGAACACCGCGACAGCGTTTTACAAGACGAACATTATGTTCGATATAAAAAACATTCAGGTTATCAGGAGTGCGTTTGAATACCCCTATCAGCATTATTGCCAATGCCTTAGTGCGTGAACGTCAGCGAGCCGGCCTGTCACTGGCTGAAGTGGCGCGCCGCGCAGGGATCGCCAAATCCACATTGTCACAGCTGGAAGCGGGTAATGGTAATCCGGGGATTGAGACGTTGTGGTCGCTGTGCGTGACGCTGAATATCCCCTTTTCACGTCTGCTGGAGCCGGATGCGCGTCGTCTGCAGGTGATCCGTCGTGGAGAAGGCCTTACAGTGACCGCCGATCTGGCTGATTATCAGGCCGTTTTGCTGGCATCCTGCCCGCCCGGCGTCCGGCGTGATATCTATCTGCTGGAGGTTCAGCCCGGCAGCGAACGCATATCCCAGCCTCATATTCCCAATACCATCGAGCATATTATTATGGCTAAAGGGCGTGCGCTGGTTGGCCCGGTCGACAGTGCGGTGGAGCTGGATGTGGGTGATTACATTACCTATCCGGGCGATGAGCTGCATATCTTCCGGGCGCTGGAAGCCGATACACTGGCGCTGCTGGTGATTGAGCACAGCTGATCACCGTTCAGTGAGCTTCTGCTGCGTTTCGGCGGGCGTGAGGTGAGTGATCAGCTGCACCTCACTGCTCAGCCGGATTGCCGGATAGTGCTCGCGCATCCCTGCCAGCAGCTCCGCATCCGGCCATTCCGCCTCTTTCCCCAGCCGCGCGGCCACCTCGCTTAAGCACAGTGTTTCGATTTTCGTCACCCAGACGATGACCGTGTCCCCGGCATCCTGCTCATTCACCAGTTTCAGCGGGCCGGTGACGATATCGGCTTCCTGCCAGCGTATCGTTGATGTTTTCGCGCCGCTTCTGACATCAGGCACAAGACGCGGCACCAGTGTGAGTTGTTGCA
This sequence comes from Pantoea sp. Lij88, assembly GCF_030062155.1. Lineage (NCBI taxonomy): Bacteria > Pseudomonadati > Pseudomonadota > Gammaproteobacteria > Enterobacterales > Erwiniaceae > Pantoea > Pantoea sp. Lij88. The sequence goes on along the minus strand of NZ_CP118267.1, from coordinate 321,623 downwards.
TCTCTTCTCCTTTTTTCTTATCAATCTTCATTATCCAACACCCAGGTGGAAATCCCGATTGAAAATGAGGTCATAAATGTTATGTTATAACATATTAATCACTGCTCACAGGTAATAGTATGCCACTCTCCCTTCTCACATCCGGGGATCCCCGTCTGCCGGTTGCGGTCCTCTCCGGCTTTCTCGGTGCCGGTAAAACCACCCTGCTCAATCACATTCTCAACAACCGCGAAGGACGGCGGATCGCGGTCATCGTTAATGATATGTCTGAAATTAATATTGACGCTGCGCTGGTGCGTGATGGCGGCGCACAGCTGTCACGCACGGATGAAAAGCTGGTCGAAATGAGTAACGGCTGCATCTGCTGCACGTTGCGGGAAGACCTGCTGCTGGAGGTGAAACGTCTGGCGCAGGCCGGTCGCTTCGATCATCTGGTCATTGAGTCTACCGGCATCTCTGAACCGCTGCCGGTTGCTGAAACCTTTACGTTTGAAGATGAAGAAGGTGAAAGCCTGTCGGCATATGCCCGTCTGGATAGCATGATTACCGTAGTGGATGGCTTCAACTTCCTGCGCGATTACCGTTCAGTCGATGATCTTCAGTCTCGCGGCGAGTCGCTGGGCGAGGAGGATGAGCGGTCAGTGGTTGATTTGCTGGTGGATCAGATTGAGTTCTGTGATTTGCTGGTTCTGAACAAAACGGATTTGCTCAGCCAGACGCAATTGCATGAACTGCAGGGCATGCTGCGTGCGCTTAACCCGCACGCACTCATTGTGAACAGCGAATTTGGCCAGGTGCCGCTGGACTGCCTGCTGAATACCAATCGGTTCGATTTCGACCGGGCAGCACAGGCTCCCGGCTGGTTGCAGACACTTCGCGGTGAGCATCAGCCTGAATCAGAGGAGTATGGCATTCGCAGTTTTGTCTATCGCGCCCGCCGTCCGTTCCATCCGCAGCGTTTCTGGGAAGTAGTTAATCACCAGCTTGACGGGGTTATTCGTTCTAAAGGCTACTTCTGGCTCGCCAGCCGGCCTGACTATGCCGCGATGTGGTCGCAGGCGGGCGCAGTGGCGCGTCAGGGTTATGCCGGGCGCTGGTGGGTCAGCGTGCCACGAACGGAGTGGCCACAGGATGCAGACTCACTCAATTTCATCGCAGAACAATGGCAGGAAGGCACCGGCGATGCACGTCAGGAGCTGGTATTCATCGGCATTGAAATGGATGAAAAACAGATACTTGCCGCTCTGGACCACGCACTGCTGACACCCGATGAGATGGCTGCAGGCCCTGAGCACTGGATCAATCTGGCCGATCCGGTACCTGCCTGGTTCGATGAGACAACCGCCTGAAGCGATGGTTGACGGCCTTCTTTGAGTTCGCAATAGTGAAGCGACACGGCGGGTAGCCGTTACCCGCTGATCTCTGTTCAGGAGAGACCAGATATGCCACAACGTATTGCCGTAATCGGTGCAGGCGTGCTGGGTTTAGCCGTCGCGCAGTCATTGTCGCGACGGGGCGCACAGGTCACCGTCTTCGATAAAAACTACCCTGGCAGCGGAACCAGTCAGATCAGCTATGCCTGGGTCAATGCCAACGGCAAAGAACCCACCCGCTACCATGATCTTAATGCCCATGCGATAGACGAGCATAAGCGCTGGCAGGCCAGTCATCCTGCATCGCCCCGTTGGCTGCTGGAAACCGGCACGCTGGAGTGGGCAGCCGATGAATCCTCCCTGCGACAGCTGGTGCAGCGCGCAGCAAAGCTCACTACGCTGGATTACCCCGTTGAGAAACGTAGCCGCGCCGCGCTACTGTGTGCCGTGCCCGAGCTGCGGCTCGATCCCCGCGTTCAGCACGCGTGGTTTTTCCCGTCAGAGTGTCTGCTTTATCCGAGCCTGTTTATCGCCTCACTGCTGGCTGACCTGCGCGTCAGTGGGGGTCAGCTGGTCTGCAATAGTGAGGTGACGACGCTGACGGAATCGGCTGGGGATGTGCATCTTACGCTGGCCAGTGGTGATGAATGGCGCGGCGATCGGCTGGTGCTGGCGACCGGCCGCTGGGCACCAGAGCTGCTGAGCCAGTGCGGACTTGAACTGGCGATGACCGATGCAAACCGTGCCGATCCGGCTGCCTGCAGTTTTCTTGCGCAGACGCAGCCTCTGCCGATATCACTTAAAGCCAATCTGATTACCCCGGAGCTGAATGTGCGGCCGGATGGTGGTGGTCGTCTGATGCTGCAGGCGCTGGATCTGGATCAGCATGCCGATCCGGCGCGTCCGGTCTCACCGGATGGACTGATTGGCAAAGAGATGCTGCGTCGATTGCGGCGGCTGTTCAAAAACACGGAAGGGGCGAGAATTGAGCGGATTGAAACAGGACAGCGATCGCGTCCGGCAGATGGATTGCCTGCCCTGGGCTACATCAATGAGTCAGCACGCGTCTATCTGATGGTCAGCCATAGCGGCATGACCCTTGCCCCGTTACTGGGCAGGCTGGTGGCTGAGGAGATGCTGAGCGGCACAGGCTCACCCATGCTGAGTGCGTTTGCACCGCATCGGTTGCTGCGTCCGCTCAGTGCGGGCACTAAAAAAGCGCCCGCTTATCTTCCGGCTGCGCAGTAATAACTAGCGGCGGTTCTTCCACACGGTCTGCACATTACAGAATTCGTGCACACCGAAGTGCGACAGCTCACGGCCGTAGCCACTTTTTTTCACGCCACCGATGGTAACGCGAGGATCGGACGCACCGTTGCCATTAATAAACACCGCGCCAACTTCCAGTTGTAGCGCCAGACGATCGGCTATCTCTTCGTTACCGCTCCAGACAGTGGCGCTGAGGCCAAATTCGCTGTCGTTGGCGATCTCCAGCGCATGCTGTGGATCCCGCGCTACGGCAATGGCGGCAACCGGCCCGAACAACTCCTGTCTGAACGCAGTCATGTTGCTGGTGACATCCGCGAGGATGGTCGGCGCATAGTAGTTCCCCTGCCCTGCCACTTTCTCGCCACCCAGTACCAGACGCGCACCTTCACTCAAGGTTGCTTTTACCTGTCCATCCAGTTCGTCACGCAGATCGGCACGAGCCATCGGCCCCAGGAAGGTGTTTTCATCCAGCGGATCGCCCATGGTGAGTGCCTGAACGGCTGCCGTGAAGCGCTTCTCAAACTCTTCCGCGATGGATGCTTCGACAATAAAGCGTTTAGCTGCCATGCAGACCTGCCCGGTATTCTGGAAACGACCGATGACGGCAGATTTAACCGCTTCATCAAGATCGGCATCCGCCAGCACGATAAAGGGATCGGATCCGCCCAGCTCGAGCACGGTTTTCTTCAACGCGGCACCCGCCTGTGCGGCGATTGCCGCGCCAGCCCGCACGCTGCCAGTAACCGCGACGGCGGCAATACGATCATCTTTGATCGCGACGGAGACACCGTCGTTGTCGACGTTGATCAGGTTAAAGCCACCCGCCGGGAGATCGGTTGCACTGAAGAGCTCAGCCATCAGTGTGGCGCTTCCCATGACGTTAGGCGCGTGTTTCAGCAGATAGGTGTTACCTGCCAGCAACATGCTCACTGCGCCCCGCAGAACCTGCCACAGGGGGAAATTCCATGGCATTACTGCCAGGATCACGCCAACAGGACGGAATCGTTGCCACGCATCAGCAATCTGAGTCGGCTGATCGGCCAGCATTGCAGGGCCATGTTCCGCATACCAGTCGCATAAGTTCGCGCATTTCAGAACTTCAGCCCGCGCCTGAGCAATGGGTTTACCCATTTCCAGCGTGATCATACGGGAGAGATCAGGTTCACGCAGACGCAGCTGCTCGCCGAGCTGACGCAGAACGCGGACCCGGTCCGCCATGCTGCTCTGTTTCCATGCCGCAAAAGCAGATGCGCTGGTCGCCAGCGTCTGTTCCAGCTCTGCCGCGTTCTGCAGTGGATAGCGTGCCAGAATTTCACCTGTTGCGGGATTACGTGATAGGACATGTTCAGTCATGGTGCCGTTTTCCTCATTCGGTCAGTGATGGAGAGACGATACGCGCTGTAGTTGATGATGAAAAATGAATAATAGTGAGGAAGTTGTTTATTAAACGAGAATCTGCTTTGTCAGGACCCGATCAGGCTGATAAATAACATGCAGATTGCCGGAGATATTTCTCGGGCGGCTAAGGTATATGAAGATGACGTTTGAAGGAGTTTTCCACTTATACAGTGACCAGATCCTAAAAAACGATCCTTAATAGATCATAGAGAGATCCTAAGAGATCCCCGATCGTCGCAGGCCACGCCCCACAAGGGCTGAAAGGGTGATCGTGTTCACTATAATCAGTAAAGTGTTCACTGTAATCAGTACTTTATTCACTGTACCAGGTAGAATGTTCACTGTAAACAGTGCTAATGTTCACTGTAGTCAGAAAACGATCCCTTTCATCCACAGAATGAAGATCTTACGCCATGGCAGATAAAGACAACGAAAACAAAGCGTTACTAGAACCTTTTCTGTCAGTGACCAAAAACAGTGGTGAAGTTATTCAGCTTCATCCCAACAAG